>JAUHWP010000069.1 GCA_030424645.1 Alphaproteobacteria bacterium
CCCGGTCCTTTGCCCGCAGGACCGCCCTGATCCAAAGCGCCATGGCCGCGGCGACGACCAGCGCCGCCAGCAACCCCACGACATTGCCCATAAGGGACGCCAGGCTTTCGATGCGCGCGGCGAAGCTGTATCCCAGACCGACGTAAAGCGTGACCCAGACCATTTCGCCAAGAATGTCCCAGATGGCGAAGCGAAGCCAGCCAAGGCCCGTCGCGCCCGCCACGAAGTTCACCCAAGGGCCAAGCGGGGCCACGGCCCATGTGGACAGGAACACCCCGACACTACCCCATCGGTCGACGAACAGCCGCGCCCGCGACAGGACGGCCTGTCTGGCCGGGCGTTGCGCGAGGTAGTCAAGCACCGTTCCGCCGCCAAACCGTCCGATGGCGTATCCTGTCTGGTCGCCGATCACCGCGCCCGTGAAGGCCGCCAGCACCACATTCGTCAGGGACAGGTCTCCGGCGGCTGCAAAGGCGCCCCCGGCCAACATCATGATCGAGGTCGGGATCGGCAGCGCCAGACAGGACAGAAACGCCGAGGCAAAGACCACCATGGGCCCATAGGCTGACAGCAGCGCGAAGATCGCGTCCGTTGTCATCACTGTGCCTTTTGGCCGCGTTGGCCGTTTTCGCCGACAGGTGCGGCGCGGTGAGCGGCAATGGCGGCTTCGATCTCGGCGATCAGGGTTTCCAGCGGGATACCGCGTGCCTCGGCAAGCCGCTCAAGATTGGGCGGGCCTTCCCCGGACTTGCCGATCCGCAGCGCGTCCATCATCACATCGCGTGGAACGTCCCAGGACATGGCGACATAGCGCGGGGTCATCCAGCCTTCGATCGGCTGGTCGATATGGGTCGGATCGTTCCAGTAGATCCAGCTGGCAGTGGTGCGCACCCCGAAAAAGACGCTCAGCCCAAGGGCGACGGCAAGGATGATCGTCGCGACCGGCGCCGCTGCCCAAATACGTTTGAGATATGAAAACACGATGGTTCCTTTTCCGGTTGGGTAATGAACGTGCCGGATCCGGGTTTCCGTCGCTCAGCGCCCCAGTTCTTTCATGCCACGCTCGATCCCTTCCAGCGTCATCGGCACCATGCGACCGTCAAAGATCTGGCTGATCATCTGCACCGACTGCGTGTATTTCCAGTGATGCTCGGGCAGGGGATTGATCCACAGGTTGTCGGGCCATTGGTCCCGCGCGCGTTGAAGCCAGACCTGACCGGTTTCGTCGTTCCAATGCTCGTTCGCGCCGCCGCGATAGGCGATCTCATAGGGGCTCATCGAGGCATCGCCGACGAAGATGCACTTGTAATCCGACCCATAGGTGCGCAGCACCTCCCATGTGGGGATCTGGTCGGTCCAGCGCCGGGCATTGTCGCGCCAGACACCTTCGTAAAGGCAATTGTGGAAGTAATAATATTCCAGATGCTTGAACTCGGCCCGTGCGGCAGAAAACAGCTCCTCCACGACCTTGATATGCGGGTCCATCGAGCCGCCCACATCCAGAAACAAGAGGACTTTCACCGCGTTGTGCCGCTCCGGTCGGGTTTTCACGTCCAGATACCCGTGTTCGGCCGTTGCGCGGATCGTGCCGTCAAGGTCAAGCTCGTCATGCGCCCCGGTGCGCGCCCAGTTGCGCAGGCGTTTCAGGGCAACCTTGATGTTGCGCGTGCCCAGCTCGACCTGATCGTCAAGGTTGCGAAACGCGCGCTTGTCCCAGACCTTGACCGCCCGTTGATGGCGCGATTTGTCCTGCCCGATCCGCACGCCTTCCGGGTTATAGCCATAGGCGCCGAAGGGTGACGTGCCAGCGGTGCCGATCCACTTGTTGCCCCCCTGATGGCGACCCTCCTGTTCTTTCAGCCGCTCTTTCAGGGTTTCCATCAGCTTGTCGAACCCACCCAAGGCTTCGATCTCGGCTTTTTCTTCAGGGGTCAGGAATTTCTCGGCCATCTTTTCAAGCCATTCCTGCGGAATATCGACGACTTCCAGCATCTGCTCGGTGGAAATCGCCTCAAGCCCTTCGAAGGTCATGGAAAACGCGCGGTCGAACTTGTCCAGATTGCGTTCGTCCTTCACCATCGCGACGCGGGCCAGGTAATAGAACCCTTCGATGTCATAGGTGACAAGCCCGGTCTTCATTGCCTCAAGAAAGGCCAGGAATTCACGTAGGGAAACCGGAACCTTACTGGCGCGGAGGTTTTCGAAGAAAGGCAGGAACATCGTGGTGTCCTAGCGGTTGATTATGATCGTGGCAAACAGCGCAACCAGGGCGAAAACCATCGCGTGAACCGCAGCATATTGGGCAATGTCCAGCCGGTTGCCGCCGCGTTTGCGGGCGCGCAGACCCCCGACCAATGCCCCGAAAACCAGCGCCGCGATGACCAGCATGTGCCCTTACCCCTTGCGAAGGGGCCGTCAGGGCAGCCCCGTTCCGTCTAGCCCGGCGATATGGCAGCGATTTCGCTGAGCCGCGCGCCGACCTGCTCGTTCGAGCCGAAGCCATACCGTGCCCAGCCCAGACTGTCGAGCCTGACAAGCTGTGCTTCGCCTGCGCGTCCTGCAAGGTCAAGTGCCTCGGCCTTGATCATCATCAGGGTGGCCAGCAACGCGGCGTTTTCCGCCTGCATGACCGGGGCGATATGGCTGTTGACGATGGCAATCGCGTCCTCGGCATGACCGGCGGACAGGGCATAGGCGGCCAGCTGCACCCCCATATGCGCGGCGTGCAGAGCGGTTTCCGGATTGGCGCGATAGATCGCTTCGGCCTCGCGGAAGGCGGCGAAGGCGTCGCGGCTGTTCTGGCGCATGTGCAACCGGCCATAGGCAAACAGGCTGAAGGCCAGCCGCGTGTCGCGCCACCCCATCCGACGGGCAATGGCAACCGCCGTGCTGGCCGCGTCACGCCGCCGGGTGGCCGAATGCCCCTTGCCCAGCGCGGTTTCGATGGCGTCTTTCCATGCTTCCGGGGACCGCCCGCCCATCCGGGGCGTTCCGAACCCACCAGCGGGATTCAGGCGGGCCAGGATCGCGGGCAGACGGGCCGCAACTTCGCCCCGGCTCATCCCCGAGGCCAGTTCAGGCGCGTAAAAGGCGCGCAGGATCAGCATGTCGAACCCGGTCAGCACGGTGTGAAAATTGTCGTCGTTGAACACGCTGTCATGCAGCCGATACAGGTCATTCACCGGCCCCAGCGCCTGTGCGACCTCTTCATGCAGACAATCACGCAGCTCTTGTGGGCTGACGTCGCCGGGCAGGAATACGGCCATTTTGGTGCGGGTGCGCAGGCGTGTCCAGTCCAGCCGCGCGGTGCCGCGCGCCGCCTTGTAATCCTGCCAGGACGCGACATTGGGCACCACGAAACAGGCCGCATGTGGCACAAGGCGCTGCAATTGCCGCTTCGGAATGACCTCAAGCGTGATCGAAGCCGCCGTATTGGCGGGCACTTGATGAATGTTTATCCCCGCCTCGATCCGCAAGCGGGCCAGCAACCGGTTCAGGTCCGCCATCATATAAGACGGCGCAGGGCTGGCGACGCGCAGGGTCACGGGGCCTTCGAAACGGGACAGGACCGGCAGCGGGCGTCCGCTTTCCAACTGGAAGGACAGGTCCAGAAAATCGCCGGCGATCACGCTGTTCGCGCGGGTCGGGCGGGTGATTTGCGAACTGACAAACGCCTTCATCGGAGGCAGGGCGGCGGGCAGGGCGACCCGGCGGGCCGCAACCTCTTCCTGTGGGGCGTTTGGGGTCATGGGGACCGAACACCCGCTGATGGTGAACACAGCCAGCATTGCGGCCCAGGTGATCTGTCGCATTTTCACGCCCTCCCATACCGGATGAAGGGCGTTTTGACGCCGATCCGGTCATAGAGCTTGCGGGCGGTGTGATTGAAATCCTGCGTCAGCCAATAGACTGACGGTGCCCCGGCCTGATCGGCGGCATCATAGACCGCTTCGATCAGTGCACGCCCGACACCGGTGCCGCGCACCGATGGGTCGGCATAGAGGTCTTGCAGGTAGCAGACATTCTCGATCTTCCACGCATGGCGATGGAACAGGAAATGCACCAGCCCCACAGGCTGGTCCTCGACACAGGCCAATAGCCCGTGAAACTCGTTCGGATCCTCTGACAGAAGCCGGGCGAAGGTGGTTTCATAGACCTCCGGGGCGACTTCGGTCTCATAGAAGCGCAGGTAGCCTTCCCACAGGCGTGCCCATGCGTCCCTATCAGACGGCGTCAATGGCCGAACGGAAATGTGCGCATTGCTTCCCATAACAACACCGTCACACCCGCTTTTGTGCCCCCCCAGGCAAGGGTCGGAGTGTAGGCGGTGGCGGCGGTTTGACCAAGGGAAATGGTATGAAGCGGAGTGGTTTTGCGCAAAACCACTCA
The DNA here is from genome assembly GCA_030424645.1 of Alphaproteobacteria bacterium. GTDB lineage: Bacteria > Pseudomonadota > Alphaproteobacteria > Rhodobacterales > Rhodobacteraceae > Aliiroseovarius. Next base: position 4,390 of record JAUHWP010000069.1, read on the forward strand.
GGAAAAACAATATCTTGTGTGGCGGGTCTCATGTTGCGCTAGGCCGGACACACCAAAATGCGAGGGCCGTGCGAATCGTCTGCTAAAGCCCCACCACATCAAAATCGGCACTTCCCGACCACGTGATGTCCCATTTTGCGCCGGGGCGCACGTTCTGCACGGTGGCCGGATCGAAGGCGACAAGACAGGTGCCGCCGGGGTGGCGCACGGATGGATAGACCAGCCCGCGATGCCCGTCCGCGCGCAGGTGATTGGCCAGTTCCTGCCCCCGTGGATAACCGCGCGCGGGGTCTTCATGCAGGGCCGGGTGGCCGGGGGTGCCCGTCAGGTCGGGAAAGTCCCCGATGAAATCGGCCAGCAGTTCGACATAGCGCACCTTGGTGTCGAAAATGCCGATATGAGACAGCTCGCGGGTATAGTGATAGCCGACCTCGGCCAGCGAGGTCATGGCGCTCCAACTGCAATACCACGCGCCGCGGGTGTCGTCGTTGAACCGATTGCCACCCGCCCGGCGATAGGTGAAGGCGGCGTTGACGTGGCTCAGACCATAGATACGCAGGTCGGCGGCGCGGCGTTCCCAGGCCAGTTCCAGCCGGTTCACGCCCATGTCGCGCCCACGCTCGGCGATGTGGCGGGCCGACGTCATCGCCTCGACCTCGGCCAGGATGGCCGCTTCGTCGTCATCATCAACCAGCCCACGCAGGACAGGTGGCTTGTGATAGGTGGCCGGGATCAGGCGGACCAATGCGCGGTCGCTGACAGATCGCAGCGGCAGGGGATCACTCACATCCCACCCCTGAGCGCATCGACATAGTTGCGCACGCGCAGGAATTGCGGCAGCCCGTCTTCGATCATCGTGTCGAGGGGCCGGGCGCCGTCAAACAGCGGACCCGTGTTGGCCAGCGTGATCCATTGATCGGCAATTGCCTCGTCGAAATAGAGGTGCAGGGATTTATAGATCCCCACCAGCGCCGACAGCCGCAGCATCTGGTCGCGGGTCAGATCGCCCTTGAAGCCGGGATTGCGCGCCCGCTTCCACGTCGAGGTGGACATATCCGCCAGCGCGGCGGCATCATCCAGCTTCAGCCCCCATGCCTCGGCAATCCGGCCAAAGGCTTTCAGCGCCACGGCAGCATGATCCGAGGTCGGACGGGCCGGGGGCGGGGTGATGGGCTGTGGGGCGGCGTGCATCGGTCTTCTCCTGTGCTATGCTCAGAAGTTAGGGTCACATGACCTGAATGTCAAGATCATATGACCTTATTGGCGTCCGCCGCGCGCCATGAAGGCCAACCGTTCGAACAGGTGAACATCCTGTTCGTTCTTCAAAAGCGCCCCGTGCAGGGTCGGCAGTGCCGACGCCCCGTCGCGTTTCAATGTCTCGGCGTCGATATCCTCGGCCAGAAGCAGTTTCAGCCAATCCAGCACTTCCGAGGTCGAGGGCTTCTTCTTCAACCCCGGCTGTTCGCGGATTGCATAGAACTGGGTCAGCGCCTCGGTCAGCAGGCGCGACTTGATGCCGGGGTGATGCACCTCGACGATCTTGGCCAGGGTCTCGGCATCCGGAAACTGGATGTAGTGAAAGAAGCAGCGGCGCAGGAAGGCGTCCGGCAGCTCTTTTTCATTGTTCGAGGTGATGATGATGATCGGGCGATGCTTGGCGCGGATGGTCTCACCGGTCTCGTAGACGTGAAACTCCATCTTATCAAGCTCTTGCAGCAGGTCGTTGGGAAACTCGATATCCGCCTTGTCGATCTCGTCGATCAACAGGACGACCCGGTCATCAGCCTCGAATGCCTCCCACAGCTTGCCGCGTTTGATATAGTTTGACACGTCATGCACACGCTCGTCGCCCAACTGGCTGTCACGCAACCGGCTGACCGCGTCGTATTCATACAGACCCTGTTGCGCCTTTGTGGTCGACTTGATGTTCCATTCGATCATCCGCGCACCCAAGGCCCCGGCCACCTGCAATGCCAGTTCCGTCTTGCCGGTCCCCGGTTCGCCCTTGACCAGAAGCGGTCGTTCCAGCGTGACGGCGGCGTTTACGGCAATCTTCAGGTCGTCGGTCGCGACATAGCTTTCGGTGCCTTCGAAGCGTTTTGTCATCCTGTCATCCCTTTGCGGTCACGTCTGTATAATACCGGGCGAAGTAATAGGGTGGGTCCGTTTTGGCAAGGGCACGGTGGCGTCTGGCGCCCCGGTCGGCCTCGGCCCGAACCCGCATCGCGCCACCGCGGACCTTGTTCAGCGCGTTTTCGGCACATTTTCAGGCGTTTGCCCGTTATGAGCGAAAACCTTGTTCGATCATGCTCTTTGGCTAGTGACAACCGGGAAAAGCGGGTGTAAACGAGCGCCACAAGAAGCCGGACTCTTTAGGGGCAACAAGATTGTCAGGTGGTTACAGTCCGGTAAGTGAGGGAGTTGGTATGAAAGCAGAGACTTTCCTGCCCGACGATTACAGTCCTGCCGAAGACGAGCCGTTTATGAATGAGCGTCAGACGGAATATTTCCGTCGCAAGCTTCTGGCCTGGAAAGAAGAGTTGCTGGACGAAAGCCGTCACACGCTTGAAGGCCTGCAAGACAACACTCGGAACATTCCAGACATCGCGGATCGGGCGTCGGAAGAAACGGATCGGGCACTGGAGCTTCGCACGCGGGATCGTTCGCGCAAGCTGGTCGGCAAGATTGATCAGGCCCTGCGCCGGATTGAAGAAGGCGAATATGGCTATTGCTCGGAAACAGGCGAGCCGATTTCGCTGAAACGTCTGGATGCGCGTCCGATTGCGACCCTGAGCCTTGAGGCACAGGAACGCCACGAGCGTCGGGAAAAAGTGCACCGCGACGATTAAATCGCGGATCGACAGAATTTTGGGATGGGCGCACTTGTCGCGTGGCGCGTGAACCCGATCCATGACAAAAGGCGCTGGACATCCGGCGCCTTTTCTTTTGCCCGATCGCAAAGCCTGTCGGACAGTGCCAGTTGTGAAACCGCCGCCAAGGAGCGCAAAGCATGATCGCAGGACAGGACGTCACCATCCTTGGCGCAGGGATCGGCGGGCTGACGGCCGCGGTGGCACTGGCAGGGCGCGGTGCGCATGTCACGGTGCTGGAGCAAGCCGCCGAGATCACCGAGGTCGGCGCCGGGTTGCAGATCAGCCCCAATGGCGTGCGGGTGCTGGATGCGCTGGGTCTGGGCAATCAGGCCCGCGCCCGCGCCATGCGGGGCAGCGGGGTGTGGCTGCGCGACGGGATTTCGGGCCGCGAGGTGATCGACTTCAGTTTTGAGAAAGTCGCGCCCGAGGCGACATTCCTTCTGTTTCACCGCGCCGACCTGATCGACCTTCTGGCCGGCGCGGCGCGCGATGCCGGGGTGGTGATCCGCTGCGGGGCGCAGGTCGAACGCGTGACCCCCGGCCTTGGGGCCGCAACGGTAAAGCTTGCCGGTGCGCCGTCATCCGAGATGGGGTTCGTCATCGGCGCGGACGGTTTGCACTCGGTCACGCACCGCGCGATGAACGGTGCCCGCGCGCCGTTTTTCACCGGCCAGGTGGCGTGGCGTGCCACGGTGCCCGCAACCGGGCGCGAACCGGTGGAAGCCACGGTGTTCATGGGGCCGGGGCGGCACATGGTCACCTATCCGTTGCGCGATGGCGCGATGGTCAATCTGGTGGCGGTCGAGGAACGCACCGCCTGGGCGGACGAGGGGTGGACCCATACCGACGACCCCGACAATCTGCGCCGCGCGTTCAGCGGGTTCTGCGACGATGCGCAGGCGCTTCTGGAACGGGTCGAGGGGGTTCACCTGTGGGGATTGTTCCGCCATCCCGTCGCGCTGAACTGGCATTATGGCCATTGCGCGCTTTTGGGCGATGCCGCCCATCCCACGTTGCCCTTCATGGCGCAAGGGGCTGTCATGGCGATCGAGGATGCGTGGGTGCTGGCCACCTGTCTGGATCGTGATGGGCCGGATGCAGGTCCGAAGCGCTATCAGGCGCTGCGCCGGACCCGCTGCGCGAAGATCGTGAATGCCGCAAGCCGGAACGCGCGCAATTATCACTATGCCAACCCGCTTGCGCGCCGGGTGGGGCATGGGGCGTTGCGGCTGGCCGGGCGACTGGCCCCGCAGCAGGTCTTCAACCGGTTCAGCTGGATCTACGATGCCGATGTAACGCGGATCTGACCCGGTTACCGTTCCAGCAGGGCGTCGACGTCACCCCCCGGCATTCCGGTGCCCAGCATCGAGAAATCTCCGCTGTCAAACATCGCCTGTGCCGCGTCGCGGATCACCCGGTGGGTCACGCGCGCCAGTGCCGACCCCAACGAGATACGCGCCACACCCGCCTGTGCCAGATCGGCCCGACCGACCTGTGACAAGGGACCGGCGGCCAGCGCGTTGACCGGCAGTTCGGTGGCGGCACAAACCCGTGCCTGATCAGCCAAGGTGCCGGGCAGGGGGACATAAACGCAATCCGCGCCCGCCGCCTCGTATCCCGCGATCCGGGCCAGCGCCTCGTCCAGATCGTATTGACCGTTCATGACGCCATCGGCGCGCGCAACCAAGACGAAATCGCCCGGCAGGGCGCGGGCGGCGGATGCGGCGGCCCTGATCCGTTCGACCGCGAGCGCGCGGTCATAGGGTGTGGCGGCGGGCAGCGCCGTATCTTCGATCGAGATGCCGGCCAGCCCGGCCTCGAACGACAGGCGCACGGTGTCGGCGCAGATGTCGGGATCGTCGCCAAAACCGTTTTCGAAGTCACCCGACACCGGGACAGTCACGGCGGCCACCAGATCCTGCGCATGGGCCAGCGCTTCGTCCCGTGTCACATGCCCCATATCCGGGCGTCCCAGCGTGAAGGCGTGCGCGGCGGATGATGTGCCGATGGCTTGTGCCCCCAAGGCCGCGAGCATCTTCGCGCTTCCGATGTCCCAGGCATTGGCCAGGATGAATGGGTTGCCCTTCTGGTGCAGGGCGCGAAAGGCTTCGCCTCGGTTCAGGTCATTCACTGGGCTGTCTCCGGTCCGTCTGTCATCTGCGCTGGACCGACCTTTCCGCGCATGGGACGCTTTGTCAAACGCGGCCTGCCCAGCCCGATCGCCGGAAAAATCAGGCCGCGTGCAGAAATGTCCCGCAATGCTCTTTCCAAACTGCCCGCAGCGTGAGATAGGGACGTGCCAAACGAACACTCCCGAGGAGAAAGCCCATGGAGATTCGCGAGGCGCTCACTTTCGACGACGTCCTTCTGGTTCCGGCCGCCAGCACTGTGCTGCCGTCCACCGCAAACACGACCACATTCGTGACCCGGTCGATTGCGATGAATATCCCGCTGCTCAGTTCCGCGATGGACACCGTGACCGAGGCGCGCATGGCCATTGCCATGGCGCAGGCGGGTGGCATGGGGGTCATTCACAAGAACCTTGATGTCGATGAACAGGCCGAACAGGTGCGCCGCGTGAAGCGGTTTGAAAGCGGGATTGTCTATAACCCGATCACCCTGACGCCCGACCAGACGCTGGCCGATGCCAAGCAGTTGCAGGACCGCTATCGCGTCACAGGCTTTCCGGTCGTTGATGAACAGGGCCGGGTGGTGGGGATCGTAACCAACCGCGACATGCGCTTTGCCACCGATGACAACACGCCTGTCAAGGTGATGATGACCTCGAAAGACCTTGCCATGCTGCAGGAACCGGCCGAGCTGGAAGAGGCGAAAAGCCTGATGAAAGCCCGCCGGATCGAAAAGCTCCTGGTCACGAACGGCGAGGGCAAGCTGACCGGGCTTCTGACCCTGAAAGACACCGAACAGGCGGTCTTGAACCCGACCGCCTGCAAGGACGATCTGGGGCGGTTGCGGGTGGCCGCGGCCAGTTCGGTTGGCAACAGCGGCTTTGAACGCTCAGAGGCGCTGATCGACGCGGGCGTGGATATTGTCGTCGTGGATACCGCGCATGGCCATTCAGAAGGGGTGATCGAGGCTGTGAAGCGGATCAAGGCGCAATCCAACGCCGTTCAGGTGATCGCCGGTAACGTCGCCACCGGGGACGCCACGCGCGCCCTGATCGACGCCGGTGCGGATGCTGTGAAGGTGGGGATCGGGCCGGGCTCGATCTGCACCACGCGGATGGTGGCGGGCGTCGGTGTGCCGCAACTGACGGCAATCGGCGATTGTTCCGCCGCGGCGGGTGACGTGCCGGTGATTGCCGACGGGGGCATCAAGTTCTCGGGCGATTTCGCCAAGGCGATTGCGGCGGGGGCAAGCTGTGCGATGGTCGGCTCGATGATCGCGGGCACCGATGAAAGCCCCGGCGAGGTGATCCTGTATCAGGGTCGGTCGTTCAAGGCCTATCGCGGCATGGGGTCGCTGGGCGCGATGGCGCGCGGATCGGCGGATCGCTATTTCCAGAAGGATGCGGCGTCGGACAAGCTGGTGCCGGAAGGGATCGAGGGGCAGGTGCCTTATAAGGGCAGCGCGGGCACCGTGATCCATCAACTGGTCGGTGGTCTGCGCGCGGCGATGGGCTATACCGGCTGCGCGACGGTGGCCGAGATGCGCAAGAACTGCCAGTTCGTGAAGATCACCGGCGCAGGTCTGAAGGAAAGCCATGTGCATGATGTGCAGATCACACGGGAAAGCCCGAATTACCGGATTGGGTAATGTGATCATGGGGTTGCGGCTTAATCTTTATGTATTCAAGGCGTCGTCGTGACGCCCGGTGCCCGTGTTGCCGCGGCCATCGAAATCCTTGATGCCTATCTGTCCGGCACGCCGGCAGAACAGGCGCTGACCGGCTGGGCGCGCGGGCATCGCTTCGCCGGGTCGAAGGATCGGGCCGCCATTCGCGACCACGTGTTCGATGCGCTTCGGCGGCTGCGTTCCTCAGCCGCTTTGGGGGGCGGGAAGGATGGGCGCGCGATCATGATCGGTCTGCTGCGCGGGCACGAGATCGACCCCGACACGCTGTTCACCGGCGACGGTCATGCGCCTGAGGTGTTGAGCGATGAAGAGCGTTCGGCAGGATCAGAGCCGTCGCGCGCCGAACGCCTGGATTGCCCGGATTGGCTGCTGCCGCATTTCGACGACAGCCTTGGCGACGCTTCTGATGTGGTGCTTGAGGCTTTGCGCCACCGGGCGCCGGTGTTCTTGCGGGTCAACACCGCCCGCGCCACGGTTGCGCAGGCACAGGCGTCGCTGGCCGAGGACGGAATCGCGACACGGCCCTGTCCGCTGGCCTCGACGGCGTTGGAAGTTCTGGAAAACCCACGCAAGATCAATGGCTCGCGCGCCTTTCTTGATGGGCTGGTGGAGCTTCAGGACGCCGCCTCTCAGGCGGTGGTCGAGGCGTTGGCGATCACGCGGGGCATGCGTGTTCTGGACTTCTGTGCGGGCGGCGGTGGCAAGGCCCTGGCCCTGGCCGCATTGGGGGCCGAGGTGGTCGCGCATGATATTTCGCCTGCGCGGATGAAAGATATCCCGGAGCGCGCGGATCGGGCCGGTTGCCGGATCCAGATCGCCACGCCCGATACTCTTGCCGGGTTCGGAGCGTTCGATCTTGTCTTTGCCGACGCGCCCTGTTCCGGCAGCGGGTCATGGCGCCGCGCGCCGCAGGGCAAATGGCTGCTGACACCCGACCGGTTCGCCGAAGTGCTGGACACACAACAATCGGTGCTGTCACAACTTCCCGACCTGACCACGCCCGACGGGACGATTGCCTATGCGACCTGCTCGGTCCTGAGGGCCGAAAACAGGGCGCAGGTGGATCGGTTCCTGAGCGCGCATTCGGGTTTTGCCGTTGATCTTGAACGCCGGTTTTCCCCGACCGAGGGGGGTGACGGGTTCTATCTGGCGCGACTAAAAAGAAAGTAATGCTTGGCAAAAACAATCTAAGGTTGTTAGTCTGATTCCCATTAATCGGCGCTTAACCGACCGCGGGCAATAACAGGGGGCCGATTCTGTAAAAGGGGATCTCTGTGTCGCACGTTGAACTGTCGTCCACTCCGTTGACTGAAATTGCCCTGCGCCTGTCACAACGGACGGGCTTTCTGCTCGCCCTTGCGGTGTTGTCTGTGGGCGGTGCGTGGTTCATCGGTTTTCCGCTGCCCGGACTGAGCCTGCTGCTGATCGGGCTGACCTTTCTCTCGCTGGCTCTGACCGTCAGCGCGCTGGCCGCCCGCCACCGTCGACGGCAACGGCTGATGTTTCGCATGGTGCAGCAGGTGGCCGATCAGGACGGCGCCGCCACCTTCGCAACCGATGCCGACGGGATGATCCGTTATCAGAACGGGGCTGCGACGGCCGAATTCGGGGATCAGCATGGGGCGACCCTGGCCGGGGCGGTCAAGGACATGTTCGCAGCGCCCGGATCGGTGCTGTTCCGGCTTCAGAACAAGGCGCAGGCCAAGGGATCGGCGCGCGAGGATATCGTGCTGCGGCGCGGACACGTGCGCCTGTCGGTGCATGTGGTCGCGGGCGGTGGCTTTCTGTGGCGGTTCGAGGAATTCGGCGAACGCGGTCAGGCCGGGCGCACCGGGGAATATATCAGCCTTCCGATGATGATCGTGTCGAAATCCGGCACGATCCTGTTCATGAATGAAGCGGCCCGTCGCTTGCTGGGCGGGCGCGAAACCACGCTGGATCGTGTGTTTACCGAATTGCCGGTGCAGCCGGGGGCGGTGATGCAGGTCTCGGCCAGGACCGGCCCGGTGCCCGCCTTCATCTGCGAGCTGGAGATCAGCGCGGGACGGCGCGAAATCTATCTTCTGCCGCCACCCGCGGGGCCTGCGATCACCGGTGAAGAATGGGCGTTCATCGACCGGCTGCCAGTGCCGCTGATCAAGCTGGACACCAGCGGGACGATCGTCATGGCCAACCGTCGTGCGCGCGGACTGCTGGGCGATGAACACGCCATCGGAACCCGGCTGGCCGACCAGGTCGAGGGGCTGGGACGCCCCGTGTCTGAGTGGTTGCGCGAAGCCCATGCCGGGCGTCATCTTGGCCGGACCGAAGTCGTGCGCGCCATCAAGCCGGAAGAAGATGTCTTTCTGCAAATCTCGCTCGGGCAGGTCGCGGACGAGGCCGGGCAGGCCCTGGTGGCGGTGTTGCAGGATGCGACCGAGCTGAAGACGCTGGAAGCGCAGTTCGTTCAAAGCCAGAAGATGGAGGCCATCGGTCAGCTGGCCGGTGGGGTGGCGCATGATTTCAACAACCTGCTGACCGCCATTTCGGGCCATTGCGACCTTCTGTTGCTGGGCCGCGATGAGAACGATCCGGAGTTTTCCGACCTGTCGCAAATTCACCAGAACGCCAACCGCGCCGCGGCACTGGTGCGGCAATTGCTGGCCTTTTCCCGCAAACAGACGCTGTGCCCGGAACGGCTTGCCTTGCCGGAGTCGCTGTCGGAACTCGCCCATCTTCTCAACCGCCTTGTCGGCGAGAAGGTGACGCTGGATCTGGATCACGATCGCGAGCTGAAGCCGATCCGCGCGGACCGCCGTCAGTTGGAACAGGTGATCATGAACCTTGTGGTCAATGCGCGCGACGCCATGCAGTCCGGGGGCGAGATTCGGGTCGAAACCCGGAACGTCCAGATCGAACAGCCCCTGGATCGCGACCGGGCGACGGTGCCCGCCGGCGACTACGTCACGATCCGGGTCATCGACCAGGGCACGGGCATTCCCGCAAACAAGATCGGCAAGATTTTCGAACCCTTCTTCACCACCAAGGGCGCCGGCAAGGGCACCGGTCTTGGCCTGTCGATGGCTTATGGCATCGTGAAGCAGATGGGCGGGTTCATCTTCGTCGACTCAATTCCCGGCACGGGGTCGACCTTCACGCTGTATTTCCCGGTCTGTCAGGACAGCGACGATCAGGCGATACCCGGCAATGACGCGCCCTGTGACCTGCCGGATGCAACCGACCGTTTGTCCGAGGATCAGATACAGGCAACGCTCGATGCCCTTGCCGTTGACGACCAGATTGTTCTTGAGGGCGCGACCGTCACCGTGAAAGGGCCGGACAGCGTGACACCGACCGGCACTGGTTTCCTCCGGCCATCTGCGACGGAAATGTCGCCACGCGCTGCGATACCGGATGCGGCGCTGCCCAACCCCACCCATGACCTTGCGGGGGACAAGGACGGCATCGTCCTGCTGGTCGAAGACGAAGCCCCGGTGCGCGCCTTTGCGTCGCGGGCCTTGCGGATGCGCGGGTTCACGGTGCTCGAGGCCGAAAACGCCGAAGAGGCCCTGAAGACGCTTGAAGACACAAGCCTGTCGGTCGATGTCTTCGTCACCGATGTCATCATGCCAGGCATGGACGGCCCGACCTGGGTGGCCAGGGCATTGGAAGACCGCCCGGATGTCAAGGTGGTGTTCGTGTCCGGCTATGCCGAGGATTCGGTGTCCGAACATCAATCCCGCATTCCCAATTCGGTCTTCCTGCCCAAACCGTTTTCTCTGACCGACCTGACCGCGACGGTGCACAGGCAGTTGCATTGAGCCGCGCATCGAACGCAAGGATTTCACCCCTATCCGCCATCCAAACAGGGCCGTTAACGGTTCAGTTACCATTCTTGGTCAGACTGGGTGAAGAAAAGATGACTTGAAATGTTCTTATTTTGTGCTCATAACGAAAAATGAGAACAAGAGCAGAACACGAGCGTGATTGCCGCCCGTTCGCGGGTGTGAAATAAGGGATGATAAGAAATGGCAACGGCGGATATCTTTGACATGAAGCGTGACGGTGAGAAACAGAAGGCGCTCGACAGCGCTCTGGCACAGATCGAACGGCAGTTTGGTAAAGGGTCGATCATGAAGCTGGGGGCCGACAACCCGGTTGCCGAGATCGAGGCGACCTCGACCGGGTCCCTGGGGCTGGACATCGCGCTTGGCATTGGCGGTCTTCCGAAAGGGCGGATCATCGAGATTTACGGCCCCGAAAGCTCGGGCAAGACGACCCTGACTTTGCATTGCGTGGCCGAGGAACAGAAAAAGGGCGGCGTTTGCGCCTTTGTCGACGCCGAACATGCGCTGGACCCGCAATATGCCCGTAAGCTGGGCGTCGATCTGGACGAGCTTCTGATCAGCCAGCCGGATACTGGTGAACAGGCGCTGGAAATCGTCGATACGCTGGTGCGTTCTGGCGCCGTCAACATGGTGGTGGTCGATTCGGTGGCCGCCCTGACCCCCCGGTCCGAACTGGAAGGCGACATGGGTGACAGCAATGTCGGCGTGCAGGCCCGCCTGATGAGCCAGGCGATGCGCAAGCTGACCGGCTCGATCTCGCGCTCCAAATGCACCGTCGTTTTCATCAACCAGATTCGCATGAAGATCGGTGTCATGTTCGGCAGCCCGGAAACGACCACGGGCGGCAACGCGTTGAAATTCTACAGCTCGGTGCGGCTGGATATTCGCCGGATCGGCGCGATCAAGGACCGGGACGAGGTTGTGGGCAACGCGACCCGCGTCAAGGTCGTCAAGAACAAGGTGGCCCCGCCGTTCAAACAGGTCGAGTTTGACATCATGTATGGCGAAGGCATTTCCAAGATGGGTGAGCTGCTTGACCTAGGGGTCAAGGCTGGCGTGGTCGAGAAATCGGGCGCTTGGTTCTCTTACGGCGACGAGCGGATCGGGCAGGGGCGTGAGAACGCCAAGACCTATCTGCGCGAGAATAAGCGCACGGCGCTTGAAATCGAAGACAAGATCCGCGCCGCCCATGGTCTGGATTTCGACATGCCGGAAGGTGAAAAAGACAACGATGACGACGGGCTTCTGGAAGCCTGATCCGATCGAGTTGATGACACGAAGGCCGGGCAGGACCCGGCCTTTGCTTTTTGGGTGCCAGAGCCTGTGGACAGGGGGGGCTGGCAAAGGTAAACGGATGTGAACGCCCTTTCAGAGACAAGATATCATGGCCAGCCTGAACGACATCCGCTCCACTTTTCTGAAATATTTCGAGGATAACGGGCACAGGGTTGTTCCCAGTTCACCACTGGTGCCGCGCAACGACCCGACCTTGATGTTCGTCAATTCTGGCATGGTGCAGTTCAAGAACCTGTTCACCGGCATCGAGACACGCGATTACACCCGCGCCACCACGGCGCAGAAATGTGTGCGCGCGGGCGGCAAGCATAACGATCTGGACAATGTCGGCTATACCGCGCGTCACCACACGTTTTTCGAAATGCTGGGGAATTTCAGCTTCGGCGACTATTTCAAGGATGACGCGATCCCGTTCGCTTGGAACCTGATCACCAGGGAATTCGGGATCGACCCCAAACGGCTTCTGACCACCGTCTATCACACCGATGACGAGGCGTTCGAGATCTGGAAGAAGGTCGGCGTGCCGGAAGACCGGATCATCCGCATCGATACGATGGACAATTTCTGGCAGATGGGCCCGACCGGCCCCTGCGGCCCCTGCACCGAGATTTTCTA
>JAUHWP010000070.1 GCA_030424645.1 Alphaproteobacteria bacterium
GCACCGGCCTGGACGCCCGCCGCGTCACCTGGGGCCGGGTGGTGGAAATGAACGACCGGGCACTGCGGGATATCGTCACCTCGCTCGGTGGGGTCGCAAACGGCTTCCCGCGCCAGACCGGCTATGACATCACCGTGGCGTCCGAGGTCATGGCGATCCTGTGTCTGGCGGACAACCTGGCAGACCTGCAAAAGCGGCTGGGCGATATTATCGTGGCCTATACCCGTGAACGCACGCCGATCTATTGCCGTGACATCGGGGCCGATGGTGCGATGACCGTGCTGCTGAAAGACGCGATGCAGCCCAACCTTGTGCAGACGCTGGAAAACAACCCGGCCTTCGTGCATGGCGGCCCGTTTGCCAACATCGCGCATGGCTGTAACTCGGTCATTGCCACCAAAACGGCGCTGAAGCTGACCGACTATGTCGTGACGGAAGCCGGTTTCGGGGCCGATCTGGGTGCTGAAAAATTCATGAACATCAAATGCCGCAAAGCCGGCATCGCGCCCAGCGTCGTGGTGTTGGTTGCCACGGTGCGGGCGATGAAGATGAACGGTGGTGTGGCCAAGGCCGATCTGGGCGCCGAGAACGTGGACGCCGTCAAGGCAGGCTGCCCGAACCTTGGCCGCCACATCGAGAACTTGAAATCGTTTGGGGTGCCGGTGGTCGTGGCGATCAACCACTTCGTCACCGATACGGACGCAGAAGTGCGGGCGGTGAAGGACTATGTGGCGGAACACGGTTCGGAAGCCATCGTGTCGCGGCACTGGGAGCTGGGCTCGGAAGGCTCGGAAGCGCTGGCCCAACGCGTGGCCGAGGTGGCCGATGCGGATGTCGCCGCCTTCGCGCCGATCTATCCCGACGAAATGCCGCTGTTTGAAAAGATCGAAACCATCGCCAAGCGCATCTATCGCGCCGACGAGGTTCTGGCAGACAAGAAGGTGCGCCAGCAGTTGCGCGATTGGGAGGATGCGGGATATGGCAACCTGCCGGTCTGCATGGCGAAGACGCAATACAGCTTCTCAACCGATCCCAACCTGCGCGGTGCCCCCACCGGGCATTCGGTGCCCATCCGCGAGGTGCGCCTGTCTGCCGGGGCCGGTTTCATCGTCGTGGTCTGCGGCGAGATCATGACCATGCCGGGCCTGCCACGGCAACCGGCCGCCCTGTCAATCGGGCTGAATGCCGACGGCGAAATCGAAGGTCTGTTCTGATCTGATACGGGAAGGGCGGGGCATTCCCGCCCTTCGACATATCAGACCTCACCCAACATCCCGCAAAGAAGGAGAAGGGGCCATGAGCGCCACATTGATCGACGGCAAGGCCATTGCCGCGAACATGCGAAACGAGGTCGCCAAGAAGGCAGCCAGCCTGGCCGAGCAAGGGTGGCAACCCCGGCTTGTGTCGCTGTCGGTGGGCGATACCTCTGCTGCGCGGCTTTACGTGCGCAACCAACAGAAAAGTGCCGAAAGCGCGGGGGTTGCGTTTGAGGCACGGGATTATCCCCACGAGACCTCGCTTGAGCAACTGACGGGGATCATTCAGGGCCTCAATGCCGACCCGCGCGTCAACGGGATCATCATCCAGCGCCCATTGCCGGATCACATTCCGGTCAAGACTTTGCAGAAACTTGTTCATCCCCTGAAGGATGTCGAAGGGATGCACCCGGCTTCGATCGGGAATATCGTCTATAACGATCTCGCGCTCGGGCCGTGCACAGCTGTTGCGGCGGTCGAAATCCTGAAAACCCTCCCGCTGGATATTGAAGGGCTGAACGTCACCGTCATTGGCCATTCCGAAATTGTCGGTAAACCCATCGCCTTCTTGCTGATGGGGCTGGGGGCGACGGTGACAGTCTGCCACCACATGACACGCTCGGTTGCGATGCACAGCCGCGCTGCAGATGCCGTGTTCGTGGCGGTGGGCAAGCCCGGTCTTGTCACCGGCGAAATGCTGAAACCCGGCTGCGTTGTCATTGACATCGGTATCAACCGGGTTGAAGGAAAGACCGTCGGCGATGTTGACTTTGACAGCTGCGCGCAGGTGGCAGGCTGGATCACCCCGGTGCCCGGCGGTGTCGGTCCGGTGACGGTGGCCACCCTGATGGCCAACGCCGTGCAGGCCACGGCGATGCAAATGAACCATTACCGGGATGCCTATGCCCGGACGGATATGTAAGGAGAAGGTCAATGACAGCTCAGATCATCGACGGCAAGGCGTTCGCGGCGACGGTGCGCGAGAAGGTCGCCGCCCATGTGGCGCGGATCAAGGATGAAAACGGCATTACCCCCGGCCTGGCCGTCGTGCTTGTGGGGGAAGATCCCGCCAGCCAGGTCTATGTCCGCTCGAAGGGCAAGCAGACCGTCGAGGTGGGCATGAACAGCTTTGAACACAAGCTGGACGCGGACACGTCCGAGAAGGATCTGCTGGCCCTGATTGACCAATTGAACAATGACCCGGATGTCCATGGTATCCTTGTGCAACTGCCGCTTCCCGGCCACCTGAACGAAGACCTCGTGATCAATTCGATTGATCCGGCCAAGGATGTGGACGGGTTCCATATCTCGAATGTCGGCCTATTGGGGACCGGGCAGAAATCCATGGTGCCCTGCACACCGCTGGGCTGCTTGATGATGTTGCGCGACCATCATGGGTCGCTGTCCGGGCTGAACGCGGTTGTGATCGGCCGGTCGAATATTGTCGGCAAGCCGATGGCGCAATTGCTGCTGGGTGACAGCTGCACCGTGACCATCGCACACAGCCGCACGAAAGACCTGCCGGAGGTCGTCCGCCGCGCCGATATCGTCGTTGCCGCCGTGGGTCGCCCCGAGATGGTGCCGGGCGATTGGATCAAGGACGGCGCCACCGTGATCGACGTGGGCATCAACCGCATCGACGCCCCCGAAAAAGGCGAGGGCAAGACCCGCCTGGTGGGCGATGTCCAGTTCGACAGCGCCGTCAAAGTGGCCGGCGCCATCACGCCCGTTCCCGGTGGCGTTGGCCCGATGACGATTGCCTGCCTGTTGGCCAACACCCTGACCGCCTGTTGCCGGGCAAACGGGCTGGTCGAACCCGAGGGGTTGACGGCATAAAGCCGCCACACCACCTAAGAAAAGGATACCATTCAGACGGCCGCAATTGAATTTTGTGGTCGTTTGAGCTACCTGTTTCACATGCCAGCCGTCACAGGGTGACGGTGTGTTGGACGAGTGAATTGCTAGCAAGGGACTTGAGATATCGTTCGATGTCCCATGTCAGGTGGATGGGTATAGCATGACCGTTTCGATCTATGGTGCGTTGCGCACCGACTCGACGCTTTCGCTGGACGCCGTTCGGTTCGGGGGCGTTGGGCAATCTTTCCAGATCAGTGACTACAGCAAGATCACGATCAGTGATGGTGCCGACCCCACGATCATTTCGGGCGACAGCACCCTGAACGAATTCCCCAATGATCCGACCCAGACGCTGAACGGGAACCCGATATTCTGGGATTTCACGGTGCAGATTTCAGATGGGACAAATACCTATGAAATCGGGATCATGGATTACGATCAGAATGACGACGGAATCATCGACGGTTTTGGCACCGAGCCCGGGTATTTCATTGCATTCCTCGACGGTAACATTCCGCCCTTGAACACCACCCTGACCATTCAGGCGATCACCGATAACGGCGCTTCTATTCCTGTATCGTCGGTGGTGCCGTGTTTCGTGTCCGGTTCGTTGATCGACACCCCGACCGGATCGCGCCCGGTCGAGGAGTTGCAGGCTGGCGACGCCGTGGTAACAGCAGATCACGGACCCCAGATCATTCGCTGGATCGGCAGCCGCCGTCTGGATCTGAGAACCCTGACAGTCGCGCCCAATCTCGTCCCTATCCGCATCGAGGCTGACGCGTTGGGGGAAGGCTTGCCGAAACGCGACCTTCGCGTGTCGCCGCAACATCGCATCCTGCTGAACTCGGCGATTGTGAAGCGGATGTTCGGGGATGATGAAGTGTTGGTCGCCGCGAAGAAACTGATCGGCCTGCCGGGCATTTCCGTGGATCATATCAGCGGCCCCGTCACCTATTACCACATGCTTTTCGACCGCCACGAAGTGGTGTTCTCGGAAGGGATACAGACGGAAAGCCTGTTCGTCGGGGCCGAGGCGCTGAAAAGCATGGAACCGGCGGCGAAGGTCGAGATTACCACGCTGTTCCCGGACCTGGCATCGCCTGCACATGTGCCCTGTATTGCGCGTCAGTGCCCGCAAAACGGCAATCAAATCAAGACCCTGATCCGGCGACATGTCGAGAATCAGAAACCGCTTCTGGCAATGCAGTGACCCGGTCGTCCGGTGTCAGTCGGTAAATTTCGGCGCGCGTTTCTGCATCCCGGCCACCACCGCTTCCATCTGATTGGGCTTGCTCATCAAGGATTCTTGCGCGCGGCTTTCGGCGATCAGCGTGTCTTTCACCCCCATCAACTCGGTGTCGCGGATCAGGGCTTTCGCCGCGCGGATGGCATCGGGGGACTTCCCGGCGATCTCGGTGGCCAGCGCCTGCGCGCGGTCCTGGGGCGTGTCTGACAGCTCGGTCACGAAGCCCCAGTCCAGCGCCTGTTGTGCTTCGAATTGCTCGGCCGAGTAGGTCAGTTTTCGGATCACGTCGCCGCGCGCCAAACGCCGCATCAGCACCATGCCGCCCATGTCGGGAATGATCCCCCAGCGGCCTTCCATGATCGAAAACCGCGTGTCCGGCGCAGCGATGCGCATGTCGGTGCCAAGCATGATCTGGAACGCCCCGCCGAAGGCATAGCCATGCACGGCGGCGATCACCGGTTGGGGCATCTCGGCCCAGACCATGGACGCGGCTTGGAACAGGTTTGAATTGCCATGGGTGCGTTCAAGAAAGACACCGCCCTGCATGGCGAACTGCGCGATCTCGGGCATCGCGGCCAGGTCCAGCCCCGCCGAAAACGCCGGCCCATCCCCCGCCAGCACCACCGCGCGAATATCCTTGCGCGCGGCCAGGGCCTCGCCCGCATCTACGATGGCGCGGATCATCGCAAGGTCCAGCGCGTTGCGCTTGTCGGCGCGGGTCAGGGTCACGGTGGCGACCTGGTTATCTTCGGTGATGCGAACGCGGTCGGACATGGCACTCTCCTTCATCGGGGTTGGCGCGAGTGTGCCGCCAAGGCGTGCCCGCGCCAACCGTCACGTTGCGGCAGGTCGGATCGGAACCGGCACCATCGTGCCCAGTAGTTTGGCGATCAGGACCCGCTCGCCGTCCGTTTCAGACCAGACATTGGCCTCGACCGGAATCAGGCGGCGGCCCCTGCGCAGGACGCGCCCTTCGGCCACCAGACGGGTGCCCGCGGCGGGCTCCAACAGGTTGATCTTGATTTCCGAGGTCAGAACCTCGTGATCTTCGGGCATCACGGACAGCGCCGCATAGCCTGCCGCGGTATCCCCCAGCCCGAAGGTCAGCGCTGCATGGCCGAACCCGTGTTGCTGGCGCATGTTGTCGGGGATCGGGGCGCTGAGGTCGCAGGCCCCATGCGACAGGCCGGTCATTTCAGCCCCGATCATCGTCATCAGGTTCTGCGATGCGAAACTTTTCCGGACCTTGGCGGCGATGTCGGGTGAAAGATCGGGCATGTGATTTCCTTTCGTTGCTGAAAGGTTAGCACAGTTGCGCGCGCGGCAAGGAAAACGCCACGTCACGCCGCCTTAGCGCGGCATCGGGATCGGTTGCGGCGGGGTGCCCAGCAGAACGGCAATGGCCTCGGGCCGCATCAGGCGGGACAGCACGTGGTTGTCGGTTCGAAGCCCGCCGGTATAGGTGCCATAGGAGGGCATGATCACCCGGTCGCCATCAAACAACATGCAGCGTCGGCTGACCGTGCGGCCCTTGAAATGAAGCTGGGCCTTGGGGTGGAAGTGCCCTGTGATCTCGCCTGCTGCGCCGACCCGCGCGATATGGCGAAAATGCAGGGGGGGTTGGAGCAGTTCGGCCAGATGGGTGCCCGCAAACTCGATCGGACCGGGGTCGTGGTTGCCTTCGATCCAGACCCAGCGGCGGCCCGCCATAAGGCGCGTCAGCCACAGGGCTTCGTCTTCGGGCAGGTTTTCGGACGCTTCAAGATCGTCGAAACTGTCGCCAAGACAGACCACGATGCGCGCACCTGTCGCGTCGATGTCGCCTTCCAGCCGGTGCAGCGTGTCGCGGGTTTCATAAGGGGGCAGGATCGCGCCGCCCTCGCGCGCCATGCGTTCCGATTTGCCAAGATGCAGGTCCGAGACACACAAAAGCCTTGCTTCGGGCCACCACAAAGCGCCCGATGGCAGCAAGGTCAGCTTCACCCCCGTGAAAATAAACTCGTACCCCTTCATGCCTTCCAACAAGTCGATTTTGGGGGGCATTGCAAGTTATTCCTGCGCATCCAGCGTCAGGTCAGTCCGGCCTCTATCATAAGGCGATCTGCCTCGGCGCGGATCAGGGCTTCCTGCCCCGCACCTTCGACCGGGACCTTGCCGACCTCAAGGAACAGGGGGGCAGCAAACGGGGTCACGCGGCCCGGATACACGTGGTCGATCAGCCCGCCCGTGCGCTTTAGCATCGCCTCGATCCGGCCAAAGCCGATCAGCCCGCGCATTGCTTCGTCGCGGGTGATGGACAAAAGCAGGTGGTCGGGGTCGTATTTCCTGAGCGTGTCGTAAAGAATGTCCGCCGAGAATGTCGCCTGTCGCCCTGTGGACCGTTTTCCGGGCAGGTTGCGGGTGATCAGCCCCGCAATTGTGGCCGCGCCTTTGAAGCTGCGCTTCATCAGCGCGTTTTCCGCCAGCCAGCCGTCCAGCCCGTCGCGCAGCCCTTCGGCATCCAGCACCTGCGCCGGGTTGTCCAGATGCGCAACCGACCAGATCAGCGTGGCGTAATCTGTCGCGACGAAGCCCAAGGGGCCAAGCCCCATATCTTCCATCCGGCGCGTGACCATCAGGCCCAGCGTCTGCTGCGCGTTCTTGCCTGCAAACCCATAGATACAGGTGTGCGGCCGATCCTCGTGATCGAAGCTTTCGACAAGGATGCGCCCGACGCGGGGCAGTTGGCTGACCTCGCGCTGCAATTCGATCCAGTCAATCGTGTGGCGCGGCAGGTCGGGCAGGGGGCTGCGGTGCAGAAGGTCAAGAATGCGGTCCGACAATTGGGTCGAGGTTGAGAACTTGGTGCCGGAAAAAACCGCCAGTTTTGGCTTGCGCCCCCGGTCGCGGCTGACCTGCACCTCCATCTCGCGCAGGTTTTCGAACCGCACGATCTTTCCGCCCATCAGGAAGGTGTCTCCGGGCACCAGCGAGGCGGCGAAACTCTCTTCGACCTCGCCCAAAGGCTTGCCGACGGAGGCGCGTGAGCGTCCTTTCATCCGCACTTTCAGCTTATCAGAGTCGATGATCGTGCCGACATTCATCCGCACTTGCTGGGCCAAACGCGGATCGCGCAGTTGCCAGTGTCCATCGGCGCGCTGCATCAGGCGCTGCCAGCGGTCATAGGCACGCAGGGCATAGCCCCCGGTCGCCACGAAATCCAGACACTCGTCAAAATCCGCGCGGCTCAGGCTGGCATAGGGGCCGGCGGTCGTCACCTCGGCAAACAGGGCATCGGCATCGAACGGCCCGGCGCAGGCGGTGATCAGGATATGCTGGCACAGCACATCGCGCGGGCCGGGGCCACGCGGGTCTCCGTCAAGGTCATGGGCAAGCACCGCCTCGATCGCGGCGTGGCATTCGATGACTTCCCACCGGTTGGCAGGCAGGATCAAGGCCTTTGATGGTGCGTTGTAACGGTGATTGGCCCGCCCGATCCGCTGCACCAGCCGTTTGACGTTCTTGGGCGCCCCCACCTGAATGACCAGATCGACATCGCCCCAGTCCAGCCCCAGGTCCAGCGACCCGGTGCAGACCACGGCGCGCAGGCTTCCCGCGACCATCGCGGCTTCGACCTTCTTGCGCTGCTCCAGCGCCAGCGATCCGTGGTGAATGCCGATGGGCAGGGCAGCGTCATTGGCCATCCACAACTCGTGAAAGAAGATCTCGGCCTGCGCGCGGGTGTTGTGAAAGATGAGGGTGGTCTTGTGTTTTGCCACCTCGTCCAGCACTTCGAGAATGGCGTAGCGTCCGCCGCCACCCGACCACGGCGGTGGGGTGTCTGTGGTCAGCATCGCAATATCGGGGGCGGGGCCGGGATCGGCTTCGATGATTTCACACGGGGTCGGGTGGGGTGCCAGAAACCGGGCCAGCGCGGGCGGGTCTTCGACGGTGGCCGACAAGCCCACCCGCTTCAGGCCGGGGCACAGCGCGTCAAGGCGCGACAGGCACAGCATCAACTGATCGCCACGTTTGCTTTCAGAGAGCGCGTGCAGCTCGTCCACCACCACACGTTTCAGCCCCACGAACATGCGCGGCGCATCGGGATAGCTGAGAAGCAGCGCAAGGCTTTCGGGCGTGGTCAGCAGGATATGCGGCGGGTCCGCCCGTTGCGCTTTCTTGCGGGTCTGGGTGGTGTCGCCGGAGCGGTCTTCGACCCGGATGGCCAGCCCCATCTCGTCAATCGGGGTGGTCAGGTTGCGCCGCATGTCGGCGGCCAGCGCCTTCAGGGGCGAGATATAAAGCGTGTGCAAACCCGGACCGGGGGCCGTGCCCAATTCGACCAGCGTGGGCAGAAACCCCGCCAGCGTCTTGCCGCCGCCGGTGGGGGCGATCAGCATCAGCGCGGTTTCCCCGGCCCGTTCCAACATCGCCCGTTGGTGCGGATGCGGGGTCCAGCCGCGCTGGTCGAACCAGCGGTCGAAATGCGGGGGCAGGGCGGTCATGCGGGCAGGATAGGCAAACTGCAGGGCCGTGAACATGCTGCAAATACATCTGGCGACGAAAAAGGGCGGCCCGGGTGCACGGCGGGTCGCCCTTTGCTGCTCGGATTGATCGGCTACTAGTGCACGATCTCCTCTTCTTTCACGAACATGTTTTCCCATGCCCGGTCGATCAGTTCCGGCGACATCTGCGGCGGGATGCCCTCGAAATCGCAGATCGACAGCATCTGGTCGATCAGGAAGACCGGCTGATAGTTGGCATAGATGTTGTCGATCGTCGGGTATTTGTTCTTCAGAAGGTGGACCAGCGCCTCTTGGTTCAGGGGCATCCCCTTCTTCTTCGCTACCATGGCAAAGATTTTCAGGAACCCTTCCTGATCCGGGCCGTCGATCTTGATCTTGTAAAAGATCCGGCGCAAAGCCGCCTTGTCGAAGATCTTGTTCGGGTGGAAGTTGGTCGAGAAGATGACCAGCGTGTCAAACGGCACCTCGAACTTTTCGCCCGATTGCAGGGCCAGAATGTCCTTGCTTTCTTCCAGCGGCACGATCCAGCGGTTGATCAGCGCCTGCGGCGGATCGGCCTGACGGCCAAGGTCGTCGACGATGAACACGCCGCCGGTCGATTTCAACTGAAGCGAGGCCGTATAGGTCCGCGCGGTCGGGTTATAGACCAGGTCCAGCATGTCCAGTGTCAGTTCACCGCCGGTGATCACCGTGGGGCGTTCGCACAGCACATAGCGGCGGTCGTATTTCTTCGACACCCGGCGCAGGGCGTTGGGGTCGCCTTCTTCTTCCTCGGCCAGGTTGTGGACGATGGGGTCATAGACCGTGATCACCTGCCCGGAATACTCGATGGCGCGCGGCACATAGATCTTGTCGCCCAACGCATCGCGAATCCCGTTCGAGATCGAGGATTTCCCGTTGCCCGGCGGTCCATACATCAGGATCGAGCGGCCGGACCCGACCGCAGGCCCCAACTGGTCCAGCAGGTCGGGCGGCAGGATCAGGTGCCCCATGGCCCCGGTCAGCTGTTCGCGCGACATATGAATGTTGCGGATCGACTGGCGTTTCACCTGTTTGGCATAGATCTGCATCGGCACCGGCATGGCGCCGAAATATTCGGATTGCGACAGCGCATCCAGCGCCCGTGCCTTGCCGGTGTCGGACAGGCGATATCCCATCTCGGACGATTTGGAGCCTGCATGCAGTGTGCCCATCGCCTCGACAAGGCCGCCATCGCGGCACATATCCACCAGTTCCTGCACCACTCGGGCGGGCAGGCAGAGCGTGCGCTCAAGGTCCGAGATCAGTTCCAGATTGGTGCGGAACATGGTTTTCAACAGGATGTCCCGCATCATCACAAGGGACAGCCCGGTTTCGGACAGGGTCATCGCCGGTGGCGGCGCTATCATGTCCACGCTATGTACATTCATCGTCATGCCCGATCATATGTTGCGGTTCGAACGGTCAAGTCAATAAATTGACCGAACAATTACAAAGCTTTGCCTAACGCAGTATTGGCGCTATTTTAGCTACAAAAGAATGAGGGCAGGTATGAGCACAAATAAAGGCAAGTTTTTGGCAGCCTTCATGGCGGGCCTGTTGGGGCTGTATGCCCTTGTTTTTCTGGCCAAGGGCGGTTTGTTCATCTCGAAACACGAGGGCGACACGCTGCATCTTCTGCAAATGCTGTTGCGGATGGGGCAGGGCGACTGGCCGCATCTGGATTTCGTCACCCCGATCGGTGTTCTGGCCTTCGCCCCCATTTCAGCGTTTCTTGAGGCAGGGCTTGGCATTGGACATGCCATCCATGCCGGGCAACTGCTTGTCGCGGCTGTGCTTTTCGTGCCGGCCTGGTGGGTTGCGAAGACGCGATTCGATGGTGCCTGGGCCTATCTGTTCGCGGCGACCGTCCTGATTTTCGCCACCGCACTGGTCTATGGCGAGGTTGACGACAGTGTCTCGATCTCGATGCATTACAACCGTTGGGCCTGGGCCTTGTCGTTCCTGGCGATCACCGCCGCGATCCTGCCGGGGCGTGAAGGCCCGTCGCCGCGGATGGACGGTGTGGTGATCGGCCTTGCCATGGCCGCCATGGCGATGATCAAGATCACCTATTTCGCGGCGTTCTTCATTCCCGTGCTGGTCGGGTTGTTTGCGCGTGGGGCCGGGCGGACCGTGCTGTGGGCTTTGCTCGCGGGTCTTGTGACCGTCGCGGCGGTCACGCTGTGGGTCGGCACGCCGGTGATCTGGCTGGCCTATCTGCGTGACCTGCTGAACGTTGCGGCCTCGGATGTGCGACCGCAGCCGGGGCGCGATTTCAGCTATGTCGTCAGTGCACCGGCCTATCTGGGCGGATCGCTGGTGGCGCTTCTGGCGGTGATCTTCCTGCGTCAGGCCGGGCGGATGACCGAAGGGCTGGTGCTTCTGCTGCTGCTGCCCGGTTTTTTCTATGTGACGTTTCAGAATTTCGGCAACGACCCGCAATGGCTGTGGCTTCTGGGGCTGCTTTTGATCGCGCTGCGCCCGTCAGGCCCGGTGTTCAACGGGTTCGGCTGGGATTTGCAAAAGGCGATCACCTATGCGGGGGTGGCCGCCTTTGCCTTTGCCACGCCCAGTTTCCTGAACCTGGCCGCCAGCCCGTTTCGCCATTTCGCCACGGATGTCGAGAAATATGCCCCCCTGATGCCGGGCAGCGGCGTGCATGAAGACCTGCAAACCTATGCGCCGCGCGCGTCGCGGGTCGATGTGCGCCGGGCCTTTGATGGGCCTGATACCTTGTTTGCCAGTCTATATGACGACGATGCGCGCGAAGATACCAACGTCGCCTTCAAGGGCCGCGATCTGGACTATTGCACGCTGGAGCTGGGCATGGTGGTCTGGTTCCGTGCGGTCTCCCAAGACATTGCAGACTGGTCCGGCGGTGGGAAATCGCTGTTCTCTGCCGACCTTCTGTCAAGCTATTGGCTTTATGCCGACCTGACCCCGCTGAGGGGCGGGGCACCATGGTATTACGGTGCGCTCAGCGGGATCGAGAATGCGGATTACCTGTTGGTGCCGACCTGTCCGCTGTCTGCCGACACGCGCCGGAAGATACTGGACGAGGTGTCCGGTCAGGACTGGATCGACGAGGTGGAAGAGGTGCGGCGCACGCCCTATTACACGCTTTACAGCCTGCCGGGAAAGACGCCCAAACCGGTTGAACCACCGACCGACCCGGACGAGGAAACAGAGTAGAGCGTTTCGTGATGTCGCGATTGCCACAAGCGGGCGGGCGCTTTACCCGCCGGTCAGTGCGGCCAGCGCGATATAGATGATCAGCGTGGTCCCAAGGCTCAGCCCCATCGGATAGTCGCGGCGCGTCCAGCTTTCCCAATCGGGGGTTGCGGCGCGCACCCAGCCAATGCTGCGGGCAACACGGTGCAGGACGAAGCCGGCCACGGTCATCACCGCCAGGATCGTCAGAACCAGAAACGCATCGGGCAAGGCGACCAGCGGCGCCATAGCGGCGGCAAACTTGGCGTCGCCCGCGCCCAGCATCCGGCCAAGGTTCATCACGAAGCCGATGACCAGAACCACGGCCAGGTGCACCCAGCGCCACAGGTAATCCTGCAGTTCGAAAGCAACCAGGCCGACCACCGCAAACACGATGATCAACGCCATCACCGCCTTGTTGGGAATTTTCATGCGCGACAGGTCGGACCAGACCGCCCACAGGGCAATCGGCACCACGAAGGGCAGAAACAGCAGCGCTGCCCAGCTTGTCATGGCGGTGCTCATCCCCGGTTCACCCGTTCGAGACGTTGTTTTCCAAAGCTTCCAGCGCGCGGGTTGCGGCTTCGAAATGCTGTGGGTGCGTGTCGATAGCTTCTTGCAGCAGCCCTTTGCCGGTCGTCACATCGCCCTGCTTGATGGCGGACAGGGCCAGCGTGTGCAGAAGTTGTGCACGTTCGACCTGGGTCATCGGGATGACGGGCAGGTCGTATTTCCGCTGTGCCCCGCGGGCCAGGACAAGGTTGTTCTTGGCGGTGAACATCTTGCTGTCATAGCTCAGCGCTTGCGTAAACAACTGCTCGGCGCCGGGATAGTCGGCGCGGGTCAGCTTGGAATAGCCCCAGTTGTTCAGGACCGAGCCGGGATTGGTGGTCAGACCAACCGCGGTTTCATAGAAACTGTCGGCCTTTTTCCATTCCTTATTGCTGTCGGCGATCATCGCCTCAAGCCGGTAACGGCGATAGGTCTCGTGGGTGGGGGGCACTTTGTCCAGAACGGCCTCGGCCTCTTTCCAGTCACCGGCACGGATCAGGGCGTCCGCCAGGCTGACCCGGTCCTCCGATGTGCCTTCGGGACTGGCCGCGATGGTCTTCCAGACCGGCACCGCTTCGACAGGGCGCTTGGCCCGGATCAGCGATTGCGCCAGCCCGCGCTTCAGGTCGATGCGGTTTGGCTTGCTTTCCGCCGTGCGTTTGAAATAGGCGACCGCTTCGTCAGGGTCGCCCACCGTCAACATGATATCGTTCAGATTGCTTTCGTCGATCACGTTCACATCCGCGATGGCGCGTTCGACGTCTTCGCCGCCCGATTTCGGCTTGTTGCAGGCTGACAAGGCGACCGCGCTGCCAAGGCAGAGCGTCAGAATAATGGATTGGCGCATTTTTGCGTCCTTTTACTGCTCGTGTCTTCGCCTAGATCTGCGACAGAAGCAGGTAATCCCCCGTCCCCCGCCGAACCAGCGCGAATGCATCATTATGTGTCTGATCATAGTCCGGATTTTCAGATTTTGCGAGCGCCAAGCGCAAATTGTCGCGAATTTGGGCAGATTGGCCACGATCCAGGCCAAATGCGATCTGGAAAACACGGGCGGCCTCGGCGGTTTGGCCGGTTTCCATCAGCACCACACCCAGATTGTTCCATGCGGGAACGAAACTGCCGTCCATTTCCGTGGCCTTGCGAAGGATGCGTTCGGCCTGACCCAACCGGCCAAGTTGCAGGTTGGCCGATCCGATGGCGGACAACACGTCGACGGTGATGCCGCGCTCGCTGGCGGCGCGCAGATAGGCCTTCAGGGCCAGCTCGTGCTCGCCCGCCGCGGTCAGCCTGTGACCGACGGTCAGACCGTCCACTGCCTCTTCCCCCCGTTTCAGGGCGGTTGGCGCATAGGGGCTGCTGCTTGTGGCAAAGGGTCCGGTCCCCGATGCACAACCCGCCAGGCCGATACAGGCAAGCGTTCCGGCCGCGACTAGACGCGCGCGGAAAAAGTCAGGCAGCAAAGGCGGAAGGGGGCGGGGCGGGCGGCGCGTGGTCAAAAGAGGCTCCTTCGCGCGGCCCGAAAAGATATGCGTCAGAAACGGACCGATTTAAGGGTCAGATAGATGTCATAGATCGATGGGCCGATCAGGATGATCAGAAGCGGCGGCACGGTCAGAAGCATTGTGGCAAGTGTCATCTTGGTGGGCAAGGTGTTTGCTTTTTCTTCTGCGCGCATGACCCGTTTGTCACGCATTTCGCCCGCATAGACGCGCAGCGCATCGGCGATAGATGTGCCGAATGTGGCGGACTGGATCATCACGGTGACGAAGCTGGCCACATCCGGCACGCCCGAGCGTTCGGACAGGTCGCGCAGCACCTGGATACGGTCCTTACCGGCCTTCATTTCGTTCGACACGATGGAAAACTCGTCGGCCAGCGCCGGATAGGAGGCGCGGATTTCCTTGGACACGCGCAGGATGGACTGGTCAAGCGATTGACCGGCCTCGACGCAGGTCAGCATCATGTCCAGCGCATCGGGGAAACCGTTGGTGATCTCTTCCTTGCGGGTCTCGACCCGGCGCGTGACCCAGTATTTCGGCAGCATATAGCCGCAAACGCCGGGGACCAGAATCCACAACATACGCGCCTGCGTGGTCATCTCCTGCCCGTTGGCGGTTTTCAGGATGGTCAGGAAGACACCGAAAACCAGCAGGCCGATGCCAAGCGCGAATTGCGCGAAATGGAAGGTCCGAACCGCGTTCTTGCCGGGATAGCCCGCTTGCAAAAGCTTCAGTTGAACGGCGGAATACTCCTCGGCGTCCTGTGGTTCCAGAAAGGCCGAGTATTTTTCCAGCTTGTTCGATCCCGAGGCGATCCGCAGATCGACCTTCTGTCCGCTTTGGTTGCCGCTTTCGCGTGCCTTGCGCAGCTTTTCGATCGGGTCTTCGTTCTTGCGAAGAAGGAAGGGCACGGTGACAACGATCAGCACGATCCCCAATGCCCCCACGGCCAGAAGGGGGCCGGCGGGACCAAGAAGGCCGGTCAGAAGGGTGTTGATCTGTTCCATCTCGTAAACCTCTGTCAGACCTTGATGTTCACCAGCATCCGCATGACGAAGATGTTCGCCACAAGGAACCCCCCCACGATCAGGCAGGCGGGGATGAAATAGGGCGTGTCACGCACCTTGTCGTAATAGTTGGGCTGGATCAGGTTGATCATGACCAGCGCCAGAACCGGGAAACCGGACAGGAAGTTGCCGGACCATTTCGCCTCGGCGGTGATTGCGCGCACGCGGCGGAACAGCTTGAAGCGCGACCGGATCACCTTGGCCAGACCGTCCAGGATTTCGGCCAGGTTGCCGCCCGAGGTCTGCTGAATGATCACCGCGACCGCCAGGAAGCGCATATCCTGATTGTCCAGCCGTTCGGCCATGGTCGCCAATGCCTCGCCCACGTCGCGGCCATAGGCGCTTTCGTCGGCGATCAGCCCCATTTCGGTGCCCAGCGGATCGGGCACTTCCTTGGCGACGATCTGCACGGCCGAGGAAAACGGGTGCCCCACACGCAAGCTGCGCACCATCAGTTCCACGGCGTCGGGCAGTTGCTCTTCGATCATCGAGGTGCGTTTCTTGGCCTTGTTGTTGACCCAGATGTAAACACCACCCACGCCCATGACGACGGCAAGACCGGCGCGCACCGGCAACGAGGCCGCCGTGGCGACGCCCAACCCGACAAAGGCAAAGATCGACAGCACCACCATGATCAGCACAAGCTGTGCGGGCGTGAAGGCGATGGCGGCCTTTTGCGCCTTGGTTGCCAGCAGGGAATAGAAGGGGATGCCCTGGGCCTTGACGTGCTGGCTCATCTCTTTGCGCAGCTTTTCCAGAACCTCTTCGCGCGCCGCCCCTTTTTCCAGCATGTCCAGCCGACGGTTGATGCGGTTGTTCAGGCTGATCGACTTGCCGAAAACGGTCAGATAGATGCCTTCGACCAGCAGCAGAACGGCCAGGAAAATCAGGCCATACAGGATTGGCTCGATGGAAATGGTCATTCTCAGTCGCTCCAGGGTTCATAGATGGATGCGGGCAGGTCATAGCCCCACTGGCGGAACCGGTCGGAGTAATGCGACCGGACCCCGGTGGCATTGAAACGTCCGATGATCTTGCCTTCCGGCGTCAGGCCAAGACGCTCATAGCGGAACACCTCTTGCATCGAGATGACGTCGCCTTCCATACCGGTGATTTCGGTGATCGAGACCATGCGGCGCGACCCGTCCTGCAGGCGGCTGGCCTGCACGATCAGGTTCACGGCCGAGGCGATCTGGCTGCGCACGGCCTTGATCGGCATTTCGATCCCCGCCATGGCGATCATGTTTTCCAGACGCGAGACTGCGTCGCGGGCTGAGTTGGCGTGGATCGTGGTCATCGACCCGTCGTGGCCGGTGTTCATGGCCTGCAACATGTCGATCACTTCTTCGCCGCGTGTCTCGCCGACGATGATGCGGTCAGGGCGCATACGCAGGGCGTTTTTCAGACAGTCTCGCTGGCTGACCGCGCCTTTGCCTTCGACGTTGGCCGGGCGGCTTTCCATCCGCCCCACATGGGTCTGTTGCAGTTGAAGTTCCGCCGTATCCTCGATCGTCAGGATCCGTTCCGAGTTGTCGATGAAGGACGACAGCGCGTTC
>JAUHWP010000191.1 GCA_030424645.1 Alphaproteobacteria bacterium
TGCCGTTCCGGCAGAAAGGTGATGAGCTCTGCCATCACCGCCTGGGGTTTCAGCCCGGTGATGAAGCTGGTCAGGTCCACCCAATGGGTGCCGATATCACCGACCGAGCGCAACGCGCCGCCTTTTTCGGATTCAAGCCGCCAGTTCCAGTCCGTCGGTTCGGCAAGCCAATCCTGATGGTAATGCCCGGTGACGAAATGGGGGGCGCCGATATCCCCGGCACGGACCATCCCTTGGGCCTGTTGGTTCAGCGGATAGAAGCGGATGTTATAGCAGACCGCGCAGACCTTGCCCGAGGCATCGGCCAGCTTCGTCATCTCGGCGCTTTGGGCGGCAGTCATCGCCAGCGGTTTTTCGCAGATGACATGTTTTCCGGCGGCCAGGATCGCCTTGACCTGATCGTAATGGGCGTGGTTCGGCGTGGTGACGTGAACCACGTCCACCTGTGGATCGGCCAGCAGGTCATCCATCGTGGCATAGGCATGCGGAACGCCATGGGCGGCAGCACCCGCCTTGCCCCGTTCGGGGGACGAACCGAGCATTCCGCGCAGTTGAATGCCGGCCCGGCGCAGCATCTGTGCATGGACCCCGCCGATGAAACCGGTGCCGACGATCGCGGCCGAGATGTGGGTGAAATCAGACACGGCAAGGACCTCCGCCCAGGGTGCGCGCCGGTTTGGACGCGGACATGGCTTGGTCGTGATGTGATGCGGTCACTTTCCCTCCCGTTCTCAGCCCCTCCCAACAGGCTGCAAACGATTACATTTAAGCAAACGGTGCTTCACGAACGATGTAAACGATTGCATACTCGGCAATGAACGTGAGTCGAGTCAAGCCACGATTTCACCGAACCGCAGGAGAGAACCGATTTCTAAACCCGCCACGATCCAGGATGTCGCCCGCGCCGCGCGGGTCTCGACGGCGACGGTCAGCCGCGCGTTATCGCGGCCTGAGCGGGTGTCTGAAACCACCCGCGAGGCGGTAGAGACCGCGATCCGCGCGACCGGCTATCGCGTGAACCAGGCGGCGCGCAACCTGCGGATGCAGCGCGCCGGGGCGGTGCTGGCATTGGTGCACAATCTGGGCAAACCCTTCTATTCCGAAATCCTTGCCGGGCTGAGCGAGGGGTTCAACAATACCGATTACGCCTTGCTGATCACCGACACGGAATCGAAGCCGTTGGAAGAGGGGGCGTTGGCCGGGTATTTCCGAAACGGTCGCATCGACGGCGCCATCTCGCTGGACGGGTCGTTGTCGCGGGCGGCGCTTGCCGAATGCGAAGCACAGGGTGTGGACGGGCGTATCGTGTTCCTGTGCGAATGGGTCGAGGGCACGACATTTCCAGCTATCGTGGCGGATAATGCCGAAGGTGCCCGGATGGCGGTGCGGCACCTGCACGCTTTGGGCCACCGGCACCTGGCCCATGTCGAGGGGCCGGCGGACAACGTGCTGACCCCGTCGCGCCGTGCCGGGATGGAGGAGGAATGCGCTGCACTTGGCCTGCCTGCACCTTGCGTGTTTGCGGGGGATTTCTCGCTTGAATCGGGTCATGCCGCTGCACGGCAGATACTGACCATGACGGACCGGCCCACCGCCGTTTTCTGCGCAGCCGATACGGCGGCTTTCGGCGTGATCGCCGGTCTTCGCGAAGGTGGGCTGCATGTGCCCGAGGATGTATCGGTCGTCGGGTTCGACGATATCGAGATGGCCGCCTTCTATGACCCGGCGCTGACCACCATCCGGCAGGAGCGGCGCAAGCTTGGCCGCCGCGCGGCCGAGGTGCTGGTGGCGCGGCTGGAAGGGCGGGATGCGCCGGGCGAGGTGATTGCCGTCACGCTGGTCGAACGCGGCACGACCGCGCCCATTAAGCGCCAGCAAGATCGCGCCGGCGCGGGGACCTGATCAGGGTCTGCTTTCCTGCGGCAGGTTTTCGGGCAGGATCAGCCGCGGGTCCAGTGGCTTCAGGCCAAGCGCCGGGGGGCTGCCCGCGACGGCGCCCAGAAGGTGCAGCAGCGCCCGTTCCCCGACACGCTGTGCATCCTGATCCACGATCGCGTCAATCTTCCCGGTCTTCAGCCATGCGTGGGACGATGCGGTCAGATCGTGCATGACGACCGCGGGCCTGTCGGGCAGATCGGCCAGGGCTTCGACGATCCCGCTGCGCCCGGCACCCACGCAATAGATCGCGGCAAGGTTGGGCCTGTGGCGCAGCAGGGCCGCGACTTCCGTGCGCAGGCGCGCGGCATCTTCGTGCGTTTCGACGGTGGGCAACACGGTCAGGCGCGGGTGCCCGGAAAGATAGTCGGTGAACGCGTCTTCGCGCTGTTGATGACCCAGGAACGCACGGCTTCCGGCATAGACGGCCACGGGGCCAGCGCGGTCGCCGGTCAGCAGGCAGACCATGCGCCCCGCCGTTCGGCCCGCCGCGACATTGTCCACGCCGACGTAAAAGGCGCGGGGCGTGTCGGTCAGGTCCGAGGCAAGCGTGACCACCTTCACCCCGGCCTCGATCAGCCGGGTCAGTGCGACGCGGTTCTTTGGATGGTCCGTGGCGATGACGCCCACCGCCTCGGCTTGCGTCAGGGTTTCGATCCCGTCGGCCAATGCCTCGGGCGAAAGGCCGGACAGCGGGACGATCTGACAGGATTTCACCAGCGGATGACGGGCCGCGTGTTCCTGTATCGTCGCGGCAACGCTGGCAAAGAAAGCCCGTTCCATATGGGGCAGCAGCACCGCGATCCGCGCGGGTCGCGCAGGCATGGGCAGCGTGCCCGCCGAGGGCAGATAGCCAAGCGCACGCGCGGCTTCCATGACCCGGTGACGGTTGATCGCGCTGACCCCGGTCCGGCCATTCAGGGCACGGTCCACCGTGGCGGTCGAAAGGCCCGAATGGGCGGCGATATCGGCGATGGTGGCATGGGGCATGACCACATCAGATCACATCAGACGGTGGATACGCAATCCGGGTTGCGTGTGCGCCGTTGCCACCGGACCGGGCGCGGTGATGGAATCTGATGTGCCGCCCGCTTGTAACACGCGCCCCGCGCTGTAGCCTTTCAACCGATGCTGCAATGGAGGACAGCTTGGCCACCACCGCCCCGGATTTCGATTATGCACCGCGTTCGCCGCGCGACTATTCCCTGACCGGCCCCGAAGCGGACCGGGCGGTCGAACGCGGCCTGTCGGCGATAAAATGGTATCACAGTGACCTTTCCCGCGACCGCGTGAAGGCGCTTATCCAG
>JAUHWP010000192.1 GCA_030424645.1 Alphaproteobacteria bacterium
ATTTCTGATCCCCGCGAAATATCACGAGATCGAACGCCCGGGCCAAGGCTCGGGCGTTGTCGTTTCAAGCCGGGCTTTCCCTTTGCCGTCGTCTTGGGTAAACGGTCTTGAACTCATACGACTTGGGACACAACCATGGCCATGGACAAGACTTTCGACGCAGCCGCCGCCGAGCCGCGCATCTATCAAAACTGGGAAGAATCCGGCGCCTTCAAGGCCGGTGCCAACGCCAAGCCGGGCGCGGACAGCTTCACCATCATGATCCCGCCACCCAACGTGACGGGCGCGCTGCATGTGGGCCATGCGTTCAACAACACGCTGCAGGACATCCTGATCCGCTGGCACCGGATGCGCGGCTTTGACACGCTGTGGCAACCCGGTCAGGACCACGCGGGCATCGCCACGCAGTTGCAGGTCGAAAAGATGCTGGCCGAAACCCAGCAGCCTGGTCGCCGTGATCTGGGCCGCGAAAAGTTTCTTGAGAAGGTCTGGGAATGGAAGGGCGAATACGGCTCGACCATCATCAACCAGTTGAAACGGTTGGGATCGACCTGTGATTGGTCGCGCAACGCCTTCACCATGGCCGGTGCGCCGGGCGATCCGCGCGTGGGTCACGAGAATTCCGCCAACTTCCACGATGCCGTTTTGAAGGTCTTCGTCGACATGTACGAGAAGGGCCTGATCTATCGCGGCAAGCGTCTGGTCAACTGGGATCCCCATTTCGAAACCGCGATTTCAGACCTTGAGGTCGAGAATATCGAGACGCCCGGCCATATGTGGCACTTCAAATACCCGCTGGCAGGTGGTGCAACCTATACCTATGTCGAGAAAGATGAGGACGGGAATGTCGTGCTGGAGGAAGAGCGCGACTATATCTCGATTGCCACGACCCGGCCCGAAACCATGCTGGGCGATGGCGCGGTCGCGGTGCACCCGGATGACCCACGCTATGCCCCCATCGTTGGCAAGCTGTGCGAAATACCGGTGGGGCCGAAAGAACATCGCCGCCTGATCCCGATCATCACCGACGAATACCCGGACATGAACTTCGGCTCGGGCGCGGTGAAGATCACCGGCGCGCACGATTTCAACGACTATCAGGTCGCCAAACGTGGCAACATCCCGATGTATTCGCTGATGGATACACGCGGGCACATGCGAACCGACGGCCTGCCCTATGCGGATGAGGCCGCCACGGCCCAACGCATTGCGAACGGCGAAGAAGGGTTTGACGAGGCCAAGATCGCCGCGATGAACCTTGTGCCGGATGATCTGCGCGGGCTGGATCGGTTCGAGGCGCGCAAGCTGGTCGTTGACCAGATCACGTCCGAAGGTCTGGCGGTGATGATCACCCAGACCGTCGAGGTCGATGGCGAAGAGATCACCGGCACCGTGCCTTATGTCGAAGCGAAGCCGATCATGCAGCCCTTCGGAGATCGCTCAAAGGTCGTGATCGAGCCGATGCTGACCGACCAGTGGTTCGTGGACGCCGAGAAAATCGCCGGCCCCGCGCTGGACGCTGTGCGGGGTGGCGACGTGAAGATCATGCCGGAAAGCGGCGAGAAGACCTTTTATCACTGGCTGGAGAACATCGAGCCGTGGTGCATCTCGCGCCAGCTCTGGTGGGGGCATCAGGTGCCGGTTTGGTATGGGCTTGACCTGTCCGGGGAAGGTTTCAAGGACGACGAAGGTGACGCCGCGCTTGATCTGGTCGAGATGGGGCGTCTGCTTCTGCAACAGGATATGCTGCCCGGACACGAGCACAGCCATTGTGCCCATGATTTCGACGCCGTCGCGCCAAAATTTGACGAAGTGCTTGTGACCCTCCCCGCCCCCCTGAACCACGCCCGCGTGGTCGAAGTGGCGGACAGGGGGGCTGCGATTCACGCGCTGGCCGAAAGCCTTGCCGCCTACGAAAGCACGCAGGATCCGACCAAGCTGGTCTATCCGGTCTGGCGCGACCCCGACGTGCTGGACACATGGTTCTCGTCGGGCCTGTGGCCTTTCGGCACGCTGGGCTGGCCGCAGGACACGGACGAGTTGAACCGCTTCTTCCCCGGTGACGTGCTGATCACCGGGCAGGACATCCTGTTCTTCTGGGTCGCCCGGATGATGATGATGAGCCAGGCGGTGACGGGCAAGAACCCGTTCCACACGGTCTATCTGCACGGTCTTGTCCGTGACGAGAAGGGCAAGAAAATGTCCAAGACCACGGGCAACGTGATCGACCCGCTGGAGATCATCGACGAATACGGCGCGGATGCGCTGCGGTTTACCAATACGGCCATGGCGTCGATCGGCGGCGTGCTGAAGCTGTCGCGCGACCGGATCGCGGGCTATCGCAATTTTGGCACCAAAATCTGGAACGCCGCCCGCTTTGCTGAAATGAACGACTGCAAACCGGTGGCAGGTTTCGATCCGACAAGCCCCACCCAGACCGTGAACCGCTGGATCATCTCGGAAACTGCGAAGGTGCGCGCCGAGGTCGACGAGGCCCTGACCGCCTATCGTTTCAACGATGCCGCCAACGGGCTTTACGCCTTTGTCTGGGGTAAGGTGTGCGACTGGTATGTCGAGTTCTCGAAGCCGCTTCTGAACGCGGAGGATGAGGCCGTGTTGGCCGAGACCCGCGCCACCATGGCCTGGGTGATTGATCAGTGCCTGATCCTTTTGCACCCGATCATGCCTTTCATCACCGAAGAACTGTGGGGTCAGATTGCCAAGCGCGACACGATGCTGATCCATGCCGAATGGCCGACCTATGGCGACGAGCTGGTTGACGCGGACGCCGCGCGCGAGATGAACTGGGTGATTTCGCTGATCGAGAATATCCGCTCGGCCCGCGCGCAGATGCATGTGCCCGCCGGGCTGAAAGTGCCGCTGATCCTGCAAGAGCTGGACACGGCCGGGCGCAAAGCCTGGGCGAACAACGAGGTGATGATCAAGCGTATGGCGCGGATCGACAGCATGACCGAAATGGCGGAGCTTCCCAAGGGCAGCATCACCATTCCGGTGTCCGGTGGCACCTTTGCCCTGCCCTTGGCCGATATCATCGACGTTGAAGAAGAGATCGCCCGGCTTGAGAAGTCGCTGGGCAAGCTGGGCAAGGAAATCGGTGGGCTGCGCGGGCGTCTGAAGAACCCGAAATTCGCCGAGAACGCCCCCCCTGAGGTGGTGGAAGAGGCGCAGGAAAATCTTGCCGCCCGCGAGGAAGAAGAGGCGACACTGACCGCAGCGCTG
>JAUHWP010000071.1 GCA_030424645.1 Alphaproteobacteria bacterium
CGCCCGAGGGTTCGCCTGCGATCAGGAACACCTTCATGTCGCCGCCCCGCGCACATCCAGAAACAGGTCATGCGCCTTGATCAGCCGCGTAACCTCGTCCTGATCCATGACGATCACGTCGCCTGCCGGGATGACGATGCCCCCCAGACCGGCCTTGGCCACCGCTTCAACGGTCGCGGGACCGATGGTCGGGATATCCATCCGCTCGTCCTGTCCGGGCTTCGAGCGTTTGACGAACACCCCGCGCGCGCCTTGCTTCAAATGGGCGGGGGTCTGCCCCACGAAGCCAAGCAAGGCGTCGGTGCCTTGAATGGTGTCGATCCCCAAACACTGGCCACCAGCCACCACGGCACCTTGCGCCAGGTCTTCTGCAACCAGCGTGGTCAGGATGGACCATGCACGATCTGCATCGCGCCGGTCCTGATCGCTGGGCGTGCGGCCGATGATGGTGGCCTCAAGGCTCAACCCCTGTGCCACGTCGGTGGCGGCGACGACCTGAAACCCCTGCTCTTCAAAGACCTCGGCGACCAGGCGCAACAGCGCGTCATCCCCTTTGCCCAGCACAGCCTTGACCCGTGGAAACAGACCCAACGTCACGCGATCCATCCGAAGCGGGTTCAGTTTGGGCCGGTCCACCTTGCCCGCAAAAACCACGCGCGCGACCCCCGCCCCGCGCATCGTCTTGAACAACGCCCCCAGCTTTTCATAACTCGCCTCGACCAGTTCATGCCCGTCCGGGGCCGCCACCTCGACGCCCTTGATCGTTACGAACAGAGCGCCCGGATTGCTGGCGGCAATGCGCTGCGGCAAGTCCCCGGTTCCGGCGATGATGGCAAGGCGGTCGGTCATGGTTTCAGGCTATTTCGGCGTCAGGAAGCCGCGATCGCTGTTACCGGTGACGAAGGCGACCAGCTCGCGGACATAGTCGCTGTCGGCCCCGTCTGCCAGCCCGGCAGCCCGGTCGCGGAACGCGCCTTCGCCGTCTTTCAACACCTGCAGTGCTGCGCGCAAGGCCGCAATATCGGCCCGTGCCACACCGCGGCGCTTCAAGCCGACAAGGTTCAGCCCGTCCAGCTCAGCGCGCGGGCCTTGCACCAACCCATGCGGCAGCACGTCGGCGGTGACCATGGACAGCGCCCCGATGATCGCCCCGCGCCCGATGCGGATCCACTGATGCAGCCCGGACAAGCCGCCGACAATCACGTCGTCTTCGATCACCACATGCCCCGCGACCGCGACATTGTTGACCAGAATGACGTTGTTGCCGATCTGCGCGTCATGGGCGACATGGCAGCCCGCCATGAACAGCCCGTCATCGCCGATCCGGGTGACATAGCCCCCCCCGGCGGTGCCCGTGTTCATCGTGACATGTTCGCGGATCCGGTTGCGCTTGCCGATCACCAGCCGGGTATCTTCACCGGCAAATTTCAGGTCTTGCGGGATTTCACCGATCACCGAGAATGGAAAGATCACAGTCTGATCGCCGATCTCGGTGTCGCCGGTGATCACCACATGCGATTTCACCTCGACCCCGGTCCCAAGCCGGACCTTGGGGCCGATCACGCAGAACGGCCCGATCCGGCAATCGGCACCGATGGTCGCACCGGGTTCGACAATGGCGCTGGCATGGACCTGCGCGCTGGGGTCAACGCCCCCGTTGGCAGTCATCGGTCAGCCTTTCCCACCGGTCACGTCGATCATCGCCATGAACGTGGCCTCGCAGGCCAGTTCATCGCCGACCATGGCGCGTCCGTCGAATTTCCAGACCTTCGCACCGCCGCGAATGGTGGTGATATGCAGCTCAAGCACGTCGCCCGGCACCACCTTGCGACGGAACTTGGCCGTGTCGATCCCCATGAAATAGACAACCGCCCCCGACCCGACAAGGCCCAGTGACAGCGACACCATCACCGCCGACGTTTGCGCCATTGCCTCGATGATCGTGACCCCCGGCATGATCGGCAGGCCGGGAAAGTGCCCCTGAAAATGCGGCTCGTTCATCGTCACCATCTTGATGCCCTTGGCAAATTCCTTGGCGCGGATGTCTTCGACCCGATCCACAAGCAAAAACGGATAGCGGTGGGGAATACAGTTCTGAATCAGCTGTATATCGGCAGTGGCGGGCACATCTGACATAGGGTTCACGTCCTTCTTTATATGGGGCCCTCTTCGGGGTTTTGTTTTACCTGATTATCAGTCCGGTCCGACTGAAACAATTGCTATCAGTTATCTGGCGCCGCCTCGTCGGGCGCCACGTCGCCCAAGGGGAACAGGTCGGTCGCGGGGGAGTCGTCACCGGTCGGCTGGTCCCCTTCCCCGGCGGTCGCGGGGGCACCCTCGGTCAGGTCGCTGCCATCGCCAAGCACCTGGTCGATACGTTCGACGGCCAGCTTGGTGATGTCGATATTGCGCGTGGTCAACAGAATCGCGCGGCGATCCAGGATGACAACCGCCCCCAGTTCGCGGACAAGCTGGCCCAGAATGGGGCCGATACGGTCAAAGAAGGCAGCTTGTTCCCGTTCCAGCGTTCGCACGAATTCCTGTTCGCGTTCGGTGCCTTCCGACCGCAGCGCCTGCACCTTTTCGTCGAAGGCCTTTGCCAGTTGGCGAAATTCGTCGGGCGACAGGGTGTCTCGCTTCTCGGTCAGTTCGCGCTCTTCCTTGACCAGCGCTTCTTCGACCTTGCGGGTTTCGCCGGCCAGTCGCACGCGTTCGGTTTCGACCGTTTCGACCACCCGGCGGCCATATTTGGTGTCGGAAAACAGGCTTTGGCGGTCAATCGTCACGATTTGCGACACCGCCGCATCGGTTTGCTGTGCCAGCGTCATACCCGGCCCCGACAGCAGGGCAATCGCCGCCATCAGCGACAGAAGCCCCCAGGACCGCCCCCACAAACCCGCGCGGGGCGACCTTGAAACAGGCATCATCCGATCAGAACTGCGCCGAAATCGTGAGCTCGAAGTTGTTTTCTTCGTCATATTCTTCCTTGGCCAACACGTGCGAGAAGTTGAAACGCAGCGGACCAATCGGAGTTTCCCAGAAAATCGACGCACCGATCGAGGACCGCAGATGCGCGCTGTCGTCAATCACGCCGCCCAGCGTGTCATCCAACCCCCACAGCGAACCTGCATCAAGGAACACACCACCGCTGATGCCGTACTCTTCCGGCAGGCCAATGGGGAACTGTGCCTCAAGACGTGCCGCGGCGAACATGTTGCCGCCCAGCGTGTCCTGATTGATCGCCGTCAGGTCGCGCGGGCCAAGCCCATTGGTGGCAAAGCCGCGCAGCTTGGACGGGCCAAGCCGGAAGCGGTCGGTCACGCGCGACGACGCCCCGTCAAGGCCATGCAGTATCCCGCCCTCGACGGTGGCCAACAACGTCACCTGATCGTTCCAAATCTTGGTCTGGGCCTGGGCCAGCGCAGTGGCGCGCGCATATTGGTAATCCGCGCCCAATCCGCCAATGTCGCCATCGAATTGCAGCAGATAGCCACGGTTCGGGTCCAGCCCGGTGCGCCGTGTGTCATAGCTCAGGGTAAATCCGACGCCCGCACCGACTTGCCGCCCGCGCGCGCTTTCGTTTTTCAGGACCTGAGAGCTGTCGGTATCGACATCGGTGATTTCCGCACCATCGCCATAGATACGCAACCCAAGGCGGGAATATTCGCTGATCGGGAACGAAATGGATGGCCGCAGCGCCAAAGAGCGTGTGTTGTAGAAAGACGACGCAAAAGCGGTTTCCTGATAGTAGGCTTCGAAGCCCAGCTCCAGATCCCGATCCAGGAAATTCGGTTCGGCGAACTTGAACGAGAAACTCGACGCGTCCTCGCCGCTGGAATAGCTGGCGCTGATATATTGGCCGCGACCAAGGAAGTTGCGTTCGGTAAACGCCAAGTTCAGGCCAAACCCGTTCTCAAGGCTGTAAACCCCCCCGAAGCTGAGCGATCCGGTCGGGGCTTCTTCGACATCCACGTCGATCACGACCTGATCCGGCGACGAGCCTTCCCGCGCTTCGATGTTCGAGTTCGAGAAGAACCCAAGCGCGCGCACACGTTCAGCGGCTTCGCGAATTTCACGCGGGTTGAAGGGATCGCCTTCGACCACGCGGAACTGGTTGCGCACCACGCGGTCAAGCGTTGTTGCGTTGCCTTCGATGTCAATCCGTTCGACGATGATGCGCGGGCCGCGAACCAGCACCAGATCCACATCCAGCGTGCGCGCCCGTTCATTGCGCGTGACGCGCGGCTCGACCCGGATGAAATCCAGCCCGTTGCGGATGGCAAGGCGTTCCATGCGGGCAATCGCGTTTTCCATCAGCGCAGGGCTGTAGGTCACGCCCGAACGCAGCCGGTGCGCCGCCTGATAATCGGCCGCGTCGACGTTGGCCACCTCGGACGAGGTGGTGATGTTGCCAAACCGGAACTGCTGCCCTTCCTGCACCGTGAAGGTGATAAAGAAAGCATCGCGTTCGCGTGAAAACTCGCTTGTGACGCCGGTGGTCTTGAAGTCGACATAGCCGCGCGACAGATAGAAATCGCGCAGGACGCGTTTGTCGAACTCGATCCGTTCCGGGGCATAGCTGTCGGCCTGGATCAAGGCGCGCAGGATGCCCGCCTGCTTGGTTTCAAGAACCCGCCGCAACCGGCTGTCCGAGAAGCTGCGGTTCCCGACAAAAGACAGGCGTTCGACCTCGACGTTCCGGCCTTCAACCACTTCAAAGACCAGATCGACGCGGTTGTTCGACCGGCGAATGATTTTCGGCGTCACCTGTGCGGCCAGACGGCCCTGTGCCTGATAAACCTCGGTGATGGTCTGCACGTCCAGTTCCGCGTTCGAGGGGTTATAGACCTGACGCGGCTGGGATTTAAGGAGTGGGGCGAAAACATCGTCCTTGACCCGGCGGTTCCCTTCCACGGACACGACGTTGATGGTCGGGTATTCGCGGACCTTCACCACCAGCGTATTGCCTTGCGGCAGGATTTGCACATCTTCGAAAAGACCGGACCCGACAAGGCGCTGGTATCCGTCGTTCAGTTGCGCGGCCGACACGGCCTCGCCCTGGGCGATTCCCAGATACGACAGGATGGTGGCGGCTTCGATCCGCTGAGTGCCCTCGATCTCGATCCGTTGGAAGGCATAGGTCTGCGCCGTCGCCACGTTCGGCACTGTGGCCGTAACCCCGGAAATCGCAAGGAAAAATGCAAGCCCCCCGCTGGTCAGAAGCCCCTTTGCACCGCGTCCTGTTGCCTTGAAATGGTTGCTGCCCAACCCCTTGTCAAATGCCATCGTATTTACTTTCCCCAGACATCCCAGTGCCAATGTGGATAAGGGGTTGAAGCAAGCTTGTCAAAGCGCGAAACCAGACTTTCGAACAGGGGCGGCACAACGCCAGTTCGACGGTATCAGGCCCCCGTCCCATGTCGGGCCGCTTCGCCGCCATCGACATCCGCAAAAAGGCTTTGAGCATAACAAAACCCGCGCACAGCCCTGCTGTGGCGGGGTATGGCAACCTGCCCCCGGCGCGGTTTCCGGGGGGTGGCTTACATAAGGCTGTGCAGCGCCGTGCTCAGCCCCAGCGCGGCGATGATCGCACCGCCGAAGAAAAGACGATCCCAGTTCAGATCGACCAACACCGCAAGCGCGTTCGATCCTCGATTAGTCCGGCCCATGGTCAAAACCCCTCTCGTCATGTCGCAGGATGCGACTCTTTCAAAGATAGGAAAGGAATGCGGCGCTACCGTTTCAGAAATGCGGCAAGATTGTGGCGGATGCCGGTTTGACACCGGCTTTTCAGTGCATCAGGGGCAGAACAAGTCATTCGTGACCCCGAACACCATCAGCGACAGAACCAGCGACAAGCCGATGGCCAGAAGGATGTTCAGCACCTTGTCCGACGGTGCCTTGCCCGTCACCGCCTCCCACGCATAGAAAACCAGGTGGCCGCCATCCAGCACCGGGATCGGGAACAGGTTCAACAGGCCGATGGCGGTCGACAGCATGGCGATGAAGCTGATGAAGCTGGTCGCGCCAAGCGATGCCGCCTGCCCCGACACCTGCGCTATGCCGATCGGGCCGGACAGGTTGCAGCTTGAAATCGCGCCGGTGATCATATGCCAAAGCCCCGACAGGCTGGAGCGGATGATATAGACCACACGTTCCGCCCCCGCCGTCACGCTTTCCCACAGGCCGGGCGTGCGGGTGGCCGGTTCGAACACCATGCCCGAGGTGATCCCGATCAGCCAGCGGGTCTCAAAACCGCCATCGGCGCTGGGGATGTCCTGCCGGCGCGGTGTCAGTGTGACCTCAAGCGGGGCGCCATCCCGCACGATCCCCAGGGTCAGCGGGGCGCCGTCGCCGTTGATCACCACCTCGCGCAGCGTGTTGAATGTCGGCACCGGCGTGCCGTTGACCGTTTGGATATAGTCACCTTGCTTCAGCCCCGCGTCAATGGCCGCCGATTTCGGGCTGACGGAACCGACAAGCGCGGGAAACGGATGGGTTGCGGTCAGGTCGATCACCTGCCCGCCCCGCCGCACCTGATAGTCGATCATCGCGGTTTCCGGCAGTTTCTCGACAAGGGTGCCAAACTCGGCCAGCGGCGGTGTCTCGATCCCTGCGATCGACAGGATCTCGTCCCCCGGTTGCAGCCCGTCTTCCATGCCCGGCACGTCCAGAGGCTTGGCAACCGACAGCGGGTCGCGCGCCACGCCGGTGGCCAGCGCCAGCCCTGCGAACACGACGATGGACAGGATGAAATTGAAAACCGGCCCCGCCGCCACCGTGGCGGCCCGCGCCCAAAGCGGCGCACCGTGCATGGTATGGCGGCGTTCCTCGTCGCTCATCGCGGCCATCGCATCTTCGTCCGCGCTGCCCGAGGCGACATTGGCATCACCGCGGAATTTCACATATCCGCCAATGGGAAAGGCCGCGATCTGCCACCGGGTGCCGTGCCGGTCCAGCTTCGAGGCCACCACAGGCCCCATCCCGATCGAGAACACATCCGCCTTGATCCCGGTCCAGCGCCCGACGATGTAATGGCCGTATTCATGCACGGCGACAATCACGGTCAACGCCGCCAGGAAGGCCAGAATCGTGAAGGCAAGGTTTCCGAAATCGGGAAGCAACCCGGTCAGTTCCATGGGATGTCTCTCCTGCTCTTGTTCTTTTCTGGCCGCTTATGCGGCGGGGTGCGTGTCGATGACCTGTCGGGCTGTCCTGCGTCCCATTTGGTCGGCGGCGCGGACATTATCAAGGGTCATTGCCCCATGCGCCAGCGTCACATCGGCGTCAAGGTCCGTCAGCACCCGCTCGACCACATCCGCCATGTCCATGAACCCGATGCGGCCCGCGATGAAGGCGTCCA
Organism: Alphaproteobacteria bacterium; assembly: GCA_030424645.1. GTDB lineage: Bacteria > Pseudomonadota > Alphaproteobacteria > Rhodobacterales > Rhodobacteraceae > Aliiroseovarius. The sequence goes on from JAUHWP010000071.1 coordinate 7,364, forward strand.
GTGCCGCCTCTTTCGCCGCGTTGAAGATCGCACCGCACAAGCCGCCTGCCGCCATCACCTCGCGGGCAAGGCGCAGCGCGGGATAGCGCGCCTCGTCCGGGGCGCGGAATTCCAGCGTGGCGATCCGGGCAAGGTCCAGCCGGTCGACCGGCAAGCCGCGCCGCTCGGGCCAATGCAGCGCATAGCCGATGGCATGACGCATATCCGGCGCCCCAAGATGGGCCATCAGCGCCCCGTCATTGAACCCGACCAGCGCATGAACCAGGCTTTGCGGATGCACGACAACCTCGATCTGGTCTGGATCGAACCCGAAATACTCTTTGGTTTCTATGACTTCCAATGCCTTGTTGAACATGGATGCGCTGTCGATGGTGATCCGCTGGCCCATGTCCCAGTTCGGATGCGCGCTGGCTTGCTCCAACGTCGCATGCGCGAGCTTTTCCATCGGCCAGTCGCGAAACGCCCCGCCCGAGGCGGTGATGATCACCCGTTCGACCGCGTCCATATCCTCGCCGACCAGCCCCTGAAACACCGCCGAATGTTCGCTGTCCACGGGAAGAATGCGCGCGTGATGGGCCTGTGCCGTCGCCATGATCAAAGGCCCCGCCGTCACCAGGCTTTCCTTGTTGGCCAAGGCCAGCGTCGCGTGTGCCTCAAGCGCGCGCAATCCGGGCAGCAGACCCGCCGCGCCCACAATCGCGGACATGACCCAATCGGCGGGACGCATCGCGGCTTCTTCGATTGCGGCCTCTCCGGCCGCGGCTTCGATGCCCGAGCCGGACAGGGCGTCGCGCAGGGCGGGCAGGTTTTCGTCATGGGCGGTGATGGCGATGTCGGCCTTCAGCCGGATCGCATCCTGCGCCAGCAGTGCCACATTATGCCCGCCGGTCAGGGCCACCACGTCATAGGCGTCGGGGTCGCGGGCGATCAGGTCGATGGTGGATTGCCCGATTGACCCGGTGGCCCCAAAGATCGAGACCCTGCGTTGCGAAGTCTGTGTCATGCGTTCTGTCCTGTTACACGGCAGACGTCATAAGTGCCGCAGCCCCTGCCAGCAGCAACACAACCGCCGAGGCACCGATCATCGCATCGAACCGGTCCAGCACGCCGCCATGGCCGGGAATGAGGTTCGAGCTGTCTTTCACGTCCATCTTCCGCTTGATCGCGCTTTCGACAATATCGCCCATCTGGCCGGCAAAGGCGATCAACGGGGCAAACAGGGCCTCGGCCGGTGTGAACACCCCCTGGCTTGCGGCAAGCAGACCGACCAGCAGCGCGCCGACCCAGCCCGCGACGGTGCCGGACCATGTTTTCTTGGGGCTGACCCGTGGCCAGAATTTTGGCCCGCCAACCGTGCGCCCCACGAAATAGCCAGCGACATCGGACATGATGATGATCAGCAGAAACCAGACCAGCACCGCGCCCGGCCCCATCGCGATAAATCCCAGACCAGCCAGCATGATCAGGCTGCAATACCCCAGGAACAACAGTTTGTGCCGGTCGATCAGAACCAGCCCGGCCAGCGGCGGCACGAACAGAAGCAGCGTCCTCAGCGAGAATATTCCACCCGCTTTGTCGGCCGCGTCAAAGCCGAAGCCCACGATGAAGATCACCACGGTCGCAAGCGCACCCAGCAGGGCGAAGGTTGCGTTTCGGACCGGGTTCATAAGCCGCCAGAACTCTCCGACACACAGGCCGATGACCACGGCGATCATCGCCAGATAGATTGGATTACCCAGAAAGATCGCCAATATCGCCACCGCTGCCATGGCGATTGCAGACAGGACCCGGGGCGCCAGATCGGACCATTTCGAGGACAAACTACCGTTATTCATGCAGCGGTTATGGCACTCGTGCGCCCCGCCCTCAAGCAGTCGATTTCGCGGGGTATTGGGAAGCGTCACGCGTGGCGCAAATGTCGCGCCCGCTGATCCTGCCGGAATTCCGACCCGCAGCCTTACTCGGCGGCGGTCACGACCGCGCCGAACCGGCGTTGGCGCCCGGCGAAGCGATCCACCACCTCGGCAAAAACCTCGGCCGAGAAATCGGGCCACAGCGTGTCGATGAATTCATATTCCGCATAAGCCGACTGCCACAGCAGGAAGTTCGATATCCGCGCTTCGCCCGATGTGCGGATCACAAGGTCCGGGTCCGGTAAAACGCAAGTATCCAAATAGCTTGCAAGCGTTTGTTCATTCACGCTTTCGGGGTCAAGCTTGCCCGCCGCCACGTCCAAAGCCATGCGTCGTGTGGCGCGGGCGACCTCGTCTCGACCACCGTAATTCAGGGCGATGGTCAGGTGAACGCGGTCGTTGCCCTCGGTCAGAGTCTCAAGCTCGGTCATCAGCGCGATCAGCTTCTTGTCCAGCCGATCACGATCGCCGATGAAGCGCACGCGCACACCTTCCTCCAGCAAAGCCCGCGCCTCTTTCTGGATATAGCGGCGAAACAGGCTCATCAGCCCGGCAACCTCGGTCTGGGTCCGCTTCCAGTTCTCGGTCGAGAAGGCAAAGATGGTGATGTATTTCACGCCCAGATCCGGGCAGGCCTCGACGATCTCACGCACACGTTTGGCACCCGCATGATGGCCGAAAAGCCGTGGCTTGCCCCGGCGTTGCGCCCAGCGGCCGTTGCCATCCATGATGATGGCAACATGATCGGGCGACTTTTGCGCCTTCTCTGCTTTTTCCGCGGCTTTTCTGCCCATCGACATGCCCAGTTCTGTTTTTCAGATCACGATTGCCCGACTGCGGGTCAGACCTGCATGATCTCTTCTTGTTTTACCTCAAGCGCCTTGTCGACATTACCAACAAACTTGTCTGTCAGGCCCTGCACTTCATCATGCCAGAATTTGTGATCATCTTCACTCATCCCGTCATTCTTTGCTTTTTTAAGCTGTTCCATGCCATCGCGCCGCACATTGCGAATGGAAACGCGGGCGTGTTCGGCATATTGCGCGGCAACACGGGTCAGTTCGCGGCGGCGTTCCTCGTTCAGTTCGGGGATCGGCAACATGATGATCGTGCCATTGAGCTGCGGATTGATCCCCAGACCGCTTTCGCGGATCGCTTTCTCGACCGCGTTGACCAGACCCTTGTCCCAGACATTGATCGTGACCATGCGGGGTTCCGGCACGTTCACGGTGCCCACCTGGTTGATCGGCGTGCGTTGCCCGTAAGCATCGACCATGATCGGCTCGAGCATCGAGGCCGAGGCGCGGCCCGTGCGCAGCGAGGCGAATTCCGTCCTCAGCGACGAAATGGCCCCGTCCATGCGGCGCTCCAGATCATCCATATCCAGTTCAAATTCTTCGTTTGCCATCTCGTGGCTTCCCCTTGTCTTCTTCTCGCACCTGCGTCCGAGCGTCATTGGCCCGGTATAACGCCACCCGCCACGGAATGTATAGGTCCGGTTCTCCGGACGGTGTGCCGTGTTTCAACATTGGGCGAAAAATCGCCCCAATAAACCCGCCCGGTCAGCTGCCCACGCGGGTATAGGTTCCCTTGCCCGACAGGATTCCCCGGAACCCGCCCGGTTCGTCCAGTGAAAATACGATGATCGGCAGGTTGTTGTCACGCGCCAGCGCAATGGCCGAGGCATCCATCACGCCCAGCCGTTTGGCCAGAACATCGTCGTAGGAGACATGGTCATAGCGCACCGCATCGGCGTTCTTGACCGGGTCCTTGTTATAGACGCCATCGACCTTGGTGCCCTTGAAGATCGCCTCGCAAGCCATTTCATTTGCGCGCAAAGTCGCGGCGGTGTCGGTGGTGAAATACGGATTTCCGGTGCCTGCGGCAAAGATGCACACCCGCCCCTTTTCAAGGTGGCGCACCGCGCGACGGCGGATGTAAGGTTCACAGACCTGATCCATCGGGATGGCCGAGATCACGCGGGTGAACACCCCCAGCCCTTCCAGCGCCGATTGCATGGCCAGCGCGTTCATGACGGTTGCCAGCATCCCCATGTAATCCGCCGTTGTCCGCTCCATCCCCTGGGCCGAGCCTTGCAGCCCCCGGAAAATGTTGCCGCCGCCGATCACCATGCAGATCTCGACCCCCATGTCATGCACCGACTTGACCTCTTGCGCGATGCGTTCGACGGTGGGCGGGTTCAGGCCGAACCCCTGATCGCCCATCAGCGCTTCGCCGGAAATTTTCAACATGACACGATTATAGGTCGGTTGCGGGATCTCGGTATCGCTGTCGGATGCGTCCTTGCCCGAAACCACTGAGGCCTGATCACTCATCGGTTGCCACTTTCTGGTTGTCGTGATTGTTTTGGCGCAAAATGACCGATCGGGGCGCATTATTCAATGCGCGATCCGCCCGCCCGCCAAAAAAGCCCCACCGGGGCGTCACATGCCAAGACCACAAGACCAGAACACATGTCACAGACCCGAATAAATATCGACGCCATCGCCCGTTCGGTTCCCGGAGACCGGCCCGTGCTGATCGCCGGGCCAACGGCCTCGGGAAAATCGGCGCTGGCCATGGCGATTGCCGAGGCGTCGGGCGGCGTCATCGTCAATGCCGACGCGCTTCAGGTCTTCGACAACTGGCGGGTGCTGACCGCCCGCCCCTCGCCCCAGGACGAAGCCCGCGTGCCGCATCGGCTTTATGGCTATGTGCCGCGCAACTATCCCTTTTCGGCGGGGCATTGGCTGCGCGATGTCGCACCGATCCTGCACGGCGATCTGCGCCCGATCATTGTCGGCGGCACCGGGTTGAACCTGACCGCATTGACCGAAGGGCTGGCCGAAATTCCCCTGACCCCGTCCGAGATCCGGGTCGCGGGTGCCCTTCGCCTTGCCCAGGGCGGGTTGCCCGCCCTTCTGGCCGATCTGGACCCCGCGACACTGGACCGGATCGACCAGCAGAACCCGGCCCGCGTTGCCCGCGCGTGGGAGGTGCAGCGCACCACCGGGCGGGGGCTGGCCAGTTGGCAGGACGAAACGCCGCCGCCGCTTCTGCCGCTGTCCGAAACATATGCCTTCGTGCTGCACAGCGACCGTGACTGGCTGCGCGACCGCATCGCCCGCCGCTTCGATCAGATGCTGGCGCAGGGCGCGCTGGACGAAGCGCGCGCCAATCTTGGCAACTGGAACCCCAAAGACCCCAGCGCCAAGGCCATTGGGGCACCCGAACTGATCGCGCATCTGAAAGGCGAGATGACACTGGACGACGCCCGCACCCACGCCATCACCGCGTCGCAACAATATGCCAAACGGCAGCGCACGTGGTTTCGCAAGCGCATGGGCAACTGGAAGGTGATTCCCCTGCCCTGACAGCGGACCCGATCCCGCCCCACGGGCGATCCGTTATCATTTCTGCATCAATCCGCCGAAAACCCGCCATTTGTCGCCCAAACCCTGTGGACAAGCTGTGGATAAGGCGATTGCATAAAAAACCTCAGGACAGCGGCGTGTTTTTGGGCTACCCATGATGCGTTGCATGTTATTGCCCGCATTTTACGTCTGACGCTGAACTCATGACCACACCCGATACCTTTTCGTCGCCCTTCCGTGTCTTGCCGCTTGCCCGGCTGGGAAGCGGTGGCCGGTGGCGAACCGAGGCGATGCGGTCATACGGGGCACCGGTTCTGTTGTGGTTCACACGTGGTCAGGGCCGGATCACCGTCAACGGTGTAACCGCAGGATATGGACCACATAACTGCCTGTTTCTGCCCGCAGGCACCATGCACGGGTTCGAAATGTCCAATCAGGTCAACGGCACCATCGTCGTTTTTCCCAAGGGCAGCGAACAGGAACTGGCCCTGCCGGACGAGGCCGTTCACATGCGGCTGCGCGAAGCCGACAAGCAGATGGTCCTGACCGGTCTGGTCGACGACCTGCAACGCGAAATGGAAAAAGACACCGACACGGCGCGGCGCGCCATGATGTGTCATGCCGGCCTGCTGTCGGTCTGGCTGGAACGGCAACTGGCCGACACCAGGATGGAGCCGTCGGATATCGGCGCGACAGGGCGGCTGGTCAATGCCTTCACGGCGCTGGTCGAACAGGATTTCCACACCGACAAGACAGTGCGCGATTACGCAGCCGAGCTGGGCGTGACCCCCACCCATCTGAGCCGGGTATGCAACAAGACCTGTGGTCGCCCCGCCTCGGCGATCCTGCAGGATCGTATCCATTACGAGGCACGCCGCCTGCTGACCGAAACACACACCCCGATCAAGGACATCGCGGCATCGCTTGGCTTTGCGTCGGCGGCCTATTTCACGCGTGCGTTCCAGAAACAGACCGGCACGACGCCATCCGCCTTCCGCAAAGGTGGTTAAACCGGCTGACAAGTCAGCACCGCGTCGGTAGTGTCGTCCGAAACACCTGTCAAAAGGTCGCCCTGACGCCGGAACCCGAATGCCTCTTTCATGAAATATCAACGCGCTTCGACGATCGAGCTGATCCTTTTGTCCGCCGCCGCCTATGCGGCCATTCCTGTCGCCCTTTCGGAAATGGACCCGCAGCTTGTTTCCAGCTTCCCGGTGGTCCTGATCGTCCTGAAAGTGGCGATTGCCCTGCCGGTCGTGGTGTCGGGATGGGGTCGCAGCCGGTTCCTGGCGTCGCTGAAAGACGGAAACATCTTGTCGCTGGCCTCGATCCAGGCATTCTTTTTCGTGTTGTCCCTGCTTCTGTTCACCTTGTCGCTGGCGTCGCTGGACACGCCGGTGGCCATCGTCATCACTGAAACCTGGCCGATCCCGTCGGCCATCGCGATGGGGTATCTGCTGCGCGACCAGCTTCGCCGGCTGGATGGCAGCGACTATCTTTGGGGCAGCATTGCCTTTCTGGGTGTCGTTCTGGTGCTGGACCTGCCCGGCAAGCTGGACGGCGTCGAACGCAGCACCTGGATCGGCGCGCTGCTCGCCCTGGCCTCGGCGGTGGCGATGGGTCTGTCGGTCGCGTTCAAGGCGCGCGCCGTGAAACTGATGCGCGAGCGTCATCGCATCGGCCCGGTGCTCAGCTATTTCCTGCTTCAGTTCTTCTTTTTGCCGGCCCTGCCCTTGTTTGCACTCTATTTCGCGGTCTTCTCGGGTGGCGATCCGGCGATAGATGTGCCGCTGTCCTCGTTCTGGGGCGCTTTGCCCTTGGTCCTTGTCGTGGTTGCGCTGAATTTCTCGTCATCGGTTCTGTATTCCTTTGCGACATTGAAGCTGAAGCGTGCCTCGGACGGGTTCGTCTGGTTCTTCACCCCCGCCTTTTCGCTGCTTCTGTTTTCGCTCTGGACCGGTGAAGCACTGAAGGGCCACGAGCTGATCGGCCTGACCTTCATCCTCAGTTCGAACCTTCTGTTGACCATCGCCGCCGATACTTCGCGGGCGTTCAAATCACTGGTGCTGACCGTTCTGGCAGCCGGATCGTGGTGTTACTTTGTCGACCCGTTCTTTGTCAGGAACGAGTTCTATTTCGATGCGCTGAGCATCCTCAGCATCTTTTTCGTCGTGATTCTGGTTGAAGGGCTGGGTCAGGTATCGCGCCAGACCGACGAAGAAGAACGCCTGCTGATCGAGCTGAATCATGCGCTGGCAGACAAGGACAATCACCTGTCCGATGCATTCGGGCATCTGTGCCGACGGCAAAGCCCGGTCAGCTTCAAACGCCGCTATCACGTGCTGCGCCGGGCATTGATCGCGGACGGGTTTCGCGACATCGCGCTGGAGCTTGACCGCCTTGCCCATGCACGCAATCGCGCGCTCAGACTTGGCAAGCATGTGTCCTTGGCTGCCTGCCTGGTGGCAACCGCCGCCATCGGCCTTCTGGCGCGGCCCGAAACATGGCTGGCCGAGATGTTCATCACCGTCTACCTGCCCTCGATGGTGTTTTCCTTCTTCATCCTGATCGAAGGTCAACTGGATCAGGAACGGTCATTGTTTCGTCGCCTGACGACACCCGGCGGCGACCACGTGATCCGCATCCTTTCGCTTCGGTCGCCGCGCGACAGCGTGATCTGGTCGCTGATTCTGAGCGCCTTTATCATCGTGACCTACGCCTATGCCCTATCGCTTGCCCCGACCTAGGCGGACCCCCCCTTGTTTTCCGGGTTTATTCTAATCGTTGCGTTTGCAACGACTTTGTGGTAGTTAACAGCGAACAGGAGGACACCGATGAAAATTGAACAGATCCACCATGTTGCCTATCGCTGCAAGGATGCGAAGGAAACCGTTGAATGGTATGGGAAAATGCTGAACATGGATTTCGTTCTGGCGATTGCCGAGGACCATGTTCCCTCGACCCACGAACCCGACCCTTACATGCACATTTTCCTTGATGCCGGAAACGGCAATGTGCTGGCGTTTTTCGAACTTCCGACCAAACCCGAGATGGGTCGCGATCCGAACACGCCGATCTGGGTTCAGCATATCGCGTTCAAGGTGAAAGACCGCGCGGAACTTCTTGAATTCAAGGAGCATCTTGAGAAAGAAGGCGTCGAGGTTCTGGGCGTTACTGACCATTCGATCTTCCATTCGATCTATTTCTTCGACCCGAACGGGCATCGCGTCGAACTGGCCTGCCCCGACCCGGAAGAAGAGGCGATGCTGGCCCGCATGGACGAAGTGAAATGGGACATGCTGAATGAATGGTCGCAGACCAAGCGCGCGCCCAAACACGCCGAATGGCTGCATAAGAAAGAGCTGTCCGGGGTAGAATAAGCAAGACCACCACTCTAATCTGGATGCGTTCTCAGAAAGGACGCATCCAGATGCCCCCCTCCCGGTTTGCGCCGCTACCTGCGCCACCCTACTACGCCGTGATTTTC
>JAUHWP010000072.1 GCA_030424645.1 Alphaproteobacteria bacterium
AATGGGTCTGCTGCGAAACCGCGCAGGGCCTTGCCGGGGTTCGGGGATCGGGCTACCAATGCTGCAAGTGCGAAGAAGGGGATCCCCATGGCCGAGTTCAAGAAAATCCTGATTGCCAACCGGGGAGAGATCGCCATTCGCGTGATGCGCGCGGCCAACGAACTCGGCAAGCGGACGGTCGCGGTCTATGCCGAGGAAGACAAGCTTTCGCTCCACCGCTTCAAGGCGGACGAGGCCTACCAGATCGGCAAGGGGCTGGGGCCCGTCGCCGCCTATCTTTCGATCCCCGAAGTGATCCGCGTGGCCCGCGAAAGCGGCGCGGATGCGATCCATCCGGGCTATGGCCTGCTGTCGGAAAACCCCGATTTCGTGGATGCCTGCGACGCGAACGGGATCACCTTCATTGGCCCCAGGGCCGAAACCATGCGCGCGCTTGGCGACAAGGCGTCGGCCCGCAAGGTCGCGATCGAGGCCGGGGTGCCGGTCATTCCCGCCACCGAAGTGCTGGGCGATGATATGGACGCGATCCGCGCCGAAGCCGCCGAAATCGGCTATCCCCTGATGCTGAAGGCCAGTTGGGGCGGCGGCGGACGCGGTATGCGCCCGATCCACGGCCCGGACGAGCTGGAGGAGAAAGTGCTGGAAGGCCGCCGCGAAGCCGAAGCCGCCTTTGGCAATGGCGAGGGCTATCTGGAAAAGATGATCACCCGCGCCCGCCATGTCGAGGTGCAGATCCTGGGCGACAGCCAGGGCAATATCTATCACCTCTATGAACGTGACTGTTCGGTCCAGCGCCGCAACCAGAAGGTCGTTGAGCGCGCGCCCGCCCCTTACCTGTCCGAAGCCCAACGCGAAGAGCTGTGCGAGCTTGGCCGCAAGATCTGCGCCCATGTGAATTACGAATGCGCGGGCACGGTCGAGTTCCTGATGGATATGGAAACCGGCAAGTTCTATTTCATCGAGGTAAACCCCCGCGTGCAGGTCGAACATACCGTGACCGAGGAAGTCACCGGCATCGACATCGTGCAGGCGCAGATCCTGATCGCCGAGGGCAAATCGCTGGCGGAAGCCACCGGCAAGGCCAGCCAGTATGACATCCGCCTGAACGGCCACGCGCTGCAAACCCGCGTGACCACGGAAGACCCGCAAAACAACTTCATCCCCGACTATGGCCGCATCACTGCGTATCGGTCGGCCACCGGGATGGGCATTCGCCTGGATGGCGGCACCGCCTATGCCGGCGGGGTGATCACGCGCTATTATGACAGCCTCTTGACCAAGGTCACGGCCTGGGCACCGACGCCCGAGAAGGCCATCGCCCGGATGGACCGGGCCTTGCGCGAATTCCGGGTGCGCGGTGTTTCGACCAACATCGCCTTTGTCGAAAACCTGCTGAAACACCCAACATTTCTGTCGAACCAATACACGACCAAGTTCATCGACGAGACACCCGAGCTGTTCCAGTTCAGGAAGCGTCGTGACCGGGGCACGAAGGTTCTGACCTATATCGCGGACATCACCGTGAACGGGCACCCGGAAACGCAGGGGCGGGCGGCGCCCCACAGCGATCTGAAGCCACCCAAACCCCCGGTGTCACGGGCTGAACCTGCCGCGGGCACCCGCACGCTTCTGGACACCAAAGGTCCGCAAGCGGTTGCCGACTGGATGAAGGCGCAGAAGAAGCTTCTGATCACCGACACCACGATGCGCGACGGGCACCAGTCGCTCCTGGCCACGCGGATGCGCTCGATCGACATGATCAAGGTCGCGCCCGCCTATGCCGCCAACCTGCCCGAGCTGTTTTCGGTCGAATGCTGGGGCGGGGCCACCTTCGACGTGGCCTATCGCTTCTTGCAGGAATGCCCGTGGCAACGCCTGCGCAACCTGCGCGAAGCGATGCCCAACCTGATGACCCAGATGCTTCTGCGGGCCTCGAACGGGGTGGGCTACACCAACTATCCCGACAACGTGGTGCAAGCCTTCGTGCGTCAGGCCGCCCTGACCGGCATCGACGTGTTCCGCGTTTTCGACAGCCTGAACTGGGTCGAAAACATGCGCGTTGCGATGGACGCGGTGATTGAAGCGGGCAAGGTCTGCGAAGGCACGATCTGTTACACCGGCGACATCCTTGACCCGGACCGCGCCAAGTATGACCTGAACTACTATGTCGGCATGGCGAAAGAGATGGAAGCCGCTGGCGCCCATGTGCTGGGCCTGAAAGATATGGCAGGGCTTCTGAAACCCGCCGCCGCGCGCGTGCTGGTCAAGGCCCTGAAGGACGAGGTCGGGCTGCCAATCCATTTCCACACGCATGACACATCCGGCATTGCCGGGGCGACCATCCTGGCCGCCGCCGAAGCCGGTGTCGATGCGGTCGACGCCGCGATGGACGCGTTCTCGGGCGGGACATCGCAGGCCTGTCTCGGCTCGGTGGTCGAAGCGCTGCGCAACACCGATCGCGATACCGGACTGGATATCGGGGCGATTCGCGAGATCTCGAATTACTGGGAAGGGGTGCGGGCACAATATACCGCGTTTGAAAGCGGGTTGGCGGCCCCGGCGTCCGAAGTCTATCTGCACGAGATGCCCGGCGGGCAGTTTACCAACCTGAAGGCGCAGGCCCGATCGCTCGGGCTTGAGGAACGCTGGCACGAGGTGGCACAGACCTATGCCGATGTGAACCAGATGTTCGGCGATATCGTGAAGGTCACGCCATCGTCGAAAGTCGCGGGCGACATGGCGTTGATGATGGTCAGCCAGGGCCTGACCCGCGCCGAGGTCGAGGACCCGAAAGCCGAGGTCGCCTTTCCCGACAGTGTCATCGACATGATGCGCGGCAATCTGGGGCAGCCCCCCGGCGGGTTCCCGGATGCGATTGTCAAAAAGGTGTTGAAGGACGAAAAGCCCAACACCGAACGTCCCGGCAAGCACCTGAAACCTGTCGACCTTGAGGCCACCCGCGCCAGCCTGTCGAAAGAGCTTGAAGGGCTGACGATCGACGACGAAGACCTGAACGGATACCTGATGTATCCCAAGGTGTTTCTGGATTACATGGGGCGCCACCGCCAGTATGGCCCGGTGCGCACCCTGCCCACCAGGACCTTCTTCTATGGGATGGAGCCGGGCGAGGAAATCTCGACCGAGATCGACCCCGGCAAGACGCTGGAAATCCGCCTGCAGGCGGTTGGCGAAACCAACGAGGATGGCGAGGTGAAGGTGTTCTTTGAACTGAACGGCCAGCCCCGTGTCATTCGGGTGCCGAACCGGCTGGTCAAATCCTCGACCGCCAAACGTCCGAAGGCCGAAGACGGCAACGCCGCGCATGTGGGGGCGCCGATGCCCGGCGTGGTCGCCACGGTTGCGGTCAGCGCGGGGCAACCGGTGCGCGAGGGCGACCTGCTCCTGACCATCGAGGCAATGAAGATGGAAACCGGCATCCACGCCGAACGCGACGCCACGGTCAAGGCCGTCCACGTCCAACCCGGCGGCCAGATCGACGCCAAGGACCTGATGATCGAACTGGAATAGAGCGCTTCGTTTACAACCAATTGGGGCCGCCTTTTGGCGGCCCTTTTTCGTTGCTACGGCGGGATGTGCCACCATGCGTGATCAGGCCATGAGCCGTCAAAAAGCGACAAGAAGCCGCTTCTGGTGTGAATTTCACCATTTCATGTGATTTTCCCCTTGCAGCCTTGCGTCGGATTTCATATCTCACGGCTCACCGAAGGATGCGGGCGTAGCTCAGGGGTAGAGCATAACCTTGCCAAGGTTAGGGTCGGGCGTTCGAATCGCCTCGCCCGCTCCAATCGGTTCCCCGGTCTGGCCAATGGTCGGACAAACCCATCAGGATGCGGGCGTAGCTCAGGGGTAGAGCATAACCTTGCCAAGGTTAGGGTCGGGCGTTCGAATCGCCTCGCCCGCTCCAATGGGATTTCCCGGAACATCGGAAACATATCGGGTCACACGACCCGGATGCGTGTTGCCTTCACACCCCTTGCCATGCGGCGCCGTCCACTGAAAAAGGGACGCGCAATGCACGTCCCCCTTCCACCACGTCCCTTCCCCCTCAGAAAGGTAGTGCTATGTGTTCAGGCGCTCAGCGACTGGCGGTTGGCCAGTTCGTGGATCATGGATTGAATCTGGTTGCGCACCTTCACGTCCTGAATTGACGACAACGCCTGTGCGGCTTTCGCCGTGCGTTCATCCATGGCCTCGTCTTCCGACGTACCGGCGTCTGCCAGCCCCTCGAAGAAATAGCCCGGCTGAACGCCCAAGAGCTGTGCAATCTCGAACATCTTGCTGGCCGAGACACGGTTGTATCCCGTTTCGTACTTCTGGAGCTGCTGGAACGACAGTCCCAACTGCTCCGCCACTTTTACCTGAGTGAGACCGCGCAGCAGACGGACTTCTCTGATTTTCTTACCCACATGGACATCGACTGGATGGACCATTTTCTCACCATTTAATTGCTTCCCGTTAAACGAGAATGTCAGGTTTCGTCCGAAGACCCAAGTGGTGAGTGGTGCACGTATTGGGTGCAAGAATGCAACCGATATGGGTGATTTATTTACCCTAATGGCTAAATATCAATTTCAAAACGATATTTTCTACTATAGGCTATGCGGATTATGTTGAATTCCATTACGGAAACAGTTTTGTGAACACGGTCCGGGTGCAAGAATGACCAATCGAAGCAGCCCTGCACTTCTGTTTGAAATGCTGCGCTCGTTTGCATCTTTGGCGCGCACATTGAACCTGTCCGAATCCGTTCGCGAGCTTGACAGCACCCGCCAGACCGTGCGCCGCCATATCGCATCTCTGGAAGCTTACAAAGGATGCAAGCTGTTCAGGTTCGAGAATCGCCAGTATCGGTTGACCGAGGATGGCAAGAACGCCCTGCGCGAGGCCGAAGAACTGATCGCGCGTGCCGACGCCTGGTTGCACGACGAAAGCAAGCATGTGAACGAGCTGTTCTATCTGGGCATGTGGATCGGCACGGTGCCTTACTATCTGCAACAGCATCCGCTGACCGCGATCTGGGATATGGGATCGCCCCTGATCCAGTTTGGCTTTCACGCCTGGGCCAGGTCGGAAGGCGCGCTGGAAAGCCCGGCTTTCGCCCCGTTGCGCCCCTATCTGATGGTGTTCCGCTTCAATGAAGATAACGGCGACTGGATCTGCACGGAGGTCGGTGAAAAGTCATCCTACGCCACCTGGTTCGGCTGGGAGAAATACCGCTCCTCGGTCGGGAAAGGCGTAGCCAACCTGCCCGGCGGTCCGGGGTTTGCCAACCTGCTGGCCAAGCCGTTTCACGACATTGCCACCACGCGCGGCATCCGGGTGGACCACATCCACACGCGGATCGCACATGGCGATAACGACAAACTGAAGGCCATCAGCTATCAAAGGCTGGCGATGGCCTGCCGGTTTGCCGATGGCGAGTTTGCGCTTGCCACCCTGATCGACCGAACCAGAAACGTGCAAATCGCCAATCTGAGCGACGCAGAACGTGACAGTATGGACGAAGAATTCACCATGAATGTCGTTCCGCCCGACCATGGTGCCTCCGGCTGAGGCGCTGCTATCGCAATCTTGCCACAAAAGTGTTCGAAATGTGTCAGAAAATACTCATAATTCTGCCGTATTTCCCGCAATTCGCGAACAGCCCTAATTCGATTCGATAATTTTCCCGCATAGGTTAAGATTCCCATGATCCATCAACACATGGGAGTTTCACATGACCATTCACGACACTTTCGCGGGGGCGCAGTTCGTGTCGGCGATCCTCGACATGGCCAGCGAACACGGCATGGTGATCGAGATGGGGTCGGATTTCGATCTGTATGAACGCCACATCAACACCCACCGCACCCATCAACCCATCGGCGCCCCATTTGATCCCAAGCGGCACGACATGACCGAACAGAGCGGCTTCTGGATTGTTGGCTGGAACGACCAGGGGGCGCTGGTCCACACGCAGGCCATGCGCCGGTTCGATCTGGGTGGCCTGGCGCTGTCGGATTATCTGGGGCAGAATTTCAGGGATTTTCCACCGGTGGGGCTGGATCTGGACATGACGCGCAGCTGCTATCAGCCCGGTCCCGGCGCCCGTCGCATCATGGGCAAGGTCTGCTATCACGGCGAGCTGTGGGTCAAGGGCGATGATCGCTATCGTGGCACCGGCCTGCCGGGGCTTCTGGCCCGGTTCGCGCTGGCCACCTGTGTGCTGCGCTGGTCGCCCGACCATATCTTCGGCTTCATGCCGGAACGCTATGCCTTCCGCGGGCTGGCCGAGCGTGAGGGGTATATGCACACCGATCCCGGCGCACTGGCCTGGTATCCCAAGGGCAGCAACACCCCGCTGAAAGGGTTCATGACCTATATGGGACGCGACGATCTGAGCCATCTGATCTCGCTTTGTCCGCACGACTTCATGCTGTCCCAAGCCGCGTGATTGCCACACCCTGGCGGGGGGCGGTATTTGCCGCCTTCCCCATACCGCCCTGCCCCCCTATAAGGGGCGCAGACAGAAGAAGGACGACCCGATGCGGCGCGCAAAGATCACCCGCAAGACTGCGGAAACCGAGATTTCGGTCGAGGTCAATCTCGACGGGACCGGCGCTTATGACAACCAGACCGGCGTGGGGTTCTTCGATCACATGCTGGATCAGTTGTCGCGCCATTCGCTGATTGACATGACCGTGCGGGCCAAGGGCGATCTGCATATCGACGACCACCACACGGTCGAAGACACCGGCATTGCGCTGGGGCAGGCCCTGGTGCAGGCGCTTGGCGACAAGAAAGGCATCCGGCGCTATGGCGAATGTCACCTGCCGATGGATGATGCGCAGGTGCGCGCCGCACTCGACCTGTCGGGGCGCCCGTTTCTGGTGTGGAACATGGACTTCACCGCCCCCAAGATCGGCAGTTTCGACACCGAACTGGTGCGCGAGTTTTTTCAGGCGCTGGCGACCCATGGCGGCATCACCCTGCATATCGACCAGATCCACGGCATCAACGCCCACCACGTGGCCGAGGCGGGCTTCAAGGCCGTCGCCCGCGCCCTGCGCATGGCTGTCGAAACCGATCCGCGCAAGGCGGATGCCATCCCCTCGACCAAAGGGGCGCTCTGACGCGCATCCGACCCGGAGACTGACATGCTGACCGTGATCATCGACTATGACAGCGGCAACCTGCACTCGGCCGAAAAAGCGTTTCAGCGCATGGCGGCCGAGACAGGCGCAGGTGAGGTAATCGTCACCACCAAGCCCGAGGACGTAATGCGCGCCGACCGCATCGTGCTGCCCGGCGACGGCGCCTTCCCGGCCTGCCGCCAGCAGCTGTCCGACCATCGCGGCATCTATGAGGCGCTGGAAGAGGCCGCGATCCGCCAGGCCCGCCCCTTCATGGGGATTTGCGTGGGGATGCAGATGCTGGCCACCATGAGCCATGAATATCAGGACACCGCCGGGTTTGATTGGATCAAGGGCCATGTGCGCAGGATCACGCCCGCTGACCCTGCCCTGAAGGTGCCGCATATGGGCTGGAACGACCTGGTGATCGACCATCCACACCCGGTGCTGGACGGGGTCACCACGGGCGATCACGCCTATTTCGTGCACTCCTTTCACTTCGTGGTGGACGTTTCTGCCCAGCGGCTGGCCCATTGCGATTACGCGGGCGACATCACCGCCATCGTGGGGCGCGACAACCTGATCGGGATGCAGTTCCATCCGGAAAAAAGCCAGGCGGCGGGTCTTCGGATGATCGCCAATTTCCTGACCTGGAAACCCTAGGAAAAGGGCGCCGGATCGGCACCCCTTCCATGCAGGTCTGTCCGATTACTTCACCCGCGACCAGGTCTGTTTCTTGCAGATCGGCCCCACGCAACCCGACACTTTCAACGACGCGCCGGACATCTGCATTTTCGAGCGATAGACCTTACCCGTCGATGGTTGCCAGATCTTGCCACCCGAATACTTGCCGCCGCCATTGGGCTGCATGTCCCAGACCAGACGCTTGCCGATATTTTCGGACTTGTATTCCCCGCTGGCGTTGAAGGTGCGCGAGATCACGCCACACAACGCCCCGCCGCAGGGCGAGATCGTGACATGGGCATAGGCCCCGTCATCCACCTGCGTTTTCCAGACCCCCTCCACATCGTCTGCAAAGGCGGGGGCCGCCAGTCCGATACTCATCGCAAGCGCCATAACAACACGTTTCATTCAATCCTCCCTGAGTTTGCATTTATCCTGACCCTGTGACATCGCATATGGCAAGTGTGACGTGGCGAAAGGGGGCGACTTGGCAAGCCGCAGCTTCCGTGCAAAAAGCACCAAAAGCACCAAGCATCGGAGCCCGCCATGATCCTGTATCCCGCCATCGACCTGAAAGACGGCCAGTGCGTGCGCCTGTTGCGCGGCGAGATGGAGGCGGCAACGGTTTTCAACGACGACCCGGCGGCGCAGGCTCGCGCGTTTCAGGATGCGGGATGTGAATGGATCCACCTCGTCGACCTGAACGGCGCGTTTGCGGGCCAACCCGTGAATGGCGCTGCGGTCGATGCGATCCTGGCCGCCATCGACGTGCCTGCCCAGCTGGGCGGCGGCATCCGCGACATGGTCACCATCGAAAGCTGGATCGAAAAGGGCCTGGCCCGCGTGATCCTTGGCACGGTCGCCGTGGAAAACCCCGATCTGGTGCACGAGGCGGCCCGCGCCTTCCCCGGCAAGGTTGCTGTCGGGATCGACGCACGCAACGGGCGCGTGGCCACCAAGGGTTGGGCCGAAGAAACCGATGTATTGGTCACCGACCTTGCCAAGTCATTCGAGGACGCAGGTGTCGCCGCCATCATCTATACCGACATCAACCGCGACGGTGCGATGCAAGGCCCGAACGTGGACGCCACCGCCGACCTGGCCCGTGCCGTGTCGATCCCGGTGATCGCGTCAGGCGGCGTCAGTTCGCTCGATGATCTGCGGGCGCTGAAATCCTGTGGCGCAGCGCTGAACGGCGCCATCTCGGGCCGCGCGCTCTATGACGGCGCGATTGACCTGAAAGACGCCCTTGCGGTCATGAAAAGCGCGTGAGCATCAGGATCATATATGCCGTCCTTGCGGTGGTCATAGTGATTTGCCTGTTGCCCATTGCCCATATCGTCTGGGCATCCCATTTCGCCGAGGCGCATGGCTGCGTCACCCGCGGCGCGGCCGTGACGCCATGTATCGTTGACGGCACCGACTACGGCCCCTTTCTGGCGCTCGCGGCGCTGACGGGCTGGCTGCTGCTTCTCTCACTTCCCATCGCGGCCCTGGCCCTGTTCGTCATCATCGCCATCGCGATTTACAGAGTTGTCCGGCGGCGCAGAACTTCGTAAGACAGCGACATGCTGAAAACACGCATCATCCCCTGCCTTGACGTGGCCGAAGGCCGCACGGTGAAAGGCGTCAACTTTGTCGATCTGATCGACGCGGGCGACCCTGTGGAACAAGCGCGCGCCTATGATGCCGCGGGCGCGGACGAGCTTTGCTTCCTTGACATCAAGGCCACCCACGAAAACCGCGACACCATGTATGATCTGGCCACACGCACGGCGGAACAATGCTTCATGCCGCTGACCATCGGCGGCGGGGTGCGAACCCCGGAAGACGTGCGCGACCTGCTCTTGGCAGGGGCCGACAAGGTCAGCTTCAATTCAGCGGCCGTGGCAAACCCCGATGTGATCGCCCGCGCCGCTGACCGGTTCGGCAGCCAGTGCATCGTGGTGGCGATTGACGCCAAGACCATCGGCCACGACGCAAACGGCACGCCCAACACATGGGGCATCTTCACCCATGGCGGGCGCAAACCCGCGCTGGATGCCGATGGCAATCCCATCGACGCGGTGGAATTTGCGAAACTGATGGAACGGAAAGGCGCCGGCGAGATCCTTCTGACCTCGATGGACCGCGACGGCACCCGCGCGGGCTTCAACCTGCCACTCACCCGCGCCATTTCCGACGCGGTGCATGTGCCAGTGATCGCTTCGGGCGGGGTTGGCAATCTGGACCACCTTGTCGAAGGCGTGACCGAAGGTGGGGCAAGCGCCGTGCTGGCCGCATCCATCTTCCACTTTGGCGACTACACCATCCGCGAGGCCAAGGAACACATGGCCGCCGCGGGCATCCCGATGAGGCTGACATGAGCATCCTGACCCAACTGGCCGCCACAATCGAAGCGCGCAAAGGTGCAGACCCCGACACGTCATGGACCGCGAAGCTCCTGTCCAAAGGTCCGGAAAAATGCGCTGAGAAGTTCGGCGAAGAGGCGATCGAAGCGATCATCGCCGCCACCAAAGGCGACCGCGAAAACCTGACCGCCGAGGCCGCTGACGTGCTCTATCATCTCTTGGTGATGCTCGCCGCCCGCGACGTGGCACTGGAAGACGTGCTGGCCGAGCTTGAGCGCCGCGAAGGCACATCCGGCATTGCAGAAAAAGCCGCGCGCCAGCCCTAAGCCTCTCTTTTCCTTGTTTTAAATATCCCGGGGTGAGCGGCCCCGCCGCGAGGGGCAGCGCCCCTCAGGCTCACGACGTGAGCCTACCCGACCAATTCAGCCAGCGCCGCATTTCCGAACAGCCGCGGATACTCGATCTTGGGACATCTGTTCTCGATCACTGTGACACCTTTCGCCTCGGCCTGCGCGCGCGCCTCGGCATTCTCGACCCCCAACTGCATCCAGACTGTTTTCAGCCCGGGCAGCGCCGACAGGGCCTCGTCCACGATGGGGGCCACGGCGTCAGACCGACGGAACAGGTCGATCATATCGGTCTCGGCAGGCAGGTCGCTGACCGATCCAACCACGGTCTCGCCGAACATCTCCTGCCCCGCCAGCCCCGGGTTGACGCCGATCACACGATACCCTTTCCGCGCCAGGAAGGCGGCAACCCCATGGCTTGCGCGTTCCGGCTTGTGGGAAAGCCCAACCAGCCCGATCACACGGGTCGAGGTCAGGATGGATTTCAGGCGGGCATCGGTGGTGTGATCAGTCATACGCGACAGATAACGCCGCACGAGGGCCATTCCAATCCCCAACTCAAATCCCCCAACAGAAAAATGCGCCCGAAACCAAAAGGTCGGGCGCAAGTTGGTGGAACGAGGGACAGTGAAATGAGATATCGGGCGTTCCACAGCCCGCTCTCCTGATACAAATATGTGCGAAGCCGGTTATGAAAAGGGATTGTAAAGAACTTGTGAAGTCACGCGCACGCGGCGGCGAGGCTATTGGCTCAGCACACCCGGCCAGAACGTATCGGCCTTGGCGATATGGCCGGGGACATCCTGCAACCACAGCTCGCGGGTCTTCAGGCTGAAATTCAGATAAAGCCTGTCCTCGTAGATCGTCCAGGCTTCGGGCACCGTGGGCGCGATCTGCCCCTGGCTCATCGCATAGGCGCAATAGCCACCATATTGCGGCGCATAGCGCATCGGATCATCGGCAAACATCGCGCGATGTTCGTCATTGGCAAACAGCACCGTGACCCCGTTGTGATCGAAGGCGAATTCCTGCAAGCCGGGCATCGGACCATTCATGGTGAAATAGGCGACCGGGTCATGCCCGTCCCAGGCCACGCCATCTTCGATATAAACCGCAGATGTTGCCGCCCGTGCAGCAGACACGACGCACCCTGCGGCGATTGGCGCGGACAGCAGCCCCGACAGAACATGCCGGCGCGATAATCCCCGCGATAATCTCGTTGTGTTCATGTGGCACCCCTCCACATCCCTATCAGACCATTATCTTCAGAAAAAATCACCCCCCTCAAGGGGAAGTGATCAGCGGGTCGCGCGTGTGCGGGAAAGCGCCACCGCCGCCGCATTCGACACGTTGAGCGATCCGAAATCGCGCGCGAAGGGAATTTTGACCAGATGATCGCAGGTGGCTTTGGTCTTGTCGCGCAGCCCCGGCCCCTCGGCCCCAAGCACAAGCGCGACGGGCCTGTCCGGGTGGGCCTCCAGCGCTGCGTCAAGCGTGGTGTCGGCTTCGCCGTCCAGTCCCAGAATGACAAAGCCCATCTCGCGCAGTTCGACCATCGTATCGGCCAGATTGCGGATGCGCAGGTAAGGCTGGCGTTCCAGCGCGCCCGACGCGGTCTTGGCCAGCGCCCCGGTTTCCGGTGCCGATCCGCGCGCCGTGCCAATCACCGCCCCCGCGCCGAACACCTCGGCCGAGCGCAGGATCGCCCCCACGTTATGCGGATCGGTGACGCGGTCCAGAAGCACCACGATGGGCAGCCCCCCGGCCCCGCCCATGACGCGATCAGCCAGGTTGCCCCAGGCCAGCGGCTTCACCTCAAGCGCGGCCCCCTGATGCACCGAATTCGGGTCCAGCGGCGCGGGAAACTTGCGGGCATCCGCGATCTCGGGCGCCATGCCCGAGGCTTCGATGGCATCCCCCAGCTTGTCCGCCGCGTTCTTGGTGACGATCAGCCGCAACCGGTCGCGATGGGGATTCATCAGCGCATCGCGCACCGCGTGAAGCCCGAAAAGCCACACGGTTTCCGCCGCGGCCTCGCGCCGCGCCTTTTCCTTCTCAACCACCCATTTCGGCTTTTTCACCATGCCGTTCGCCCTTCTTTTCGCAAGGCCCGGACAATGCGGCCATTGCAGCGGCGAGACAAGAGCAGATGGGCGGCCGTTGGGCGAATTTTCGTATTGACCCTTCGGCGCGGGCGGGATAATCAGCCCCACATTCGGCGCAACGCGCGCCGGGATAGTGGGCGACAGGCCGCAAGGTGTGGCAGGGGACTGTAACTCCCTCGCGGAGACGCACGCTTGGTTCGATTCCAAGGTCGCCCACCACTTTCCCCTGAAATCAAGCGTTTAGGCCCCGACGGCACGCCCGGCACAGGGTCATCGCGCCTGTCAGGCAGGCGGTTCCTGCAAAGACCGCAGGCACCCGGCAAGGGTCGCGATGGCCACCGCCATGTCTGCGGGCGATGCAAACTCCGCCGGGTTGTGGCTTATCCCGGCGCGGCACCGGACAAACAGCATGGCAATCGGGCACAGGTCCGCCATGGCCGAGGCATCGTGGGTCGCCCCGGACGGCAGCGCCACCGCCCGCGCACCAGCCTTCTGCGCCGCTTCAGCCAGCCGGGCGGACAACGTCCCGTCGCAGGGTTGCGCCACCTGAAAATAGGTTCGCGTGCAGTCGATATCCAGGTTCTGCCGAACTGCCAGGTCGCGGGCAAAATGGTCGAGCATCTCGCCCGCCCGTTCGCGTATCCGATCATCGGGCGCGCGGAATTCTGCGGTCAGCCGAACATGGCGTGGCACCGCATTGACCACGTTCGGCGCGACCGTCAGGGCACCGACCGTGGCGCGCAGGTCGGCGGTTTCCCGGCCCATCCTGTTGACCTCGGCCACGATCTCGGCCGCGCCGACAAGGGCATCGCGTCGTCCGGCCATCGGCAGGGTTCCCGCATGGCCGGTTTCGCCGGTGACCTCGATCTGGTGCCGTTCGATGCCGCAAATGGCAGTCACGACGCCGACGGCCTCGTCCTCATGCTCAAGAATCGGTCCCTGCTCGATATGGGTTTCAAGAAATCCGATCACCCGATCCGGGCCGCGCGCAAACGCGCCGATCCGGTCAGGATGCAGCCCGAAAGATTCCATCGCCTTGCGCAACGATATTGCCCCGGCATCGCACATCGTCAGAACGGATGGATCGAACGTGCCGGCAAGGGCGCGCGATCCGATCAGGGCGGTTGGGAAGCGCACGCCCTCTTCATCGGCGAAGGCCAGAATTTCGACGGCAAAAGGCAGATCGTGGCCATCGTCGCGCAACTTCTCCAGCGCAAGGATCGGCAGGACCACCCCCATGATCCCGTCATAAGCCCCGCCTTCACGCACGGAATCCTGATGCGACCCCATAAGCAGGGTCTTGCTGCCGACCGGCCCGTCACGGCGACCGATCAACGTGCCGGCCTCGTCGAGCGAGACCGAAAGCCCGGCCCGATCCATCGCTTTGCCCAGAACATCCAGCGCGTCCCGGTGTTGCGGGGTAAACGGCAGACGTGTCACCCCCGGCCCCGGCTCCGAGCAGGTCGCGAGCTTCATCAGCAACTCGCTGGCGCGCTGCCCCCAGTCAGTCAAGGATACGCTCGCGGTCGCTCAGAACCGGCACCTGTTCTGCCCAGCGCGCATAATCGCCCGTGGTCGCCCTGCGGTGCAGGTCTTCCAGCGCGCTCACGGGATCGCTGGGGTGATGGTCAATCCGCAAGGTCAGTGGGGGGTGATCGGGGTGAAGCACAAGCAGCGCAGCCGATAACAGGCCCCGGAAATCCCCGCCCTGCCGTTCCGCCGCCCGAACGGCAGCAAGCAGCCGTGCATCAAGCGCCCCGCCGGTTGACAGGAAGGCATCGGCCATGGCGTCCAGCACCCCCGCTGCGGCCAGCATATTGCCCGAAGCGATGCCCCCGTCGAAGCTGCGGCTGCCCTTTTCGGGTTCATTCGACAGACCGCAGAATGTGCCGGTCCCGCCGGACAAATCCAGGGCGCTGAGTTGACGATAGTCGCGGCCACGATCTGCGGACGTCACCCGGCTTACCGCGTCTGCGGCATCGGTCCCGTCGCGCATCCGGGCAAGCACATCTTCCCCCCAGAAGGTCGACGGCGCAGCCCCCTGGCTGGCGGACATCCCGGCCTTGGCGTCGCCACGCAGCACCCAGCCCCCGACACAAAGACTGCCGGTCGCGGCGGCGCCTCCGATGGCGCCGGTTTGCGGATCGCGTGCGAGAATCGAAAAGGTCATATGTCACCCCAACTGCTTTCCCCATTTATCATGATAAATTGACCGATGCAATTTATCATGATAAATATCACGGCAGAAAACCAACAGGGAGAAGTCAGATGAAGCTCGTGTCCTGGACCCGAAGGGGTCTGTTCCTCGCCGCCGCCGGCGCGGTTGCAATCATCTCGGGGATACCCGGCGCGGCCCAGGCCCAGACGCCCCCGGGCGTCCTGGTCGTTGGCCAGATCGCCGAGCCGAAATCGCTGGACCCGGCGGCCGTGACCGCGGTCAACGATTTTCGGATACTCGTGAATGTTTACGAGGGGTTGACCCGCTATAAATCCGGCACGCTTGAGGTCGAACCGGCATTGGCGACCGGCTGGGAGATCAGCGACGACGGCACCGAATACACGTTCACCCTGCGCGACGGCGTCACCTTCCATGATGGCACCCCCTTCAATGCCGAGGCCGTGAAGTTCAACTTCGATCGGATGCTGGACGAGAATCACCCGTTCCATGACACCGGCCCGTTTCCGCTGGCCTTCTTCTTCGGGGCTGTCGAAACGACCGAAGTGGTCGATGACCTGACGGTCAAATTCACCCTGAACGCCCCCTATGCCCCGTTCCTGTCGAACCTCGCATACCCGACCGGGCTGTTGGTCTCGCCCGCCGCGGTCGAGGCAAACGGCGCGGATTTCGGCCGCAATCCGGTCGGCACGGGTGCTTTCAAATTCGCCGAGTGGCGCTCGAACGAGGCCGTGGTGGTTGAACGCAACGATGACTATTGGGGCGACAAGGCCGGGACGCAGGCCATCGTCTTCCGCCCGATCACCGATGCCAACACCCGCGTGGCCGAAATGCTGGCCGGCGGCATCGACCTGATGGTCGAAGTGCCGCCCACGTCGCTGGGCCAGTTCCAGGGCGACGATTTCTCGGTGGCCGAACAGGCCGGGCCGCATGTCTGGTTCCTGATCCTGAATGCCAAGGAAGGCCCCTTTGCCGACAAGCGTGTTCGCCAGGCGGCAAACTATGCGATCAACAAGGAAGCCATCGTCAACGACGTGCTGGAAGGCACCGCAACGGTGGCCGCCGGGCCAACACCGCCCGCTTTCGCCTGGGCTTACAACGACACGCTCACCCCCTATGCCTATGACCCCGAGAAAGCCAAGGCGCTTCTTGCCGAAGCCGGGGCCGAGGGCGCCGAGCTGACATTCTATGTGACCGAAGGCGGATCGGGTATGCTGGACCCCATTCCCATGGGCACCGCCATTCAGGCCGATCTTGAAGCCGTGGGGTTCGACGTGAAGATCGAGACCTATGAGTGGAACACCTT
>JAUHWP010000073.1 GCA_030424645.1 Alphaproteobacteria bacterium
GCTGCCATGGCGCAGGCAATGAAAATCGCGATCGTCGACGACGAACAGGATATGCGGCAATCCATTTCGCAATGGTTGTCCCTGTCGGGGTTCGAAACTGAAACCTATCCATCCGCCGAAGATGCGTTGAAAGTGATCGGGCAGGATTATCCGGGGGTCATCATCTCGGACATCAAGATGCCCGGTATCGACGGGATGGGGTTCTTGAAGAAGCTGATGAGCATCGACAGCTCTCTGCCGGTCATCATGATCACCGGACATGGCGATGTGCCCATGGCGGTCGAGGCGATGCGGGTCGGCGCGTTCGATTTCCTTGAAAAGCCCTTCAACCCGGATCAGCTGACCAATCTGGCGAAGAAGGCGACGCATAAACGGCGTCTGGCCATGGATGCGCGCGCGCTGCGCCGCGAATTGTCGGATGGCTCGACCATCATGAAAAAACTGATCGGGGCATCGCCGGTCATGTCGCGCCTGCGCGAGGATATTCTGGATATCGGCCAGTCCGAAGGTCACGTGCTGATCGAAGGCGAAACCGGCACCGGCAAGACGCTGGTGGCTCATGCGCTGCACGCGGTCGGCGCCAAGGCAGGCAAGAAATTCGTCGTCGCGACCTGCGCAGGGCAGGAAGAAGACGACCTGACGCGCCGTCTGTTCGGCCCGATGGAGGACGGCGGCGCGCAACCCCTTGTCGAGGAAGCCCGGGGCGGCACCTTGGTGCTGGAAGATATCGAGGCACTGCCGATGGGGCTTCAGGCCCGCCTGCTGACGTGGATGAACGATCAGGGCACGCCTGCCGAAACCCGTGTTGTCGCGATCTGCAACCTGCAAGAGCAGGGCAAGACCTGCGAGGATTGCCTGCGCCCGGACCTGTTCTATCGCCTTGCCGCGATGAAGATCACCTTGCCGCCCCTGCGCCAGCGCGGCGAGGATATCCTGATGCTGTTCACCGGCTTTGCCGACCAGTTCGCCGATGAATACGGGTGTGCGGCCCCCACGGTCAGCGCCCAGGAAGCGGCCCAGCTTCTGCAAGCGCCTTGGCCCGGCAACATCCGCCAGTTGATCAATATCGCCGAACGGGCCGTGTTGCAGTCACGACGCGGCACCGGCACGATCTCGTCGCTCTTGATGTCGGATCATGACGAGGTGCAGCCGGTGATGACCACCGAAGGCAAGCCACTGAAAGAATACGTGGAAGCGTTTGAGCGGATGCTGATCGACAACACGATGCGCCGCCACAAAGGCTCGATCGTCGGGGTGATGGATGAACTGTGCCTGCCACGCCGGACCCTGAACGAGAAAATGGCCAAGTATGGTCTACAACGGTCTGATTATCTTCAGTAAATACAAGGGTGCGGAGAAGTATCTTCGCGCCTTTCTTACCGCCTGGTCGGGTCTGACAGTCGCCGCCCCCCGCGCAAACTGGCCGTGGGGCAGCGCGGGAATGTCGTAACGTCACCCGGGCATCGGGGCGACTGGTGGCAATCTCACCTTGGCGTGGGGCTTTTTTTGCGCCGCCACTCGGGTTAAATGGGCCACGACTCGTTCAAGGATTGTCCCATGGCCAAAGCCCCGTATTTCCCGCCACCGCCGCCCATCCCGCCGAAGACGCGCATGTTCCAACGGATGCCACCGGCGGTCTTCACCCCGATCATGGGGGTGTTCGGGCTGGGTCTGGCGTGGCGGCGAGCGGCGGACACGCTGTCTGCCCAAAACGCCATCGGTGAACTTCTGTTGGGAGCCGTAACGCTTCTTTATCTTTTCAGTATTGCAGCTTACGTGATGAAATTCATGCAGCGCTCCGGCGTGCTGTCCGAGGATTTGCGGGTATTGCCGGGGCGGGCCGGTCTGGCCGCGATGGTGCTGTCCGGGTATTTGCTGTCGGCCACGATCGAACCGTTTTCTTTGGTTCTGGCAGGGGCCGTGCTGCTGCTGGCCTTCACGGTGCATGTGCTTCTGGCGGCGCGGGTCATTCACATGCTGATCACCGGTCCGGCCGAAGCCCGGATCGTGACCCCGGTCTGGCACCTGTTGTTTGCCGGCTTCGTGCTGGTGCCGCTGGCCGCCGTGCCGCTGGGATGGGTCGGCTTTGCCAAAGTGGCCTTCTGGGGCGGGTTCTTCGCCGCCGCGATCATCTGGGGCGCCAGCGCCGCCCAGTTTCTGCGCACCCGCATCCCGCCGCCCCTGCGCCCGCTTCTGGCGATCCACCTGGCCCCGGCCAGCGTGTTGGGCACCGGGGCCTATCTGCTGGGAGAGGCGCAACTGGCGCTGGTGTTCAGCGTGCTGGCCGTCGTGATCCTGAGCGTTCTGGTCGGGCGCATTCGCTGGCTTCTGAAGGCCGGGTTCAGCCCGCTTTGGGGCGCCTTCACCTTCCCGCTGGCCGCGTTTTCATCCCTGATGCAACTGGGCGCGGTGGTCACGGGCAGCGACATCCTGCGGATCGTCGCGGGCGCAAGCCTGGTGGCGGCGACGCTGATCATCCTGCCGATCATTTTCAAGATCATCCAGATGTGGACGCGGGGCGTTCTGGCCGCGAAGACCAACGCGGCCACGGCCTAGGCGTCAGGATCAAAGGGCGCCAGCGCAGCTTGTGCCTTTTTTGTCAGGCTGGCCCGGATCAGGGCATAAGACCGGTGAATGCGGTGGGTCAGCTCGTCCCGCCCTGCGTCCAGCGGCAGCAGGACCCATGACCGGTGGAAATAAGGGGCCTTGGTGCCCACCCCCGCGTCGATCAGCATCGCGGCGGTCTCGATATCCGGCGTCTTGACCGAAACACCTTCGGTCACGGCCCCCATGGCAGCGAAAATCTTGTCACCGACTTTCCACACGTCATGGCCGGGGCCGAACGGGTCGGACCAATCCGCGCCCGGCAGGGATTTGCAGATGCTGTTCACGGTCTCGCGTGTCATGCGGCCACGATAACGCGCTTGGCAGGCGCGGGGAAGGGTGATAGCGTCGCGCCCATGAAACGGATGAGCATCATCATTATCTGCTGCATTACCCACTGACATCGTCAGGCGGGCCGTTCTTCTATTCCATACATGTCAGGAACTTGCTAAGCCCGCCCGGGATAATTCTGTGGGAATACGCGTGCGCAGACTTGCGAGGACATTATGACGGACATCAAGCTTTACAACACGATGGCGCGGGAAAAGCAGGTCTTTACCCCGATCGACCCAAAAAACGTCCGCATGTATGTCTGCGGGCCGACAGTCTATGACCGCGCCCATCTGGGCAACGCGCGCCCCGTGGTGGTGTTCGACGTGCTCTATCGCCTGCTGCGTCACGTCTATGGGGCCGAGCACGTGACCTATGTGCGCAACTTCACCGACGTGGATGACAAGATCAACGCCACCGCGCTGGCCCGGAAAGAAGCGGGCGCAAAGGGCACATTGGAAGAGCTGGTGCACGAGCGGTCGGATGAGACCATCGGCTGGTATCTGAACGACATGCGGGCGTTGGGTGCGATGGACCCCGACGAAATGCCCCGTGCGACCGAGTTCATCGGGCCGATGGTGGCGATGATCGAGGATCTGATCGCCAAGGGTCATGCGTATGAGGCCGAAGGCCATGTGCTGTTTGCGGTCGAAAGCTACAAACAGTATGGACGCCTGTCGGGCCGGTCTGTCGATGACATGATCGCGGGCGCCCGGGTCGAGGTTGCGCCTTACAAGAAAAACCCGATGGATTTCGTGTTGTGGAAACCGTCCACCGACGATCTGCCCGGTTGGGACAGTCCGTGGGGCCGGGGGCGGCCCGGCTGGCATATCGAATGCTCGGCGATGAGCCATGACCTGCTTGGCGCCTCGTTCGACATTCACGGCGGCGGCAACGACCTGCAATTCCCGCATCATGAGAACGAGATCGCCCAGTCGGCCTGCGCCCATCCGAACGCAGGCTTCGCGAATTACTGGCTGCACAACGAGATGTTGCAGGTCGAGGGCAAGAAGATGTCCAAGTCGCTGGGCAACTTCTTCACCGTGCATGACCTGTTGGAGCAAGGCGTGCCGGGTGAGGTGATCCGGTTCGTGTTTCTGGGGACGCATTACCGCAAGCCGATGGACTGGACCGCTAAAAAGGCGGATGAGGCGCAAGAAACGCTAAAGAAGTGGTCCGGTGCTGCCGTGCCATTTGAAGGCTGTGCGCCTGATGAAGAAGTGCTCGAAGCACTTGCAGATGATTTGAATACTTGGGATGCGCTTGATCGTCTTCATGAGTTGTTCGACAACGATGAGAGAGAGGCCTTAACGGCATCTGCTTACCTTCTAGGAATTGACCTGCAATCAATCGCTAATTCTAGTTGGGCCAAGCCATTCCATTTTGAAACAGAAGATGGTCGCTTCTTGAACGAAGGAGTCGATTACCGTCCTACGGTCTCAGTTATCGGGTGGGGAGAAATTCCTGATGATGTTAGGGACGGATCTCTTGCAATTGTGCATCAGTGGTTGAAATTTCGCAGAGAAAGATCTTGGGAGGCGGCAGATGCACTACGCGATGCAGCGCTTGCAATAGGTGTCGAATTAAGAGCGACTCGATCTGCAAACGGAGTGAATGGGGGCACTGCTTCATTGCTTTCGGATGTGAACGTTGCCGATCTGGAGGGATTGCTATGATGCTTGCCAGAACACAGGTTCGCCAACGACCCGAGGGTGGGGGCGTTTTCGCCCCCGCCCTGGGGGGCGGGTCGGGGGCGAACCGGGCCGCGAGCGCCCCGGTGTGTGAACCGGCGTCGGGCGCTGCCCGTGACGCAAGCGCCACGGGTGAAGGAGCTAAGTCATGACCGAACGCCTCTATCTCTACGACACCACGCTCCGCGACGGCCAGCAAACCCAGGGCGTCCAGTTCTCGCTCACGGAAAAGCAGCAGATCGCCACCGCGCTCGACGCGCTCGGCATCGACTATATCGAAGGCGGCTGGCCCGGCGCGAACCCGACCGACAGCGATTTCTTCGCCGCCGCCCCCCAGACCCGCGCGACCTTCACGGCCTTTGGCATGACCAAGCGGGCGGGCCGCTCGGCCGACAACGATGACGTGCTGGCGGGGGTGATGAACGCGGGCACACCGGCGGTTTGCCTCGTCGGCAAAAGCCATGATTTCCACGTCACCACCGCGCTGGGGATCACGCTGGACGAGAATGTCGAGAACATCCGCGCCTCGGTCGCGCATCTGGTCGCGCAGGGGCGCGAGGCGCTTTATGATGCCGAGCATTTCTTTGACGGCTACAAAGCCAACCCGAGTTACGCGCTGGAGTGCCTCAGGGCCGCCCATGACGCCGGTGCGCGCTGGATCGTGCTGTGTGACACCAATGGCGGCACCCTGCCGGACGAGGTGCACCAGATCACCAAGGCGGTGATACACGCGGGCATTCCCGGCGATCATCTGGGCATCCACACCCATGACGATACCGGCAACGCGGTGGCCTGCACGCTGGCGGCCATCGACGCGGGGGCGCGACAGGTGCAGGGCACGCTGAACGGGCTGGGCGAACGCTGCGGCAATGCCAACCTGACCACGCTGGTCCCGGTTCTGATGCTGAAGGAACCCTATGCCAGCCAGTTCGACACCGGGATCAGCCGCAAGGCCCTGAAGGGGCTGACGCGCCTGTCACGGCAGTTGGACGACATCCTGAACCGGGTGCCGAACAAGGCCTCGCCCTTTGTCGGCTCGTCGGCCTTTGCGCACAAGGCCGGGCTGCATGCCAGCGCGATCCTGAAAGACCCGACCACATACGAGCATATCCCGCCCGAAACGGTCGGCAATGCACGTATCGTGCCGATGTCGAACCAGGCCGGGCAGTCGAACCTGCGTGCGCGTCTGGCCGATGCCGGGATCAAGGTGCCCAAGGGCGACCCGCGTCTGGGCGAAATCCTGACCCGCGTGAAGGAACGCGAGGATCAGGGCTATGCCTATGACAGCGCGCAGGCCTCGTTCGAACTGGTCGCGCGGGACGTGCTGGGGCAGTTGCCGCAGTTTTTCGAGGTCAAGCGCTACAAGGTGACGGTCGAACGGCGCAAGAACAAGCGCAACAAGATGGTCAGCCTGTCGGAAGCCATCGTGGTGGTGAAGATCGGCGATGAGAAGAAACTGTCTGTCTCGGAAAGCATGGATGAGACCGGCACCGATCGCGGCCCGGTGAACGCGTTGGCCAAGGCGCTGGCAAAGGATCTTGGCCCCTATCAGGACATCATCGACGACCTGCGACTGGTCGATTTCAAGGTGCGGATCACCCAGGGCGGGACCGAGGCACAGACCCGCGTCATCATCGACAGCGAGGATCGCGACGGGCATCGCTGGTCGACCGTGGGGGTCAGCCCGAACATCGTCGATGCGTCGTTCCAGGCGCTGCTGGATGCGATTGTCTGGAAGCTGTTGCGTGACGGCGCACGCCCGGCATGATCGAGCTGAACCCACGCGACCCGATTGCCGCCTGCGCCGAGATGGTGCGCGACGGCGATCCCGACCGGTTCCTGGCCACCATGACCGGCGAGGTGGACGAGCGGAAGCGCCTGTTTCCGCTGTATGCGTTCAACCTGGAAATCGCCCGCGCGCCCTTTATGTCGCAGGAACCGATGGTTGCGATGATCCGGCTGCAATTCTGGCGCGACGTGATCGAGGCCGCCGCTGAAGGGCGCGAGGCCCCGAAGCATGACGTGGCAACGCCCCTGTCGCAGCTGGTGCTGTGGGGGGATGTGCGCGCAACGCCTTTGTTGACCATGCTTGAGGCCCGGGAAGGCGATGCCCAGTCGGCGCCGCGCCGCACGACCGATCAGATCCGGGCCTATCTGCGCGGCACGTCGGGTGCGCTGATGCTGGCGGCGGGGCAGGCAACCGGCCTGACGGATTTCGAAGGCGATCACGCGAGGGATCAGGCACTTGAATCGCTGGGCGAAGCGGCGGGCATCGCCAACTGGCTGATGGCACAACCGGCACTGAAGGCGGCGGGGCGGGGGCACGTGGTGCCCGCGCGCGAAACCATAGAAGAGCTGTCCAAGGCAGGATTACAGGCGCTTGCCGAGGCGCGCGAGGTGCTGGGCAAGGACGGGAACGCGGCGCTGCGCGCGGCCTGGCGGACCCGACCGATCCTGCGACAGTCGCTGAAGCGGCCGGATGCTGTCGGCACGGGCGCGTTGACCCAATCCGAGTTCGCTCGCCGTGGCACGTTGCTGTGGCGCAGCATGTCGGGCGGGTGGTGAAGACCGACCGACGGCCCTTCGCCCGGATGACCCGGCGGGGCATTGCCCTTTTTTCCGGCGCTGCCCGGAAGATATCCCACATTTGTCATGTCCGGTTTCGGAAAAGGGCTATGTGTGAAAAGATATGGATGTATTCTTGGGGGGATGAGGGATACGAACCCGTTTGCCGATTGTCGGCAGGGATGTAAGGACAGGCTTGAATGACGCGCATGGTGAAGCCCGGACAGCCGCGACCGCAACAGATCATCGGCTGGCGCGAGCATATTGCGCTGCCGCAGTTCGGCATTTTCGATCTGCCGGCCAAGGTGGATACCGGGGCGCGGACATCGGCGCTTCATGCCGTTGACCAGACCGTGTTCGAACGCGATGGCGCCCGCTGGGTCGAATTCATGATCCCGCTGAAAAACCGCCGCACCACCCGCCGCATCAGCGCGCCGGTTCTGGAAGAACGCGACATCAAGAACACCGGCGGCGTGCCCGAACGGCGGCTGGTCGTTCGCACCACGCTGGTGATTGGCAAGCGGCATTGGCTGATTGACGTGTCGCTGGCCAATCGCGAGAAGATGGAGTTCGATGTCATCCTTGGGCGCAGCGCGATCCGAAGGCACAGAATGCTGGTGGACCCCCGCCGGTCGTATCTGGCCGGGCCGCCCGTCGCCTCGCTCACCTCTTCCACACCCGCCTCCACCCCGACCCAAAACTTACAGACAGGAGACAAAGAATGAAGATTGCCATGTTAGCCCGAAATGCCGGTCTGTATTCCCACCAGCGTCTGAAACAGGCGGCCGAGGAACGGGGGCATGAGCTGGATATCATCGACACGCTCAGGTGCTACATGAACATCGCGTCGCGTCGGCCGGAAGTGTATTACCGGGGCGAAAAGCTGCGCCATTACGATGCCGTGATCCCGCGGATCGGGGCGTCAGTGACCTTCTATGGGCTGGCCGTCTTGCGGCAGTTCGAAATGATGAAGGTCTATTCGCTGAATGAATCCGTGGCGATTGGCCGGTCGCGCGACAAGCTGCGCTCGATGCAACTGCTGGCGCGCGACGGGATCGGGCTTCCGGTCACGACCTTTGCCCATGACCCGAAACAAACGGATGAAGTCCTGAAACTGGCCGGAAACGCACCCTTGGTGGTGAAGCTTCTGGAAGGGACGCAGGGGATCGGTGTGGTTCTTGCGGACACCAACCGCTCGGCCAAATCGGTGATCGAGGCGTTTCGCGGGGTCAAAGTGAACATCATGGTGCAGGAGTTCATCAAGGAAGCGGGCGGCACCGATATTCGCGCGCTGGTGGTCGGTGGTCGCGTGATCGCCGCGATGAAGCGGACCGGGGCGCCGGATGATTTCCGATCCAACCTGCATCGCGGCGGCAGCGCCGAAGCGATCAAGATATCCCCCGAAGAACGGTCGACCGCCGTGCGCGCGGCCAAGTCGATGGGGCTGAACGTCTGCGGCGTCGACATGCTGCGCGCCAATCACGGCGCGGTGGTGATGGAGGTGAACTCGACCCCCGGTCTGGAAGGGGTGGAAAAAGCCACCGGCATCGACGTGGCTGGCAAGATCATCGAGTTTCTTGAGAAAGACGCCAAGCGCGGGTCGACCCGCACCAAGGGCAAAGGCTAGTGCCCAGGCGCGATCCGTTCCGGCTGGGCGAGGTCGAGGTCAAGCCGGGGACGCGTCAGACCATCGACCTGCCGGTCAGCGTGCTGTCTGATCACACGCCGGTGACGATGTCGGCCCATGTCATTCATGGGCGCAGGCCCGGCCCCACGGTGTTTGTCAGCGCGGGCATTCATGGGGACGAGGTGATCGGGGTCGAAATCGTGCGCCGCCTTCTGACCATCAGGAACCTGCAAACCCTGCGCGGCACGTTGATCTGCATTCCGATCGTGAATGCCCCGGGGTTTCTGATCCGGTCCCGGTATCTGCCCGACCGGCGCGACCTGAACCGCAGTTTTCCGGGGTCCGACTCCGGGTCGCTGGCATCGCGTCTGGCGGACATATTCCTGCGGCAGGTCGTATCGCGCTGCGACCTTGGCATCGACCTGCACTCGGCCGCGGCGCATCGCACCAACCTGCCGCAGATCCGCATTTCACCCGACAACGCCCAGACACGTCGCATGGCCCGCCTGTTCGGTGCCCCGGTCGTGCTGCAATCCCCGCTGCGTGACGGGTCGTTGCGGGGGGCGGCGCAGGATATCGGGGTCGATGTGTTGCTTTACGAGGCGGGCGAAGCCTTGCGGTTTGATGAAATGTCGGTCCGCGCCGGGGTGATGGGCATTCTGCGCGTGCTGCTGGATCAGGGCATGATCAGCCGCCGCGGCGTGTCCAGGCCCAAGGCCGATCCGGTCTTTTGCACCACAAGCCGCTGGATTCGGGCCGGGCAGGGCGGCTTGTTGCGCACCTACAAGTCCGAAGGCGACATCGTCACCCCGGGCGAGGTGCTGGCCGTGGTCTCGGACCCGTTCGGCGAGGTCGAAGCCGAGGTCGTCGCGACCCTGCCGGGGATCATCGTTGGGCGTGCCGTGCTGCCGATCGTGAACGAAGGCGACGCCCTGTTCCACGTGGCGCGGATGGAGGATCAGAAACAGGCGGATGACACGATGGCGGCCATATCGACCCAGCTTGAAGACGACCCCCTGTTTGACGAGGATGAGATCATCTGACCGTGGCGCATATGTTCGATGGCAGATACGAAACAGGTGACGACCGATGAGCGAGTATGAACTTCAACCCACCGACACGCCCGAAGATGACGGGTTGGTCTTTGCGGTGATGCTTGGCGGCGACGGCTCGGGCGCATTGGCCAATTGGCCGGCGGTCGAAGGCTGGACCAGCGGTGACGGGCCGATCTGGGTTCATCTGGATCGTGCCAGTCGCCGGTCGCAGGCTTGGCTGCGCAACCGCAGCGGTTTGTCGCGGGCCACTGTCGAGGCATTGTTGGCCGAAGAAACCCGACCGCGGGTCTTTCGCGGGAAAACCGGGCTGACCACGGTGATCCGGGGGGTGAACCTGAACCCCGGCCAGAAATCCGAGGACATGATCGCCTTGCGCATCTGGTCGGATGGGGTCCGGGTGATCACCCTGCGCGATGAACGGCTGCAAAGCGTGCGCGACATTCTGGCCGCGCTTCTGGATCATGGCACCGGACCTGCCACCATCGCGGAAACCTATGTCCGGTTGATCGGTCGGGTGAACGAACGGATCGGGCCGGCCATCGACGACATCGAAGATC
This sequence comes from Alphaproteobacteria bacterium, assembly GCA_030424645.1. Lineage (GTDB taxonomy): Bacteria > Pseudomonadota > Alphaproteobacteria > Rhodobacterales > Rhodobacteraceae > Aliiroseovarius. Next base: position 10,430 of record JAUHWP010000073.1, read on the forward strand.
AGATCGACGATATCGAAAGCAATCTGGCCACCCACGACACCAACGAGACACGGAGATCCGTCGCTGATCTGCGTCAGAAGACGGTCATCCTGCGCCGATACCTTGCGCCGCAACGTGCCGCGATTGGCGAACTTCTGTCCGACCCGCCGGGCTGGGCGGGCGACACCTGGCGCACCAGCCTGCGCGAGACCACGGATCGGGTGATCGGCTATGTCGAAGAGCTGGATCAGACCAAGGAACGTGCGCTGGTCATCAAGGACGATATCGTCAATGAACTTGCCGAGAAGACCAACCGCACCCTCTATGTGCTGGCCGTGCTGTCAGCGATCTTCCTGCCGTTGTCTTTCCTGACCGGGCTGCTGGGCATCAATATCGGCGGGATGCCGGGCGTCGAAAACGACAACGCGTTCTGGATGTTCTGTGCAGCGATTGCGGTGTTGCTGGTCGTCGAGATCGCGATTTTCAGGTATCTGAAATGGCTCTAGGCGGCGGCCTGCACCGCCGCCCCGGTCAGGTGGTCAGTTGCGCCGCCTCGCGCGCCAGCGCGGTGATTCCTGCCCAGTCGCCGGCCTTGACCAGATCGCCGGGGGCCACCCAGGACCCGCCAACGCACAGCGTGTTGGGCAAGGACAGGTAGTCCATCACGTTCTTCATGCTGACGCCCCCCGTGGGGCAAAACCGGATCTGGGGCAGGGGTGAGGCGAGCGATTTCAGGAAGGGCGCGCCACCGGCGGCTTCGGCGGGAAAGAATTTCTGCACGGTATAGCCACGCTCCAACAGGCGCATCGCCTCGGACGCCGAGGCCGCACCGGGCAGAAGCGGCAGGTCGTTGGCCTCGCAGGCGTCCAGCAGACGGTCGGTTGCGCCGGGAGATACGCCAAACGTCGCGCCGGCCTTCTTGGCGTTTTCAACGTCTTGCGACGTCAGAAGCGTGCCAGCGCCGACCGCGCCACCGTCGACCTTCGCCATTTCGGCGATCACCTCAAGCGCGGCGTCGGTGCGCAAGGTCACCTCCAGCGCAGGCAGGCCGCCTGCAACGAGGGCTTGCGCCAAGGGGGCGGCGTGGGCCACCTGATCGACGACCAGAACCGGCACGACCGGGGCCAACCGGCAGATTTTTTCGGCGGCGATGCTTGCCTCTTGCGGGGTCATTGTTGTCTCCTTCAGGATAAGGTGCTGGCGCCTTCGGTCGCAGGCCGGGCCGCGCGACGGAAGGTTTCAAAAAGCTCACGGCCCATGCCGTCCTGGTTGGCGCTCAGGTCCACCTGCACCGCGGGCCGGTCGACTGCGCCATCGGTCAATACCTCAAGCGTGCCCTTGTCGGCGTCCAGCCGGATGATGTCGCCATCGCGGATGCGGGCGATCGGGCCGCCATCGGCGGCTTCGGGGGCCACGTGAATGGCCGCGGGCACCTTGCCTGACGCGCCGGACATCCGCCCGTCGGTCACAAGGGCCACCCGCTGGCCGCGCTGCTGCAGCACCGACAGGGTCGGGGTCAGACCGTGCAGCTCCGGCATCCCGTTGGCGCGCGGCCCCTGGAAGCGGACAACGACGATCATGTCGCCCTCGAGCTCTCCGGCTTTGAACGCGGCCTTGACACTTTCCTGATCGTGGAACACGCGGGCGGGCGCCTCGATCACGTGCCGGTCAGGGTCGACCGCCGACACCTTGATCACCCCCTGTCCCATATTGCCTGAAAGCTGCACCAGCCCACCGGTCTTCTGGAACGGGTCGGCGACCGGGCGCAGGATCTTGTCGTTCAGGCTTTCGCGCGGGCCGGGTTCCCAGCGCACGCGGTTGCCGTCCAGCTTGGGGTCCTGGGTGTAGGGGGTCATGTCGCCCATGATGGTCTTGGCGTCCGGGTGCAAAAGCCCGGCTTCCAGCAACTCGCCAATCATGTAGCCCAGCCCGCCTGCGGCGTGGAAATGGTTCACATCCGCCAGACCGTTCGGATAGACCCGCGCCATCAAGGGCACAATTGCCGAGATGTCGGCAAAGTCTTCGAGGGTCAGGATGACCCCCGCCGCCCGCGCCATGGCAGGCAGGTGCAGCACAAGGTTGGTCGACCCGCCTGTGGCCATCAGGCCGACAAGCCCGTTCACGAAAGCCTTTTCGTCAAGAACGTGACCCGCCGGGGTGAAACCTGCGCTTCCGTCCTTGGTGATCGCCAGCGCGCGGCGCGTCCCTTCTGCGGTCAGGGCATCGCGCATATCGGTATGCGGGGTGACAAAGGATGCGCCCGGCAGGTGCAGCCCCATGAACTCCATCAACATCTGGTTGGTGTTGGCAGTGCCGTAAAAGGTGCAGGTGCCGGGGCCGTGATAGGCCGCCATCTCGGCCGCCATCAGCTCTTTGCGCCCAACCTCTCCGGTGGCGAACTGGGTGCGGACCTTGGCCTTTTCGTCGTTCGACAGGCCCGAGGTCATGGGACCGGCGGGCAGAAAGACAGACGGGATATGCCCGAAACTGGCCGCCGCAATCACCAGACCCGGCACGATCTTGTCGCAGACACCCAGAAACAGCGCCGCGTCGAAGGTGTTGTGGCTTAGCGCCACGGACGAGGCCAAGGCAATCACATCGCGGGAAAACAGGCTCAACTCCATCCCGGTTTCGCCCTGCGTCACGCCATCGCACATGGCAGGCACGCCACCGGCCACCTGCGCCGTCGCCCCTTCTTCGCGGGCCACGCGTTTGATCAGGCCGGGAAAAGTGGCAAAGGGCGCATGGGCGGACAGCATATCGTTATAGGCGGTCACGATGCCGATATTGGGCGCGCGCCCTTCGGCCAGCCGGTCCTGATCCTGCCCGGCCCCCGCATAGGCATGGGCCTGCCCCGAACAGCTCAGATGCGCGCGGCGGGGCCCGTCCTCGGCGGCGCGATTGATCTTGTCCAGATAGGCCCGCCGCGTGTCTTTCGAGCGTGCGACGATCCGTTCGGTTACCTTCAGAAGATCACTGTTCAGGGTCATGGCTGCGTTCCTGTTCCTCATCGTGCTGGGATGGCATTGACGGTTGGGTTCAGCGGGGTTCTAACAGATCATGATAGCGCTAACAACTTCCAATTTCCGGGTTTCCTTGTGCATGGGGGCAGGCTAGGCAGGATCTTGTCAGAAAACTGGATGATAGCACATGGCCGAGCCACAATCACCCGATTGCCCAACGATCCGCCTGAAACCCAAGGCCAATGCGCGTGCCATTCGTCATGGCGCGCCCTGGGTCTTTGACAACGAACTGGTGACGGACCGGCGTACGAAAAAGATCAGCGCGGGCGCGATTGCGCGTCTGGAAGACGCCGGGCGTGACCCGCTGGGCACGGTTGCGGTGAACACGACCTCGCGGATTGTCGCCCGAATGCTGGACCGCAACCCGGAGGCGGTGATTGATCGCACATGGCTGGCGGCGCGGCTGACCGCGGCGCTGGCGCATCGCGAAACGCTGTATGACGCGCCGTTCTATCGCCTTGTCCATGCCGAAGCGGACGGGTTGCCCGGCGTCATCATTGATCGCTTCGGCGACATCGCGGTGATCCAACCCAATGCCGCCTGGGCCGAGGTGCTCTTGGATGACCTTGCCGCCGCGCTTGCCGAGGTGACGGGCGTGACGACGATCCTGAAGAACGCCTCGGGCCGCGCCCGTGCGTTGGAAGGGCTGGATGACCAAAGCGCGGTGCTGCTGGGGCAGGCACCCGACGCCCCCGTGGCGGTTCCGATGAACGGCGCAACCTATATGGCCGACCTGACCGGCGGGCAGAAAACCGGCCTGTTCTTCGATCAGCGCCCGAACCATGCCTTCGCCGCCAGCTTGTCGCGCGACGCGCGCGTTCTGGACGTGTTTTCGCATGTCGGTGGCTTTTCCCTTGCCGCGCTGGCGGCGGGTGCTGCGCAGGCCGTTGCCGTGGACGGCTCGGCCCCGGCTCTGGCTTTGGCCGAGGAGGGTGCGCACCAAATGGGGGCGGGCGGCCGCTTCACCACCGCGCAGGGGGACGCGTTCGACATGCTGACCGCGCTGGCGGAAGAAAATCAGCAGTTCGACGTGGTGATCTGCGACCCGCCGGCCTTTGCCCCGTCGAAAAAGGCGCTTGAACCGGGGCTGCGCGCCTATGAGCGGATTGCCCGTCTGGCCGCGCCCCTTGTGGCGCCCGGCGGCTATCTTGGCCTGTGTTCCTGCTCGCATGCCGCCTCGATCGACAAGTTCCGGGCGGCCTCGATCCGGGGCATCGGCCGGGCGGGGCGCACCAGTCAGCTCATCCATACGGGGTTTGCAGGGGCCGATCACCCGATGCACCCGCAGCTGGCGGAAAGCGGCTATCTCAAGGCCCTGTTCTTTCGCCTGCTGCCATGAAAGTGCTGATCGACGCCTGCGTCCTCTATCCGACCGTGATGCGCGAAATGGTGCTGGGTGCGGCGGGCGAAGGCTGCTTCACCCCGCTCTGGTCACCACGCATCCTGGAGGAATGGGCGCGTGCCGCCGCCAGGCTCGGCCCCGATCAGGATGCCGTTGCCCGCGCGGAAATCGCGCTTCTACAAGACCGCTGGCCTGATGCCAGCATCCTGCCCCGTGACGGCGACCTCAGGCGGCTTTGGCTGCCCGACGAACATGACATCCACGTGCTGGCCGCCGCCATCGCGGGACACGCGGATGTGCTTCTGACCCTGAACAACGCCGACTTCCCGCGCCACATCCTGGCCGAGGAAGGTCTGCGCCGCGAGAACCCCGACCTGCTCCTCTGCGCCTTCCTCGACCAGACGCCAGACCGGATCCGCCGCGTGGCCGACCGGGTGCTTGACCAGGCCCGCACCCTGTCGGGTGAAGACTGGACAATCCGCCGCCTGATGAAAAAGGCACGCCTGCCCAGATTGGGCAAGGCGTTGGACGCACGTCCCTGATCCGGCTTCTTCTGGCCAAAAATATCCTGGGGTGAATGCGCAACGCGCAGAGGGGCAACGCCCCTTACCCTGTCACCGCACCCATTTCGCCTCGTTTTTTTCAATCGCGGCAATGCGTTCCGTGGTCTTCGGGTGGCTCATCAACCAGGCGGGCATGACGCCGGCCCGGTTCTTGGTCAGCGCATCCAGCTTGCCGAACAGCGATTTCTGCGGCCCCGCGCCGATGCCGGCTTTGATCAGAAGCGCGGTGGCATAGGCATCGGCTTCATATTCATCGCCCCGGCTGAGGCCCGCGGCGACAAGCCGGGTCAGGATATTGGCAATATAGACCCCGATCCCCGGCAAGAGGCGCGAGATCATCATCGCCAGCACGGTGCGCATGGCGTTTTGCCCCGCGAAATCAATCATCCGTTTGCGCGAATGTCCCAGCGCCACATGGCCCAGTTCATGGGCGATCACGCTGGCCATTTCCTCGGCGGACACGCGCCCTTGCCGATATTCGTTGAAGAACCCGCGGGTGATGAAAATCCGCCCGTCCGGCGCGGCCAGTCCGTTCACCGGCTCGATTTCATAGATATGGACGGGGATCTCGGCGATATCCAGCGACGCGGCCATCCGGTCCGTCAGCGCCTTCAGCTTCGGGTCGGCCAGCCGTGTCGATTGCGCGTCCAACTCGCGATGAGTGCGCCAGACCGAGAAATGATAGAGCACCAGCCCATAGAGAACCGGAAGCAGGATGGGGATCAGTTTCAACATGTTGGATATATGGGCGTTTCGGAT
>JAUHWP010000193.1 GCA_030424645.1 Alphaproteobacteria bacterium
GCCGCCCCCCTGATCGTGAACGGCCTTGTCATCACCGGCAATTCAGGCGGGGAATTCGGTGTGGTCGGCGAGGTGCAGGCCCGCGATGCCGACACCGGCGACCTTGTCTGGACCCGCCCGGTGATCGAAGGGCACATGGGCACACTGAATGGTGAAGAAAGCACCATGACCGGCGAGCTGAACGCGACCTGGCCCGGCGACATGTGGAAGACCGGTGGCGGTGCAACCTGGTTGGGCGGGTCGTATGACGCCGATACCGACACGCTGGTGTTCGGGGCAGGCAACCCGGCCCCGTGGAACAGCCACCTGCGCAACGCGGGCACACCGGTGGACGGCAACAAGGGCGACAACCTTTATGCCGCCAGCCGACTTGGGATTGATCCGGCAACCGGCGAGATCAAGTGGCACTTTCAGACCACCCCGCGCGAAGGCTGGGACTTTGACGGTGTGAACGAGGTCGTCGCCTTCACCGGTCAGGATGGGAAGGACTATTTCGCCACTGCCGACCGGAACGGGTTCTTCTATGTTCTGAACCGCGAGGACGGGTCGTTCGTGTCCGCCCACCCCTTCGTGAAAGACATCTCCTGGGCATCCGGCATCGACGAGACCGGGCGCCCGATCTACAACGAGGATAACCGCCCCGGCGACCCGACTGCCGCGACCGAAGGCAACAAGGGGGAAACCATCTTCGCCGTGCCATCGTTCCTTGGGGGTAAGAACTGGATGCCGATGGCGTTCAGCCAGAACACCGGACTGTTCTATGTGCCGTCGAACGAATGGGGCATGGATATCTGGAACGAGCCGATTTCCTATAAGCAGGGCGCGGCCTATCTGGGCGCGGGCTTTACCATCAAGCCGCTGTTCGAGGATTACATCGGGTCGCTGAAGGCGATCGACCCGTTGAGCGGCGAGATCAAGTGGGAGTTCAGGAACCCCGCCCCGCTGTGGGGTGGTGTGATGACCACTGCCGGCGGGCTGGTGTTCACCGGCACCCCCGAGGGTCGTTTCGTGGCGCTTGACGACGAAACGGGCGAAGAGCTGTGGTCGTTCCAAACCGGGTCCGGCATCGTCGGCCAGCCGGTCACCTGGGAACAGGATGGCGAGCAATATGTCTCGGTCATTTCGGGCTGGGGCGGTGCAGTGCCGCTTTGGGGCGGTGAGGTTGCGAAAGAGGTCAGCTATCTGAATCAGGGCGGCATGCTCTGGACCTTCAAGCTGCCGCGTCAACTGGCCGAGGCCAACTGATCCCCGCACATATCATGACAATCAGGCACGCGTCCGGTCCCCGGGCGCGTGTTTTTCGTTCGGACATCGGGCATGACGGTGCATAATGACATGGTTGCCGCCCTACGTCTTTGGTCGCAAGGCAGGGGAAAAAGAACTGTGCTAGCATTGGATGAAGCACCTGAAGAAGGAACCGTTTCCATGGCTTCCCCACAACCAACGCATCGCCCCGCACTGAACGAGGTTCTGGTCGTCGATGATCACCCCCTGTTCTGCGAAGCGCTGTCGATGACCTTGCGCGGCGCATTGTCGGTGCCCGAGGTGATCATGGCCAACAACCTGACCGAGGCCCTGACCATTCTGAAGAACGGGGACGCCCCGGATATTGTGCTTCTGGACCTGAACCTGCCGGATGTCGACGGGCTGGACGGGTTGGTGCGTCTGAAGACGGCGATCCCGGACACGCCGGTGATCGTCGTGTCATCCCTGTCGGACAGCGCCATCGTGACCAGTGTTCTGAATGCGGGGGCCTCGGGCTTCATTCCGAAGGATTCGGACAAGGCGATGATCACCGAAGCCTTCCGCCAGATCCGGGACGGCGGTGTCTATACCCCCGCCGACTATATCGCCCCGGTCGATAATGGCGGGTCGGACGCGGATGATGCGCCTGCGCGGCTTGCGTCCCTGACGCCGCAGCAAGCCTGCATCCTGCGGCTGATCTGCGAAGGCAAGCTGAACAAGCAGATCGCCTATGAGCTGTCGATCGCGGAAACCACCGTCAAGGCGCATATGACCGCCATCCTGCGCAAGCTGGGCGTGCACAGCCGGACACAGGCGGTTCTGGTCGCGCAGAAAGCCAAGTTCGACACGATTGCGAATTCGGATAAGGTGGTCTGATTGAAGGATCACGAAGGGGGCCGGTGGCCGTGACAGCACCGCGTCAGACACAATCTGCCTTGCCTGATTTTGGCCGCATGGTGCAGCGGGCCTCATCGGGCAAGACCGACAGCCTTGCCGCCGTGCGGGATTTGCGGGCGCAACTGGGCGATGCCACCTTTGCACTGGTCGCTGTGTTCCTGTCACCCGAGTATCTGAACGATGTCACCGCCGAGGCGCTAAACAGGGTTTTCGACGGGATCACGGTGATCGGCTGCACGACCGCGGGTGAGATCACGCCTGACGGCATTTCCGAAAATCAGATTGTTGCCGTCGGGTTTCCGGCGGCGCATTTCTGTGCCTCGGTGCAGTTTTTCGACCATACGGATGAAGAAGCCCAGCGTGCGGTGCCGCTGCGCGTCCTTGATCAGCTGAACGATGTCGCACGGCAGGCCCCGGACTGGTCCAGCGAGTTTGCGTTCCTTCTGAATGACGGGCTGGCGCGGAACGAGGACAGGATCGTTTCCCTGATCAACCCGGCCCTTGGCACGGTGCAGCTTTTCGGCGGGTCGGCCGGGGATGGGCTGAACTTCACCGAAACCGCGATTTTCCATGGTGGGAAGTTTCACCAGCGGGCTTCGATCCTGACGGTGTTTCGCACGCGCTGCCGGATCAAGGTGTTTCACTTCGATCATTTTCTGCCCACCGAAACGCGGATGGTCGTCACCAGCGCGGACCCCGAGGCGCGGCTGGTGCGCGAAATCAATGCCGAACCCGCTGCGGCGGAATATGCGCGGATGGTGGGCAAGGATCCCGGTCAACTGTCCCCTTTCGTGTTCGCGGCCAGTCCGGTGATGGTGCAGGTCGGCGGGCGGTATCATGTGCGTTCGATCCAGAAGGTCGAAGCGACCGGCGAGCTTCGGTTTTTCAGCGCCATCGACGAAGGGCTGGTGCTGACCGTTGCGGTGGCCGATGACATCGTGTCCCATCTGGAACGGGAAATGGCCAAGCTTTCTGAGA
>JAUHWP010000074.1 GCA_030424645.1 Alphaproteobacteria bacterium
CCAATCCACCAGCACCTTCAGGCGGGCCAGATGTTCGGGATCCAGTCGGACCTCGCCACCGATGGACAGCCCGACCCCATGGGCCGAGATCGGAAACCGTTCGGCAAGATGGCGCAGTTGCGCCAGTGGCCGCCCGCCATCGCCCATATAGTTCTCGGCATGAATTTCCAGCCAGCTGACCGCGCCCGGATTGTCGATCAGGGCATTGAAATGCTGCGGTTTATACCCGACACCGGCCCCATTCGGCAGCGTATTGTCATGAGCGATTTCAAGCATGGGATGCTCCATCAGGTCTGAGGAAAAAGCGGCATGGCTTCAGGACCACGCGCTAGTTTGGGGTGGTTCCGGCCGGGCCTTCCGGCCAGAACCCAATTCTGTGGCCCTATTCAGCTGGCGGGCAGGTCGCGATCCAGCGCTTCCAGCGACCCCATGCGGTTCATGCCATCTGCTGCGTCGGTGATTTCCATGGTCTCGCAGGTTCCGGCGGGAACCAGCTTCCACGAGTTGCCCTGGTAATCGACGGTGGATGTGCCCGCGCAGGTGGTGCCGGGGCCGGCGGCGCAGTCGTTCTGGCCAGCAAGCGCCACACCAAAGCACTTTTCCTGATCGTCCTGGGCGAACGCCGGAACGGCGTTGGCCGCAACTGCGGCCGAGACTGCGCCAAGAACGGCAACGGTTTTCATATTGTTGGACATCGAGTTTTCCTTTCAGTTCCTTTGTCCGCTCCTCGGTGGGGCGGTAGGGGAAAGGTAAGATAGGGACGCTCACACGCTCCACTCACGAACGCGTAATTCACGGGGCCGTTAACGGGAGTGAACGGGTGTCGTCGGCTGCCCGGCGCGCCAATCTGCAACGCCAAGGGCAGAGAAAGCCCTGTTTCAAAGGGTTCCAGCGCGCCGGGCGACGTGCCGGTGGGTGCATTAATTATTTCTGCGAGCCTGAATGATACAGAAAATTACAGTAAATCCGTCGATGACACGGGGTTTGTTACAACGCGCGGGTCATCAAGCTGCGCCAATCACGGGCGGTGTGAGAATTTGTAACGCAGGATCGAACGAAAAAACCCCCGCGCGGCGCGCGGGGGCATGGTGAGCTGCGTTATGCATATACAAGATCGGGCGGTGTCGCTTCTTTTGCGAGAATCCCGGCGACCTCGTCCAAAGGCTGCACCTTGGTATGTTTTTCGCCCAGCCTGCGGACCGAGACCGTGCCATCCTCGACCTCTTTCATGCCACAGGCCAGAATGACCGGCACTTTTCCGACCGAATGCTCGCGGATCTTGTAGTTGATCTTTTCGTTGCGCAGGTCAGCCTCGGCCCGGATCCCCGCCGCGTTCAGCGTGGCGACCACCTCGCGGCAATACTCGTCCGCGTCCGACACGATCGAGGCGACCACCACCTGACGCGGGGCCAGCCAGAAGGGCAGCTTGCCTTCCCAGTTTTCGATCAGGATGCCGATGAAGCGTTCGAACGAACCCAGGCAGGCCCGGTGCAGCATGAACGGGCGGTGGCGTTCGCCATCGGCCCCGACATAGCTGGCGCCCAGCCGCTCGGGCAGGTTCGGGTCCACCTGGAAGGTGCCGCATTGCCAGACCCGGCCGATCGCGTCGGTCAGGTAGAAATCCAGCTTCGGGCCATAGAACGCACCGTCACCGGGTTCCAGCGTGTAGTCGCGCCCGACCGCCTTGATCGCGTTTTCCAACGCACCTTCGACGTAGTCCCAGCTTTCGTCGGTGCCAACACGCTTTTCAGGGCGGGTGGCGAAACGGATTTCAAACTCGGGAAAGCCCAGCTCGCGATAGACATCAGCGAGGAAATCGATGAACCGCGCGCATTCTTCCTGAATCTGGTCCTCGGTGCAGAAGATATGCGCGTCGTCCTGGGTAAAGCCGCGCACGCGCATGATCCCGTGCAGCGCGCCGGAAGGTTCGAACCGCGCGCAAGACCCGAACTCGGCCAGCCGTAACGGCAGATCGCGATAGGACTTCATGCCCTGGTTATAGACCTGCACGTGACAGGGGCAGTTCATCGGTTTCAGCGCATTGATGCGGGTCTGGTCCTTGTTCTTTGCGCTGGCATCGTCGTTTTCGCCGTCGCGGCTTTCGTCCACTTCGACAATGAACATGTGGTGCTGGTATTTCTCCCAGTGGCCCGAGGCCTCCCACAGCTTGCGGTCGACGACCTGCGGGGTGTTGATCTCGTTATACCCACCGGCGCGCTGCTTGCGGCGCATGTAATCCTGTAGCGCGGTATAGACCGTCCAGCCGTTGGGGTGCCAGAACACCTGGCCGGGGGCCTCTTCCTGCATATGGAACAGGTCCATCTCGCGGCCCAGCTTGCGGTGGTCGCGCTTGGCGGCCTCTTCCAGCATATGCAGGTGTTTCTTCAACTGTTCCCGGTTCTGGAACCCCACACCATAGATCCGCTGAAGCATGGCACGGTTGCTGTCACCGCGCCAATAGGCCCCCGCGACGCTCATCAGCTTGAATGCGTCGGCGGGCAATTGGCCGGTTTGCTGCAAATGCGGACCCCGGCACAAATCCTGCCAGTCGCCGTGCCAATACATGCGCAAAGGCTCGTTGCCCGGAATGGCTTCGATCAGCTCGACCTTGTAAGGCTCGTTATTGGCCTCATAGAACTTGACGGCGCGGTCGCGCTCCCAGATCTCGGTCGTGACCGGCTCGCGCTTGTTGATGATCTCTTTCATCTTGGCTTCGATCCGGCCAAGGTCTTCGGGCGTGAACGGCTCTTCCCGATCGAAATCGTAATACCAGCCATGTTCAATCACCGGGCCGATGGTGACTTTCACATCCGGCCAGATTTCCTGCACGGCGCGCGCCATCACGTGGGCAAAGTCGTGGCGGATCAGTTCAAGCGCCTGTTCATCGTCCTTCATCGTGTGAATGGCGATCGAGGCGTTGTCGTTGATCGGCCACTGAAGGTCCCAATGCTTGCCGTTCACGGTCGCAGAGATGGCTTTCTTGGCCAGCGAGTTGGAAATGCCGGCGGCAATATCGGCAGGGGTGACACCTGCATCATAGTCACGCGAATTGCCGTCGGGAAATGTAAGGGAAATCTGGCTCATGGCCTTCTCCTCGTCGTTTTGGCGCCCACGGAACGCCCGGTTGCGGGTTATGTGTGGGCGCGTTTTGAACCTTGCGCGCACGGCTGTCAACGGCTTCCGGGCAAAGTTGGGGATTGCAGCGCGTTTCACGCCCGGTATGGTTTGCCCCAACGCAGCAGACGGGAAAGACCATGGCCGATATACAGTATCTTGAAACCGCGCAGGAACGCCGCATTGCCTATGTGAAAACCGACGGGCAGGGGCCGACCATCCTGTTCCTGTCAGGGCTGAAATCGGACATGGAGGGCACCAAGGCCGTTGCGCTGGAAGCATGGGCAAAAGAACAGGGCCGCGCCTTCCTGCGCTTCGACTATTCCGGTCACGGGCAAAGCTCGGGTGCGTTCACGGATGGCTGCATCGGCGATTGGCACCAAGATACGCTGGCCGTGGTGGACCGCCTGATCGACGGTCCGGTGCTGGTGGTCGGCAGTTCCATGGGCGGCTGGCAATCGCTGCTTCTGGCCCGCGCCCGCCCGGATCGGGTGATGGGCCTTGTCACCATCGCCGCCGCGCCCGACTTTACCGAAGATGGCTATTGGGCAGGGTTCTCGGACGCCCAGAAGGCCGAATTGGAGCGCGAAGGCTTCCTGTCGATCCCGTCGGAGTATGACGAGGATTACATCATCACCAAGCGCCTGATCGAGGATGGGCGTGATCATCTGGTGTTGCGCAGCCCGCTTCAACTCGACATTCCCGTGCGCTTCCTGCAAGGGACCGAGGATACGGCGGTGCCCACCGCGCAGGCGGTGAAACTGCTGGAGCATGTCAAAGGCGGCGACATTCGTCTGACGCTGGTCAAGGGGGCCGATCACAGGTTTTCGGACGACGAATGCCTGCGGACCATTCAGAAGATGGTCAAGGTGGTGTTGGCGCGCGGCTGACACGCGCGCGTTTCCGGCTTCGCGGCGATAGCGCTTGCGCAATGTCCGCCAGCGCGCCAAAGTTCCGGGCGAGGCAAAACAGACAAACGAGCATGTGATGAAGGAACCTGTGGTTCTGATCCCCGGAATGATGTGCGATGCACGGGTGTTCGGCCCGCAGATCGAAGATTTGTCGCGGGATCATATCGTCGTGGTGGCTCCTCCGGTGCATGGCGAAACAATCCGCGATATGGCGGGGCATATCCTGGATCACCTGCCGCCGCGCTTTGCGCTGGCAGGGCTGAGCATGGGCGGGATCGTCGCGATGGAGATCGTGCGCCGTGCCCCCGACCGGGTATCGCGCCTGGCGCTGATCTCGACCACCCCGTTGCCGGACACACCCGCGCAGGCGGCATGGCGCGAGCCGCATATCGTGCGCGCCAGTGCCGGCCGGCTGGACGAGGCGATGGCGGAAAGCCTGTCGGCCGATCACATGGCCCCAGGTCCGGGGCGCGAGGCGGTCATGGCATTGGTTTATGATATGGCGCATGGGCTGGGGGCGGGGATGTTCGTGCGCCAATCGCGCGCGCTGCAACGGCGCCCCGACGCGCAGCGCAGCCTGCAACGGCTGAAAATTCCCACGATGGTGATGTGCGGGGCCCATGACGGGCTGACACCCCCCAAGCGGCACGAGACCATGGCGTCGCTTATTCCGGGTGCCGAACTGGTGATCCTGCCCGATGCCGGGCATCTGCCGACGGTCGAGGTGCCGCAGCAGGTGAATATCGGGATGCGCGCATGGCTTGATATGCCGCTGGAACTGCGTTGATCGAACCCGTGTCGCAACAAAAGAAAAGGCGCACCGCCGGGTGCGCCTTAACCGCTACCTGAAAAGGTCGGATTATTTCCCGGCGGCTTGCACCACCTTCAGCTTCGCGGGCCTGGTCGCCTTGGCTGCTGCTTTCTTGGCGCGCTTCTTGGCGGCCTGCGTGGCATGACGTCCGGTGTTCTGGTCGATGAAGTCCAGAACCAGCGGACGGATATTGTTGCGCCAGCTTTTCCCGGCGAAGATGCCGTAATGGCCCGCGCCATCTTCCACGTGGCTGGCCTTCTTGTCCGCAGGCAGGCCCGTCAGCAGGTCAAGTGCCGCGATGCACTGACCCGGTGCGGTGATGTCATCCTTGGTGCCTTCGACAGTCTTGACGGCGACGTCTGTGATGGCGCCGATATTGACCTTGTGACCGTCCACGACAAATTGGTTCTTGGCAATCTCGCCCTTCTTGAAGATGCGTTCGACCGTGGAAAGATAGAACTCTGCCGTCATGTCCATCACGGCGAGATATTCGTCATAGAAACGATTGTGCTTGTCGTTCTCAGAGGCTTCGTGCTTGGCCACCCGCATGATCTGCGACGAAAAGGCCTTGCTGTGGGTTTCGGCATTCATCGACATGAAGCCGGCCAGTTGCATCAGCCCCGGATAGACCATCCGCCCGACGCCCTTGTACTTGAACCCGACCCGTTGCAGGGCAAGACCTTCCAACTGCCCCATCGTGACGCGACGGCCGAAATCGGTAACATCGGTCGCGGCGGCATCGGGGTCTATGGGGCCACCGATCAGGGTCAGGGTCTGGGGCTGTGCCTCGGGGTCAAGCTCGGCCAGATAAGCGGTCGCCGCCAGGGTCAGCGGCGCGGGCTGGCACACGGCAACCACGTTGATGTCGGGGCCAAGATGGCGCATGAAATCGACAAGATAGAGCGTGTAGTCCTCGATGTCGAACTTGCCTTCGCTGACCGGAATATCCCGCGCGTTGTGCCAGTCCGTGATATATACATCCGCATCCGGCAGCAGGCTGGCAACGGTGGACCGCAGCAGCGTGGCATAGTGGCCGGACATGGGCGCAACCAGAAGAACGCGGCGCTTCATCTCGGCCCGGCCAACGACCTTGAACTGGATCAGGTCGCCAAACGGGCGTTCGACCAGCTTTTCGACCTGAACCACGTGATCGCGACCGTCTTCGCCGACCACGCTCAGAATGCCCCAGTCGGGTTTGGCAACCATTCGCTCGAAGCTCCGCTCGGTCACTTCGCCCCAGGCGGCCATGATCTGGAAGAACGGGTTGGGCACCAGGGCCGTCGCCGGGTATGATCCCATCGCCGCGGCGGTCGCGCCCAGCCATTGATTCGTGTTACGGATCGTTTCGATCAGGTCATAGGTCGCCATATATCGCATGAGATATTAGCCTTTGATTTTTACGCACTGCATTCGCATAGTTGGACTCATATGCAGTTTTCACGATGCTGCAACTGCGAAAAGCATAGGGGGGAATTTGTTCCATGACAACTGACCAAGTTAATAAAGGCCAGGAACTGAGTGAACTGAACAACAATCTCGCCCGCATCGAAGAGCTTTCGAAGCGACTGGCAAATATCATGGCCCATCGCAAGCCGGTGCGCCCCAGCCTGCAGGCGCCGGGGCAGGAATTCTATACCAAAGCGGCGGGCACGATCTGGGCGGACATGATGGCAAACCCGTCGAAAATGTTCGAACATCAGGTCTCATACTGGTCCAAGGCCCTAGAACATGCCATCGAAGCGCAGGCGGCGCTGGCAAGCGGTGAATTCAAGGCACCCGAAGATCCCGGCCCGAAAGACCGCCGTTTCTCGAACCCGCTATGGGATTCCCATCCTTACTATAACTATATCAAGCAGCAGTATCTGCTTTCGTCGCAGACGATCGAAGACGCGCTGAAGGATGTCGAGGGGTTGAGCCCCGAAGACACCAAGCGGATGGAGTTCTTCACCCAGCAGATCATCGACATGATGAGCCCGACGAATTTTCTGGCCACCAACCCCGACGCAATGGAGCGTGCGGTGGAAACCAACGGTCAGTCGCTGGTGCAGGGGTTGGAAAACCTGGTCGCCGATCTTGAAGCGAATGACGGCGAGTTGCTGGTCAAGCTGGTCGATGAAAGCGCTTTCGAGGTCGGCAAGAACATCGCCACCACGCCGGGGCAGGTGATCTATCGCAACCGGATGCTGGAGCTGATCCAATACGCGCCCACCACCGACAAGGTTCATGCGACACCCCTGATCATCTTCCCGCCGTGGATCAACAAGTTCTATATCCTCGACCTGAAAGAACAGAACAGCCTGATCAAATGGATCGTCGATCAGGGGTTCACGCTGTTCGTGGTCAGCTGGGTGAACCCGGATGCAAGCTATGCCGATGTGGGGCTGGGGGATTATATCGAAGACGGTTATCTGGCCGCCATGCGCGAGGTGAAGGCGATCACCGGGCAGAAAAAGGTCAACGTGGTCGGCTATTGCATCGCCGGGACCACCTTGTCGCTGACCCTGTCGCTGATGAAGGCGCGTGGTGACAAGAGCGTGAACTCCGCCACCTTCTTCACCACCCTGACGGATTTCGAGGATCAGGGCGAAGTGGGCGTCTTTCTGGACGATGACTTCGTTGATGGCATCGAGGAAGAAGTGTCCGACAAAGGATATCTGGACAGTTTTTTCATGTCTCGGACCTTCTCATACCTGCGGCCAAACGATCTGATCTATGGACCGGCTATCAACAGTTACATGCTGGGCAAGACGCCCCCCGCTTTCGATCTTCTGTATTGGAACGGCGACAGCACGAACCTGCCCGCCAAGATGACGGTCGAGTATCTGCGCGGCCTGTGTCAGGACAATCGGTTCGCCAAGGGCGATTTCGAACTGCTGGAGGAACACCTGTCGATCAAGGACGTGGATGTGCCGCTTTGCGCCATCGCCTGTGAAACCGACCATATCGCCGCGTGGAAGTCGTCATACGACGGCATCCGGCAGATGGGTTCGAAGGACAAGACCTTCATCGTGTCGCAAAGCGGTCATATCGCGGGGATCGTCAATCCGCCCTCGAAGAAGAAATACGGTCACTACACAAACGATGACTGGCCTGCGGCATCGGATGACTGGATGGAAGGCGCCAGCTTCCACGAAGGGTCATGGTGGGGCCGGTGGGGGGCGTGGCTGTCCAAGCGATCCGGCAAGCAGGTCGAGGCCAGACAGATTGGCGATTCGTCGCACAAACCTCTGGCGCCAGCACCCGGCACCTATGTTGTGGCAAAACCAAATACCTGATTTTCAACAACTTAAAAGTGTTACATGCTGCAGTGCAGAAAAAGCTTGATTTTCTGCACTGCAGCATACATATTCTCCTCATGACAAATTCAGGCGCCGATCTCCTCCCGGTGCCAAACCACGGAGAAAGACAATGACCAAGACGCAAGATTACACCAAGATGTTCCAAGACCTGATGGGCAACTTCCCGGTTGACATGTCGGTTGCACAAGACGCCTTCAAAAACCAGGCTGCCCTGGGCGAAAAACTGTCGAAAGTTGCTCTGCAAGCTGCCGACAAGTCGGCTGAAATCTCGACCAAATGGACCAAAGAAACCCTGGCCAAAATGGGCGACGTGACCACCGCAAAAGAAGAAGCAGCCGATTACGGCAAAGCTGTCACCGATTTCGCTTCGGCCCAGGCCGAGCTGGCTGCCGAAAACATGGCTGCTTTCGCTGAAGTTGCGAAAAAAGTTCAGGCTGAAACCGTTGAGCTGCTGATGGCTGCCGGCAAAGAAATGGGCGACGACGCTCAGGCTGCTGTCAAGAAAGCCACTGACGAAGTGCAGAAAGCCGCCAAAAAAGCGACTGCCAAGTAAGCGAATATCGCCGGATACCAACCTCCCTGTCCGGCCTATTCCAGAAGGGCGAGCCTTGTGCTCGCCCTTCTTTCGTTTCTGCGGCGTTGCGTGTCCTCACGTAAAATTTGGTCAAAACGCTTGCCTTTGATGCACGCGCTGCTAGGCTTTTGCAGTGCAGCAAGCCGAATTGCTGCAAGGAGGTATCATGGCTCAGAAACAAGAACCGCTGCTGATCAAGCGCTATGCCAGTCGGCGTCTTTATAACACCGAGACCTCGGATTACGTGACATTGGACGACATCGCCGGGTTCATCCGCGATGGCCGCGAAGTGCAGATCATCGACCTGAAATCCGGGGACGATCTGACACGCCAGTATCTGCTTCAAATCGTTGCGGAACACGAAAGCCGCGGTGAAAGCGTCTTGCCGGTCGACGTGCTGACCGATCTGGTGCGCTCGTACACGACGCAGGCGCAAAGTGTCGTGCCGCAATTTCTGGCCGCGAGTTTCGAAATGCTGCGCGACGGTCAGTCAAAGATGATGGAAAACTTCGGGGCCATGGGAAATCCGATGGCACAGATGCCGGGCTTCGAAGCGATGCAGGCGCAGCAAGAAGCCTTCATGAAAGCGATGATGAGCGGCTTCCCCGGTGGCACCGGCGCGTCCGAGGATGAAGACGAAACCTCGAAGAAAACCGATGCCGGGTCGAGCGAGGAGCTTGACGCCATCAAGAAGCAATTGGCCGAATTGCAGAAGAAACTGTCAGGGCTTGGCTGACGCATTCCGTCCTTCGGTTATGCAAGCGCCGGCGACGTAAACTCCGACGATACAAACAAAGGGACGCGCCATGGTCGCGTCCCTTTTGCCGTTCAAAGCGGCTGCCGACAACCGATCAGTAGGTGCGGATCAGCCCAACCAGCTTGCCCTGCACCTTGACCTGTCCTTCCGGCAGAAGCCGTGTTTCATAGGCCGGGTTGGCAGCTTCCAGCGCGATCATGCCATCCGTCTTGCGAAACCGCTTCAACGTGGCTTCATAGCCATCCACCTGCGCGACGACGATATCGCCGTTTTGCGCCTGGCTTGTTTCACGAATGACCACGACATCGCCGTTGTTGATCCCCGCGTCGATCATCGAGTCGCCCTTGACCTCAAGCGCATAGTGACGCCCCCCGGTGGCCAGCATGTTCTCGGGCACCGAGACATGTTGCGCCCCGTCGGTGATCGCTTCGATCGGTTCACCGGCGGCGATGCGGCCCAGAAGGGGCAGATCGCTGACACCCAGACCATCCAGTGGGATCGCGCTTGGCGGTGTGCGGTCAGGACGGTCGCCTTCGATCACCCGCGGCTCGAACCCGGCGCGACCCGCGTTTTCCAGCGGTTCGGGCAGTTTCACAATCTCGATCGCGCGGGCCCGGTGGGCCAGGCGGCGGATGAAGCCCCGTTCTTCCAGGGCCGTGATCAGACGGTGGATCCCCGATTTCGAACGCAAATCCAGGGCTTCCTTCATTTCATCGAAAGACGGGGGGACGCCGTCGCGTTGGATCCGCTTGTGAATAAAATCCAGAAGTTCCAACTGTTTGCGTGTCAACATGCTCTTCGACCTCCGTCATTTCCTGTCTCAAAGCCGCGATGTCAGGTCAGCTTTGAAAGGCCCTCGTTGCGGGGCGTTCAAGAAATGTTCTATCCCTGTTCCCTGTTTGTGTCAACCGAGCACGCAGGACGGGAAAGTCGGAGTGGAAAGTCGCCTCAGATGGGTAGATACTGAATTTGCTCACCCACATTGCGCGCCGGATCCGATGGGGGGCGAACGGCCAATGCGTTGGCTTGTGACAACACGCTCAGAAGCGCGCTGTCCTGGCTGTCGAAAATGATGATCTCGTCACCCTCGACCCGCGCCCGCATGTAATGTTCGCGTGGCCCGTTGGCTTTGACGGGGGCTGACAGGATCGCCGTTTTGCGCGGTGCGGCGGCCGCACCCAGCCCCAGCATTGCGCGCAGGGCAGGCACCAGAAAGACATGGCCGCACACCATCGAAGATACCGGATTGCCCGGCAGTCCGATCATGACCGCGTCGCCCATCCGCCCGGCCATCAGGGGTTTTCCGGGGCGCATCAGGACTTTGTAAAAGCTCTGCTCCATCCCCATTTCGGCTGCCACGTCGCCAACAAGGTCATGATCGCCCACAGACGCGCCACCAATGGTCACGATCAGATCGGCGTCTGCGGCCAGATCGAACGCGGTGCGCAGGCTGTTCGCGTTGTCGCGGGCGATGGGCAGCATCCGGGCATGACCGCCATTGGCGTCGATCAGGGCTTTCAGGCCAAAGGAATTGGACGCGATGATCTGGTCCGGGCCGGGTTCCTCGCCGGGCATGACCAGCTCGTCGCCGGTGGCCAGAAGGGCCACGACGGGTTTGCGGGTGAGGGTCAGGCTGGGCACGTTCATCGCCGCCGCCAAGGCCAGATCGGCGGGGGACAGCACGCGTGGGGCAGGGATGGTGTCGCCGGGGGCAAAATCGGCGCCCGCGGCGCGCACATGCGGACCTTTGTCCAACTGCCGGGCCAGCGTGATCAGGTCGCCTGTGCGGCTGACATCTTCCTGAATGATCACCCGGTCCGCGCCTGCGGGCATCGGGGCACCGGTAAAGATACGCACGCATTCGCCGGGGCCAACAGGGCCGCCATACCCATGCCCGGCTGCACTTTCCCCGATCACGCGGAACATCGCTTCGGGGTCGGCCTCGACACCGTTCAGCGCATAGCCATCCATGGCGGATGCAGCGAAGGGCGGTTGCAGTCGGGTGGCGGTGACGGGGGCGGCCAGGGTGCGCCCCGCAGCCTCGGCCAAAGGCACCTCTTCGGTTCCACAAGGCGTGACCAGATCAAAGATTGCGTCCAACGCCTCGTTCACCGTGATCATCAATCTGCCTCGTAGATACCTGATTTCCCGCCTTCTTTGCGCAGAACGCGAATGCCGGTGATCTCCATCCCCTTCTCGGCCGCCTTGAGCATGTCATAGACGGTCAGGCAGGCCACGGACACGGCGGTCAGCGCCTCCATCTCGACCCCGGTCTGACCGCCGGTCTTGACGGTCGCGGCGATGCGAATGCCGGGCAGGTCCGGCTGCGGTTCAAGCTCAAGCGCCACCTTGGTGATCGGCAGCGGATGGCACAGCGGGATCAGGTCCGACGTGCGTTTCGCCCCCATGATCCCGGCCAGCCGCGCAACCCCCAGCACGTCGCCCTTCCTGGCCGTGCCGGACATGACCAGCGTCAGGGTCTCGGGCGTCATTTTCACGAAGCCTTCGGCCAGTGCCACGCGATCGGTGACGGGTTTGTCAGAAACATCGACCATATGAGCCTGACCGTCCGCGTCGAAATGGGTGAGGGGGGATTTATCGGTCATGCGGGCACCGGGTTGGCAAGGATGGCGCGGGTTGCGGCCTCGACATCGTCCTGCTGGGCGTCAAGGGAGCCGAAACCAACGATTCGCTGCTGGTCTGGTTGCCGCAGCACGGCATCCTGTTGACGGGAAATATCTTCGGCTGCCCGTTTGGACATTTCCCCAACCTCGTGACGATTCGCGGCGACCGCTACCGCGATGCGCTGGTCTGCGCTGAAGCCGCGCAGCGGGTGCTGGACCTCGAGCCCGAGGTGGTGCTGTACGGGCACCACGGTCCGGTTGAGGGCAGGGCGCTTATCGCCGAAGAGGTGACAGCCATCCGCGACGCACTGCATTATGTGCACGACGAGGTGGTGCGCGGCATGAACGAGGGCAAGACGGTGTACGAGCTGATGCAGGACATTCGCCTGCCCGAGGCCTGCGAGGTGGGCCAGGGTTACGGCAAGGTGTCCTGGGGAGTTCGCGCTATCTGGGAAAGTTACGCCGGCTGGTTTTACCATGAATCCACCACCGAGCTTTACGCCGTACCGCGCACCTCGGTCTACGCCGATGTGCTGGAATTGGCCGGTGCAGCCGCGCTCGTCTCCCGGGCGCGACAGAAGTACGAGCGCGAGGAGCACGAGCAGGCGCTGCACCTGCTCGACATCGTGATGGGCGCCGAACCTGACAATGCCGATGCGCGCGCGCTGGCCATTGAGGTGCACGAGGCGCTGCTGCGCGATCCCGCGGCTGCGGGTAATTTCTGGCTGGAAGGCTGGCTGACCAACCAGCGCAAGTTGCTCAGGGGTGGCAGTACCGGCCCCCTGCGTTTTGCCTGATCGTTACTGGGAGAAGAAGCGATGAGCGGCGATATTCATATCGATGATTTACGCGATCCTGTGTACACCGAGATCCAGCAGGCTGCACTCGATTACGGGGAGACCCTCACGACGGTGCTGGAACCCGGCTCGATCATGGCCGAGGCAGAGCAGAAGACCGGCCTGAGCGATTGGGGCCCCATGGACTTCCTGCCCCGGCTTAGCCTGCTGTGCGACGAGTGGGACGCCGATGACGGGATGACGGGCGTCGCCCGGCTCAACCTGCGCAATATCCTGGTCAAGCATGCCAGCAGCCGGCTGCTGATCCAGGACACCTGGAGCCGGCACCCTGAAATACTCGATATCAAAATCGAAAAGCCCATTATCGTGGCCGGCCTGCCGCGTTCCGGAACAACCCACCTGCTCAATCTCATGGCGGCTGATTCGCGCTTGCGTGCGCTGCCGCTGTGGGAATCCTACGAGCCGGTGCCGACGCCCGGCGAGGCGCTGCTGCCCGATGGCACCGACCCGCGTTACCAACGCTGTGACGAGGCGTGGCAGGGGATGCAGCAGGTCACGCCGCTAGTGGCGGCCATGCACCCGATGAACCCGGATCATATCCACGAGGAACTGGAGTTGATGGGGCCGAACTTCGGTTCCTATAACTACGAGTGGCTGGCGTACTCGCCGCGCTGGCGCGATGCCTACTACGCTGAAGACCAGACCTACCAGTACGAGTACATGCGCGACGTCCTCAAACTGCTGCTCTGGCAGCAGCGCGGCACGGATCGCCCGGTGCGCTGGGTGCTGAAGTGCCCGCAGCACCTAGAGCAATTGCCGGTGCTGCACAAGGTGTTTCCCGATGCGACGATTGCCATTACGCATCGCGATCCGGTGGCGGTAATCCAGTCGGCGGTTACGATGCTGGCCTACGGCCAGCGGATGAATCGCAAGCAGGTCATGACGGAGCAGTTAATGGAATACTGGACGGCGCGTGTCGAACGCCTGCTGCGCGCCTGTGTGCGCGATCGCGATTCACTGCCGGCTGAGCAAAGTATCGACGTGCCGTTTACGCAGCTTATCCGAGACGATGTGAGTTGGGTTGAGAAAATTTACCAAAAGGCCGCGCTGCCGATGACCGGGCAGGCGCGCGCCGAGTTGAGCGGATTTGTCGAAGAGCACCGCGATGACTACGGCAGGGTGGTCTACGATCTCAAGGCGCACTTTGGTGTGGACCCTGCGCAGCTGCGCGAGCGCTTCGCGTTTTATTTCGACGCGTTTCCCGAGGCGCGACCGGCCTCGGATTCATAAGTCTGATTGTTGGATCGGCCCGGCCGCTCAGCTCCCCAGTCGGTCGAGTTCCCGCGCGACATCATTCTCGATGCGGCGCTTGCGCAGCTCTGTGAAGGCAAGGCCTTATCGATGAACGGGGTGGCGCGTCATCTGGGTTGCGCCCCCATGGCGCTGTACAACCACTTCCGCAACAAGAGCGACCTCGTGCTGGGTATCGGGAATCGTGTGTCGGAGGCAATCACGCTGCCGGATATGACGGGGCTGCCGTGGCACGTTCAGGCCCGGCGCTGGATGAGCGCCATGCACGACCAGTTGAAACCCAATGCCGTGTCGATCCGGCTGGTGGGGACCGCACCGATCATGTCGCCGCGCTGGATGCAGTTGACGCTGGTGCTGATGCGCAGCCTGCGCGAGGGTGGCCTGGACAACGACACAGTCGTGATGGTCTCGCGCTGGCTCAGCCAGATCGTTATCAGCGATCTCTTTCTTAACCCCGCCGAGAACCCACAGGTGCAGATGCCGGCGCTGGAATCGGTGCAGGACGCACTGGATGCCGATGATCGCGCGCTGTATCACGAACTGTTGCCGAGCATGGCCAGCACCGGTGTGACGATGTTCGATTTCATCGCCGATGAGGCGATAGAGCGTGTGAAAACGCTGGCGGAAACCGGGTTTGAAAAGGCTGCAGAGTAATCGATCAGTCAGGGGCAGATTGTTCGTCCGCCCGGCAGAGGTAAAGAGTTATTCTGTGTCCGGTGTATCCAGTAACCCGGTGCAGGTGTCCAGCCAGGACAGCGCGGCCTCGCAGTTTCCAATCCCGGCCAGCAGCGCCAGGTAGATGCCGCGCCGGCGCAGCGACAGACTGGCCGGCTCGGCGTAGTGCCGCTCCCGGATGCGCCGGTACAGCGTCAGCTTTTCTTCGACCGAGCGCCGGCGCGCTTCGAGCTCTTCTGCCAGGTGCTCCCGGTTTGACGGTGACAGGTTGTAGAGTTTTACCAACAGGTCGTCTTTCGATTCGCGAAACGCGCTGGTGCCCATCACCCATTCGTCCAGCGCCGCGTAGCCGGCGTCGGTGAGGGTATAGAGAATCTTGTCCGGTTTGCCCTCCTGCGGTACGTGCTCGCTCGCCAGCAGCGCCTGCTGTTCCAGG
>JAUHWP010000194.1 GCA_030424645.1 Alphaproteobacteria bacterium
GTTTTCTGCTCG
This sequence comes from Alphaproteobacteria bacterium, assembly GCA_030424645.1. Taxonomy (GTDB): domain Bacteria; phylum Pseudomonadota; class Alphaproteobacteria; order Rhodobacterales; family Rhodobacteraceae; genus Aliiroseovarius. Next base: position 13 of record JAUHWP010000194.1, read on the forward strand.
TCGTTGGCGGAGGTGGTTGACCCAGTCCAGAAATTGAACTTCGTGACCTCGTGCGACGGGTTCGTAATACTGCTTTTCGACGCCAAGGTAATCCTGCGCGACCCAGCCGTCTTCCGAATCGTGAGCGTACTTGTAGCCCTTGCCGTGACCCAGTTTTTCGGCTCCTTTGTAGTGCCCGTCGCGCAAGTGCATGGGCACTGGTAGTACGGTTTGGTTGCGGACGTCGTGCAATGCGGCGTCGATGGCTTTGTAGGCGGCGTTGGATTTTGGGGCGCAGGCCAGATAGGTCGTGGCCTGAGACAAGTTGATGCGGCATTCCGGCATGCCGATCGTTTCTGTGGCTTGGAATGCCGCTGTGGCGATCAACAGTGCCTGTGGGTCTGCGTTGCCAACGTCTTCTGATGCTGCGATCACCAGTCGCCTTGCGATGAAGCGAGGATCTTCGCCCGATTCCAGCATACGCGCCAGCCAGTAAAGCGCCGCATCCGGGTCCGACCCGCGCACCGATTTATGCAGAGCCGAAATCAGGTTGTAATGCTCGTCCCCCGATTTGTCATAGATCGCCGCACGCTTCATCAGGCGGGTGGACAAGCCAGAGACATCCAGCTTGCCATCCACCTTCCACGCGAAAATCTGTTCAATCAGGTTCAGAAGCGCGCGCCCGTCGCCATCGGCCATTTCCAGCAACGCGTCACGCGCGTCACCGGTCAGCGGCAGGGGGCGATCCAGTTCTTTCTCGGCTCGTTGGGCCAGCCGCTCAAGGTCAGCCAGGGTCAGCCGGGTCAGCACCAGCACCTGTGAGCGCGACAGCACGGCGGCGTTCAGTTCAAAGGATGGGTTCTCGGTCGTCGCGCCAACCAGAAGGATGGTGCCGTCTTCCATATGCGGCAGGAAGCCGTCCTGCTGCGCTTTGTTGAAACGGTGAATCTCGTCCACGAACAACAAGGTGCCCTGCCCGTTCGACCGCCGGTGGCGCGCGGCTTCGAACACTTTTCGCAGCTCGGGCACGCCGGTGAAAATCGCGCTGATCTGCACGAAATGCAGGTCGGTTTCCTGCGCCAGCAGGCGCGCTATGGTCGTTTTGCCGACACCCGGCGGCCCCCAGAAGATCAACGACCCAAGGCTGCCCGCCGCCAGCATGGTTCCAAGCGGCGCGTCGGGACCAAGCACCTGTTCCTGCCCGATCACCTCGGACAGCGCCCGCGGCCTGAGCCGGTCCGCCAAGGGGCGCGGAGCGTCTTTCCCACCTTCCGACGCTTTGGTCGCGGGGTCGTTGTCGAACAGGTCTGCCATAGACCAAATCTAGGTGGTGGACGTCTTGGTTAAAAGACGAAAACGCAGCACGCGGTCACAACAGGTTGTATTCCTGCGCGCGTTGAATGGCTTCGGCGGTTGTGCGCACGAACAACCGTTCGCGCGCACTGCGCAACCGGGCCTTCAGGGCACTTTCCGAAATGCCCAGCAGCGCCGCGGCCTCGGCATGGCGGCTGCCTTTGGCGATCAGGCGCAACGCCATCCGCTGCGCCGAGGTCAGTTGCTCGGGCGGCGTAGATTTTTCGTGCAGGTCGACAACCAGTTTGTGAATCTTGCTGATCTCATCATCCGTGAACTCGCGGTCGTCCCGCGCGAAGCCACCGATCGTCCGCGACGAGGTTGGCCCATGCGACACGGCCACGCCGTATTTCAGGCCATACCCGGCGGCCTGGGACATGATGCCATGCGGGTCAGGCAGGTTCAGGTCGCTCCACCGAATGGTGCCCTCATTGCCGAACCCCCAGAACACCATCGGGTCTGCCAGCATATACCCCTTCTCGGTGTAAAGCTGGCTCCAGCGCGGGTCATAGGTCTGGATCATGATATGGGCCGAGGCATATCGAATGTGCAGCCCCAGCGCATAGCCCTTCGGCGCCAAGTCAGACAACTTGGCCAGTCCCTGATCAAGGCCAAAATCTTCGACCATGGTTTGCATCCCCAATCCCCACACCTATCCTTTTAGACAGTTGCACCGGAGTCAAACAACCTTAAATTGTTTCGACTGATTTTCGCAGCATTAAGTGGTATTTCAAACGTAATTCGATTGCGCCACAAATATAAAACCCCGCGCAAACAAGCGCGGGGTTTCAAAAACCCTTATCGGGAATGTTCTTATTCGTCGGCGGCGTCGGCAGCTTCTTCCGCGTCCAGACGAGCACGATCAGCAGCGCCTTTGGCGTCTGCATCGCGGTCAACGAATTCGATGATCGCCATCGGCGCCATGTCACCATAGCGGAAGCCGGCTTTCAGAACGCGCACGTAGCCGCCCTTGCGGTCTGCGAAGCGCGGGCCAAGAACGTCAAACAGTTTTGCAACATGCTGGTCTTGCTTCAGGCGCGATGCGGCCTGACGACGGGCGTGAATGTCACCGCGTTTGGCAAGCGTGATCATCTTTTCGACGATCGGGCGCAATTCCTTGGCTTTCGGCAGGGTCGTCTTGATCTGTTCATGTTCGATCAGCGAACCCGCCATGTTGGCGAACATCGCCTTGCGGTGTTCATGGGTGCGATTCAGGCGGCGGTAACCACGAGCGTGACGCATTTTCTTTATCCTTCTTTGGTGCTCTTGAACGAGCGATGCTTTGTCCGAGAACCGATGCGTGTCGGTCCCTCTCCTTGGGGCGGGATTGCCCGAGTGTTCCCCGCATCAGGCGGGCATTGCGGGGCCGTTTTTCACGGCCCCGAAAGTCTTAGTGGTCGCATTCCCGAACCGCAAAACCGGTTCCCACTTTTGCTGGGAATGCTCCGATCAGAACTGGTCTTCGAACTTCTTGGCCAGCTCTTCGATGTTTTCAGGCGGCCATTCCTCGACATCCATGCCGAGGTGCAGGCCCATGCCCGACAGCACTTCCTTGATCTCGTTCAGCGACTTGCGGCCGAAGTTCGGGGTGCGCAGCATCTCGGCTTCGGTTTTCTGGATCAGATCGCCGATATAAACGATGTTGTCGTTCTTCAGGCAGTTTGCCGAACGGACCGACAGCTCAAGCTC
>JAUHWP010000075.1 GCA_030424645.1 Alphaproteobacteria bacterium
CGACAAGAACCGGGGCGAGGACGCGCATCACATCATGACCCGCAAGGGCATGGACCTGCTGCTGGATCGCGCGTGGGAAAGCGCCTCGGGCGGGCGGCAGTTGGACATCGTGACCGGCAACAATGATGCCGATGCGGGTTATTTCCTGCAATGGGCGGCTGAGCATTTCGACGCCGACAAGGTGGCCCATCTGCGCGACCACCTGGTCGCCTGGGGCGGCAACTCGTCGGGCATGGGCGTCGCCAATATCGACTTCCTGGGCAAGGTGCATCCCGACACCTATTGGTCGGACTACACCATCGGCAACGTGAAACAGACCCCGTTTTCCGAACTGTGGACCGGCGATGACCCGATGCTGGCCACCCTGCGCACCCGCCCCCGGCCCTTGAAAGGCCGCTGTGGGGCCTGCGCGATCAAAGACGTGTGCGGCGGCAACACCCGTATCCGCGCGTTGCAGGTGACAGGCGATCCCTGGGCCGAAGATCCGGCCTGCTATCTGACGAATGACGAAATTGGCGTGACCGAGGCCGACCGGCTGGAAGTCACCCCCTTCCGAGGCAAAAGAAATGACCCGAAACACCAGTTTTTCTAAGGCGCTTGCCGCCCTCGCGACCGTGACCGCCCTGCCCTTGATGGCCAGCGCCGATCCGGCAGCGGATTACCAGGAATACTGCGTCGAATGCCATGCCGAAAACCGGCTGGGCGGCATTGGACCGGCCTTGATCCCCGAAACTCTGGCCCGGATGCGCGGCCCGACAATCGAGGCCGTGATCCGCGATGGCCGCGTCACCACCCAGATGCCCGCCTATGGCGAAGACCTGTCCGCCGAGCAAATCGCGGAACTGGCCGCCTATCTGAAAACGCCGCTCGACGTGATCCCGCCCTGGAACAAGGCCGAGATCATGGCCAGCCGCGTGATGGACGAAGATTATGTGCCGGTCGATGCGCCGGTCTGGTCCTCGGACCCGATGAACATCACGCTGGCGGTGGAAACCAGCGATCACCATGTCTCCGTCCTTGATGGCGACACATTCGCGGTTCTGGACCGGTTCGAAACCCCCTTCGCCGTGCATGGCGGGCCGAAATTCACCCCCGATGGCAAGTTCGTCTTCATCATGTCGCGCGATGGCTGGGTGCAGAAATACGACATCTACGCGCTGAAACAGGTGGGCCGTGTTCGGGCCGGCCTGAACAGCCGCAACATCGCCATGTCGGGCGACGGCAAGTGGCTGGCGGTGGCGAACTACCTGCCTAACACGCTGACCATCCTGTCCACCGACGACCTGTCGGTGGCCGAGGTGCATCAGGTCGTCGGCAAGGACGGCACCCCCAGCCGCGTGTCCGCCGTCTATCAGGCCCCGCCGCGCGACAGTTTCGTGCTGGCCCTGAAGGATGTGCCGGAAATCTGGGAAGTGTCCTACAGCGACAACCCCGACATGAACATCTTTGCCGCAGGGTTCACCCATGACTGGCGCGTCGAAGGGCCGACCAAGCAGGACACCCCCTTCCCGATCCGCAAGATCACCACGCCCGACTATCTGGACGATTTCTTCTTCGATCAGAAGTATGAACACATCATGGGCGCGTCCCGCAAAGGCGAGGACGGATTGGTCATCGACCTTGTGATCGGTCAGAAAGTGGCCGATCTGGACCTGCCGGGCATGCCGCATCTTGGCTCGGGCATCACATGGGACTGGAACGACACCAAGGTCATGGCCACACCGCACTTGAAAGAAGGCGTGGTGTCGGTGATCGACATGAACAGTTGGGACACCGTGAAGCGGATCGAAACCGAAGGGCCGGGCTTCTTCATGCGCAGCCACAAGAATTCTCCTTACGTCTGGGCCGACGTGTTCTTTGGCCCGAACAAGGACAAGATGCACATCATCGACAAGGAAACGCTGGAAATCGTGAAGACCCTGCAACCCGTGCCGGGCGCCACGGTGGCGCATGTGGAGTTCACAAAGGATGGCAGCCATGCGCTGGTCTCGGTCTGGGAAGACGACGGCGAGGTTCTGGTCTATGATGCCAAGACGCTGGAGATCGTGAAACGCTTGCCCATGCGCAAGCCTTCAGGCAAATACAATGTCTGGAACAAGATCACCTTCGAAGAAGGCACCAGCCACTGAACTTGCGCCAGCGCCTGGAAAAGGAGCCAGCCCTTGGACCATATCGACGCCCTGATCGTCTCGCACGGGCAGCCGTCATCGCCCGACCCGGCCGAGGTCGCGCTGGCCGATTATGTCGCGGGCGTTCAGGCCCAGGCCCCCGGTCTTCGTCTTGGGTCGGCGACGCTGGCCAAGCCCGGCGCGCTGGAAGCCCAGCTTGACAGGATGGCCCCCGGCGCAGTGGTCTATCCGCTGTTCATGTCCGACGGCTGGTTCGTGCGCACCTGTCTGGCCGGACGGCTGGGCGATGCCCCATACGAGGTGATGACCCCCTTCGGCATGGACCCGGCCCTGCCCGGTCTGGCCGCCGCAGCGTTACGCACCGAGGGTCTGGGCAAGGATGACCCCTTGCTGCTGGTCGCCCACGGCTCTGGCAGCGGGCGACACGCCCCGGCGCGCGCCACCTATGATTTTGCCGACCTGCTGGCTGGCGCACTTGGCGGGGCGGACATCTCTGTTGGATTTCTGGAACAATCCCCCACCATTCCAGAGGTCGCCAAAAGCCTGCCCAGCGATGTCCTTTGTTTGCCCTTCTTCGCGATGGAGGGCGACCACGTGCGCGAGGACGTTCATAGGGAGCTGGGCGACTGCGCCTTCAGAGGCCGCGTATTGCCGGTGATCAGCCAGCTGGCTGGGGTGGACGCGATGGTGGCCGCGGCGATCTCGGCCGAACTGGCCGATTCGCACAAGGCGGCGTCGGCCTGACGTCTTAGCCACGCACCCAGGTCAGAATGGCATCCGGATCGGCGGGCAGAGTTTCGGCCATGTCCCCCACAAACTCGGCAAAGCCCTTGCGACTGGCCTCGCCCCCGCCAAGCCCGACCAGAACGGGAATGCCCTGCTCTAATGCGGCGGCGATGGCGGCGCGAAACCCGCGTCCCTCGGCCTCTTCCGGGCCGAACTTGTTCAGGATGAAAGCGTCCGCATTCTGGCTGCTGGCCCGATCGACGGCGGCGACCGCCTCGGCAATCGCCTCGGGGTTCAGGCGGCACCCTTCGGACCCTTCGCCCAGCGATTGGGTGATGCGGATGGTGCGGTTGTCCGACAGAACCCGCACATCCATATCACAGTGATGCGCGCCTTTGGGCATGTCCTGCAACACCTTCACGATCCCGTTCAGCAAGAAGCCTTCGGCCTCCAACGTCGCGGCGGCCTCGGATATCAGCCGGTCTGTTTCCCCCCGCCCCTTGGCGGCGATACAGGCAATCCTCATGCAACCTCTCCTTCTTTGGCGCGCGACCAGTCCGCGCCGCGCGCACCCGTCAGAAACCCGTCCGACAGGCGCATCCCGCCTGACAGTGTTTCCAGCCGGTCGGACAATGCGGCGGCGTCGATCCGACCGTCAATCCGGTCGCGCCACGCCTGGCACACGCCCAAAAAATCGCCGGTTTGCGGCGACAGACGCAGCGCATTCACGCCAGCCTTGTTCAGCACCTCCAACTGGTTGGCCATGCTGGCGCAACTGTCCGACAGGGTCTGCACGCCGTTCATGGCAAGAAACGGCTGATCTTCCAACGTGCGCACGGTCAGCCCGTCGGGGTCGTCTTCGCAGGCAAACTGGCAATTGTCCTTTGTGCGCTTATGCAGTCGCGCGTGGTAACACCGGCCCGAGATCGCCAGCGGCAACCGCCCGTGGCCCCACACCTCAACCGTGACGCCACGCTTGGCCCCCTCGGCGGCCAAAGCCGTGACCGACTCCAACGGCAATTCCGGCGGCAGGCAGATCCGCGTCGCCCCGCGATCCGCGAGCCACGCCAACGTGCCTTCGTTATAGACATTGACCAGCGGCCCGACCGAAAACGGCACGTCCTTCGGCAGATAGGCCAGCATGGTCAGGTCGTTCACCTCGACCTCGACACCTGCCTCAACAAGCTCGGCGGTCAGCTTGCGTTCACGTTTCAACGTGACCAGCGCCAACGAGGTCACCGCGACCTCTTTCCCCGCTTCCAGCAGCGTTTCAATCGCGCCCGGAATACGGTCCTGATAGAACGGCAGGCGTTTTGAACACACGAGCTCGCCCAGCACCACACGCTCAACGGGCGCGGCGGCCATCTGGTCATAAAACGCGCTCCACGCATCCGCTTTCCAGAAAAACTGGTTCGGTCCGACGGTCAGGTGCATGGGTTATCTCCAGGTTTTCTTATAAGCACCGGCGGTTGCCGCCTGCCCTTCGGTCAGTTGCGCCAGCATCCCTTCGGGCATCGGACGCCCGGCGGCCTGTGCTTCGACGGCGGCGCGGAAGTTGCGCACCACCTGCGCGACATAGGACCGCGAACGCTGCCGCCCTTCGATCTTCAACGCGGTGACACCGGCCTTGGCCAGTTGCGGGATCAGCTTCTCGGCGTTCAGGCTGACGGGATCTTCGAACAAATGCCCGGTGGCGTCGCCCGCGCTGAAACAGCCCTTGCACAGCGTGGGATAAGGCGCAGGTTCGTCGGCCCCGACCTTGTGAATGGTAAACCCACCCAGCTTGGCCGACAGCGCGCCGTGATCGTCGTGATATTCCACATGGCTTGCGGGGGAACAGACGCCGTTCATATTGGGCGACAACCCGGTGGCATAGGAGGACAGCGAACACCGCCCTTCCGCCATCACGCACAGGCCGCCGAAGACGAACACCTCGGTCTCGACCTCAGTTTCGGCGTTGATCGCGGCAATCTCGGGCACCGACAGCACACGGGGCAGGACCACGCGTTTGACACCAAACTCGCTGGCATAGAAATTCAGCATATCCGCATTCGCCGCCGCCGCTTGCACCGACAGGTGACGGCGCAGACCGGGATGGTGCTTTGCGGCGTAAGCCAACAAACCAAGATCGGCCAGAATGACCGCATCGGCGCCGGACGACTCGGCATCCGCCACCGCGCGGTGCCAGATCGCCTCGGCCCCCGCGCGGGGATAGGTGTTGATCGCCACCAGCACCTTTGCACCGTGGTCATGGGCAAATTTCACACCCTCGCGCATTTCATCCCGGTCGAAGTTCAGGCCGGGAAAGTTGCGCGCATTGGTTTCATCGGCAAAACCGCAATAGACGGTGTGCGCCCCCGCTTTCACAGCCGCGCGCAGCGATGCAGGCGTGCCGGCGGGGCAAACGATTTCCATTACCAAAGGGGGCCCTCCTCGTGGCGCGACAGGGCCACGCCGGTTCGGGTTTCTGCAAGTTGGATCAGCCGCCTGACCTGTGCGGCGAAGGGACCGGACATCGCCTCGGCCTCGGCGGCCAGATCAAGTTCGGCGTCGTCAATCGCGTTGCGCAGGGCCAGAACGGCGGCGGTGTCGCCTTCGATCACCAGATCGCGCGAGAAAAACAGCGCATCGCCATCATAAGCCCCATGCACCATGCCCAGAAGCCCGGACAAAGGCCCGGCGATGCGCGCATCCCCCTGCATCGGCTGGCGCGACAAGCGCAGGCGCGGGTTGCCCGCGCGCGGCTCCAAGAGCAACGTCACCGGCAGGTCGGTCGGGTCCAGCACGAAGCGCAGGTTGCCATAGTCGCCCAGCCGCTTGAACATCGACGGGTGCCGCGCGGCCATCCGCCGGGCAAAGGCCCCCAGCGCCAGCGCGATGGGCGTCAATGGCAATCCGCGCAGGGCAAAGGCCGGAAGGCGTGGGAAAACAGGAAGTTGAACGGCGTGATCATGCATGGCGCACCTCTTGAATGCGTGCAAACGGGTGTTTACGCCCGTCCTTGATAACAGCCCCAGCGCGGCGCAACTTGACCAAGGTCAATTGCGCGCAAACACCGCGGTGATAGCGGTAAATGATCAGCCGAAAGGAGCCGACCATTCGCACCCTGCCCCCCTTTCCCACCCTGCGCGCCTATCTGGACTGGGCCACGTCGCGGGGTGATCTGACCGCCGTGCCTGACCCCGTGTCGGTGCGCCACCAGATGACCGCCGTGCACCGCGCGGTGTTGGAACGTGGCGGGCCGGTTCTGCGGTTCGACAAGCCTGTGCTGGATGACGGGCGCGTGTCGGACAATCCGGTCGTGGTAAACCTGTTTGGCACCGCTGAACGGGTGGCGGCAGGGTTGGGCATCACCCCCGACAAGCTGGACGAGATGGGTGCCTTCCTGGCCGCCCTGCGCGCGCCCACGCCGCCCGACGGGATGCGCGATGCGCTGTCGCGTTGGCCGATGCTGAAAGCTGCTCTTGCCACCCGCCCGAAGATCATGCGCCGCGCCCCCGTGCAGGCCGAGGTGCATCGGGACGTGGACCTGTCCACCCTGCCGATCCAGACCCATTGGCCGGGCGACGCAGGCCCGCTGATCACATGGCCCGTGGTTCTGACCCGCCCTTATGGCGGCGACGCAAGCGACGTGAACCGTTACAACGCGGGCGTTTACCGTGCGCAGGTCATCGACCGCGACCGGATCATCATGCGCTGGCTGGCGCATCGCGGTGGCGCGGCGCATCACAGGTCATGGGCCGCGCAGAACGAACCCATGCCCGTGGCGATTGCATTGGGGGCTGACCCCGCCACGCTGCTCTCTGCCGCCCTCCCCTTGCCCGAAACGGTCTCGGAATTGGGTTTCGCCGGTGTCTTTTCCGGCGCGCGGCCCCGGCTGGTCGCGGCCAAGACCGTCCCCCTGATGGTGCCAGCCGACGCTGAAATGGTGATCGAAGGTTGGGTTCATCACACCCAAACCGCGCCCGAAGGCCCCTTCGGCGACCACACCGGATATTACAACCAGGTCGACCCCTTCCCCGTCATGCAGGTCAGCGCGCTGACCCACCGCAAAGACCCGATCTATCTGTCCACCTATACCGGCCGCCCGCCGGACGAGCCCGCGATCATTGGCGAGGTGTTCAACCGTCTTGCCCTGCCCCTGATCCGGGCGCAGATCCCGGAAATCCGCGACCTCTGGCTGCCGCCTGCCGCCGCGTCCTATCGCATGGCGGTGATCAGTATCGACAAACGCTATCCGGGTCAGGCACGGCGGGTGATGACGGCGCTGTGGGGGATGCTGCCGCAATTCAGCTATACCAAGATGATCGTGGTGGTGGATGAGGACATCGACCCGCGCAATTGGGATGACATCGCATGGGCCATGGCGACGCGGATGGACCCGTCGCGCGACGTGACGATATTGGAAAGGACACCGATGGATTACCTTGATTTCGCCTCGCCCGAACCGGGGCTGGCGGGCAAGATCGGCATCGACGCCACCAACAAGATCGGCGTGGAAACCACGCGCGAATGGGGCGAGGTCATGCAGACCAACCCCGAAGACGCGGCCTTCGCCGCCGACCTTCTGGCGCGGCACCTGCCGGGGCTGGGCGGATGAGCCGCGTCGTCCTGGGCATCGCGGGCGCTTCGGGCGCGGCCCTCGGCCTTGCCACCGCGCGCCATCTGTCCGCCATCGGGGCCGAGATCGACCTTGTCATCAGCGCCGCCGCCGAACGCACCTTGGCCGAGGAATGCGGCGCGAACGCGTTGGACCGGATTACCGCCATGGCGACCCGGACCCACGAACGCGGCAATATCGGCGCGGCGATTGCCTCCGGCTCCGCCCCCGTGGATGGCATGATCGTCGCCCCCTGTTCGATGCGCAGTCTTGCCGCCATCGCGAACGGGCTGGATGACAACCTTTTGACCCGCGCCGCCAGCGTGCAGCTGAAAGAACGCCGCCCGCTGGTCCTGATGACGCGCGAGGCACCGCTGACGCTGGCGCACTTGCGCAACATGACGCAGGCCACCGAGATGGGCGCGATCATCCTGCCACCGGTGCCTGCGTTCTATATGCTGCCGGACACACTGGATCAGGTGGTGGATCAGATCGCGGCGCGGGCGGTGGATCTTCTGCGCATCGCGCGACCCATTGCGCTGGACTGGAAGGGCTAAGCCCCCGCCCATTCATAGGTTTCAAACGCCGCATTCGACGCGCAACTGCCGCAACCGCTCTTCACCGCGCAACCGCCACAGGTGTCGGCCACGTCGCGCCGCCGGATCACGCCCTTGCGCTGCCAATGCTCCAACATCCCGCGCAGCGCATCCGGTTGCATGCGGAACTTGTGCGACAGGTCCAGCAGGCTCGCCTGCCCATGCGTTTTCACATAGTTTCGAATGTCCAGAAGCACCGCCATGTCACTCGGCCCCCACGGCAAAGGGCGTCGGGCGATTGCCCAGCCACCGAAGAAACAGGAACACCGCCGCCAGCGCGGCCAGAATCGACACGATCCAGATGGTCGAGCTGTCCGGGTGTCGGTCAAACCGCGCGATCTGGTAAAACATCACCGCCGCGCCATAGGCCAGACCCATCGTCCAGCTGCTGGCAAACAGCGCCCATTGCCAGCCGGTTTCGCGCCAGATGGCACCGATGGCGGCCACGCAGGGCATGTAAAGCAGGATCAGAAGCAGATAGGCAAACGCCCCCGCCTGCCCGTCATAAAGCGCCGCCATCGTTCCGAAAGTGGACCGCGAGACCTCTTGTTCTTCCGCCGCCGCGTCCGGGTTGGACACATCGCCAATGTCCAGCCCCAGCGGATCCGGCGCCATGCCCACGGCATCGCGCAGGTTGGGCAGGATCGTCGCACTGGCCTCTTTGACACCCGCGACCAGCGAATAAGGCGCGCCGTCATCTGGTTCGGGCGTGGCGTAAAGCGTGTTCAGCGTGCCGACCACAGCCTCTTTCGCCAGAATGCCGGTGAAGATTCCGACGGTGGCGGGCCAGTTGTCGTCCTCGATCCCCAAGGGGGCAAAGGCGGGGGTCAGGCTGCGCCCGATCTCGGACAGGACCGAGGTGTCGCTGTCCTCGTTCCCGAAGCTGCCATCGGTGCCCCATGAATTCAGGAAGGCCAAAACCGCGACCATCAGGACGATAACCTGCCCGGCCTCGGTCAGGAAATCGCGCATCCGGTGCCATGTGCGATGGGCAAGACCCCGCAGGGTCGGCAGGTGATAGGGCGGAAGCTCCATCACAAAGGGCGTCGGCTCGCCCTTCAGGATCGTCAGCTTCAACATCAAGCCGGTGCCGACAGCCGCCAGCAGCCCCAGAAGATACAGCGCAAACACAAGGTTCTGCCCACCCACCGGAAAGAACGCGGCGGCAAACAGCGCATAGACCGGCAGCCGCGCGCCGCAGGACATGAAGGGCGCCATCATCACCGTCAGCGTGCGGTCGCGCGCACTGTCCAGCGTCCGCGTCGCCATGATCGCGGGCACGTTGCAGCCAAAGGCCACGATCAGCGGCACGAAGCTTTTGCCCGGCAGGCCGATCATCCGCATGAACCGGTCCATGACAAAGGCCGCGCGCGCCATATAGCCGCTGTCTTCCAGCACGGACAGCGCGAAGAACAGGCAGGCGACGATGGGAATAAAGGTCGCCACGGTCTGAATGCCGCCGCCCACCCCATCGGCCATGATGGTGGTCAGCCAACCCGGCGCGCTGATCGCCCCCAGAAGGGCCGCGGTGCCATCGACGAAGATGGTTCCCGCCAGAATGTCGAAAAAGTCGATGAACGCGCCGCCGAAATTGATGGTGAACATGAACATCACATACATCGCCGCCAGAAAGACCGGGATGCCAAGCGCACGGTTCAGGATCACCCGGTCGATGCGATCCGACAGGGTGCGCGCGACCTCGGTCGCCCGGCTCAGCGACAGGCCCACCAGCGACGCCACCGCGTCATAACGTGCACAGGCAATGGCGGTGTCGGCGTCCAGCCCGGTCGCGGCCTCAAGCCGAGCGCGTTCGTCGGCCGCCTGCGCGGCGACGCCGGCGTCAGTCATCGCCGGGCACAGCTCGTCCCCCTCAAGATGCTTGATCGCCAGCCAACGCGGATCGCCCTGGATGATCCTGCCCGCCAGCGCGGTTTCCAGACGGGTCAGCGCCGCTTCGGTCGCATCGTCGAATTTTGGGGCGAATGTCGGCACTCCGTCCGCCACCCGCATCAGGTCCTTCAACTCGGTCAGCCCGCGCGCCTCGGAGGCGACGATCTCGACCACCGGGCAGCCCAGTTCCCGCGACAGGGCCTCTGCGTCGATCACCAGCCGCCGGGCGCGGGCCACGTCCATCATGTTCAGGGCAACCACAACCGGCACGCCCATCTCGGCCAGTTGCACGGTCAGATACAGGTTCCGTTCAAGGTTCGAGGCATCGACCACATTGACCACAAGGTCGGGCCGTTCGGACAGGATGAAATCGCGTGCGATCCGTTCGTCCAGCGACGCCGCCCCGCCTGCCACCGACAGCGAATAGACGCCCGGCAGGTCAACCAGCGTGATCGCGGTGCCATGGTGGTGCAGGTCGCCCAGCTTCTTTTCAACCGTGACGCCCGGCCAGTTTCCGACCTCCTGATGGCGCCCGGTCAGGGCGTTGAACAGGGTGGTTTTGCCGCAATTCGGGTTGCCGGCAATCGCAACGACGCGTGTCATGACAGGGTCGTTGGCGCAACACGGGCGACATTGATCGCCTCGGCTTCATGTTTGCGCAGGCTGAGGGCATAGCCCCGGACGCGGATTTCCACCGGGTCACCCAATGGGGCCAGACGGCTGACCGAAAACTCGGCCCCCAGCGTCAGGCCCATCGACAACAGCTTGCGGCGATAGCTGGGCGAGCCGCTGAGAAATCCCGTGACCGTGGCACGGTCGCCTATCTTCAGGTCTTTAAACTTCAGCATCGTCTGCAATCCCTTGGGTGAGTCGGGTTCTATCCCGACTGAATTACACAGGTATATGCCGCGCCAAGGTTCCCCCGACCTTGATCTTAGTCAATTGCTCGGGATTACCTTATTGAGCCGCCAGCGGAACGCGCGCGACCTCGCACTGGCTCCACAACTCTTCCAGCGCACCCAGAAGGTGTTCGATATCGGCATCCGAATGGACAGGTGACGGGGTGATCCGCAGCCGCTCCGTGCCCTTGGGCACGGTGGGATAATTGATCGGCTGGATATAGACGCCATAATCCCGCATCAGCGTGTCCGAGATGAACTTGCATTTCACCGGATCGCCCACCATCACCGGGATGATATGGCTGGGGTTGTCAATATGCGGAATGCCCATCTTGTCCAGCCCCGCGCGCACGCGGGCGACACGTTCTTTCTGGCGGTCACGTTCCACGTTCGATTGCTTCAGATGCTGAACCGAGGCGCGCGCACCCGCCGCCACGGCGGGCGGCAAGGCGGTGGTGAAAATGAACCCGCTGGCAAAACTGCGCACGAAATCGCACAGCTCGGCCGAGGCCGCGATATAGCCGCCCATCACGCCGAACGCCTTGCCCAGCGTGCCTTCGATCACCGTCAGGCGATCCATCAGACCTTCACGCTCGGCCACCCCTGCCCCGCGTGGACCATACAGGCCAACTGCATGCACCTCGTCCAGATAGGTCATGGCGTTGTATTTGTCGGCCAGGTCGCAGATTTCCTTGATCGGCGCGATATCCCCATCCATCGAATAGACGCTTTCAAACGCGATCAGCTTGGGCGCATCGGGATCGGCGGCGGCCAGCTTGGCCTCAAGATCGTCCAGATCATTGTGTTTCCAGATCACCCGCGCGGCCTTGGAATGGCGGATGCCCTCGATCATCGAGGCATGGTTCAGCGCGTCCGAGAACACGATGCAGCCGGGAATTTGTGACGCGAGCGTCCCCAGCGCCGCCCAGTTCGAGACATAGCCGGACGTGAACAGAAGCGCGGCCTCCTTGCCGTGCAGGTCGGCCAGTTCACCCTCAAGCAAAACGTGGTCATGGGTGGTGCCGGAAATGTTGCGTGTGCCCCCCGCGCCCGCGCCCACCGTGTCGATCGCGTTGTGCATCGCGGCCAGCACATCGGGGTGCTGCCCCATGCCCAGATAGTCGTTCGAACACCAGATCGTCACCTCGCCCGTGCCATCCTTGGCGGTGTGACGCGCCTTGGGATAGGCTCCGCGCTTGCGTTGCAGGTCGGCGAACACGCGATAGTTTCCATCTTCGCGCAGCGCATCAAGACGGGTCTTGAAGTAATCTTGATAATTCATGGGAAGCCCCTTGGGTGAGTTATCCGTTGCGTCATTGAACCGGATCGGGGGCAAACCTGACATGATGTTTGTCAAGTCAGGGACAAAAAGCAGCCCGAGATTTGAGAGACAAGAGGGACCAACCGCCCGCCACCCTTGCGGATGGCTCCGGCCTCGAAACGCATCAGATGCGTCCGGGCGGTTGGCCCAAGGGTTCGTAAACCCGAACGTGATCGGTTTCGCCGCCGGCCTCACCCAAGAACAGAGGCGACATGATCACAGAGGCCGTATTCGCAGAACAGGACGAGGATGTGGGATCAACCTCGCTGGGTGGGCCTTGGACGACTTTTGGCACATCTTCACGCCGCCGCACTTAACCAACGTCAAGCCGCCGAAGATTTCATATGCGGCGGCATCGGGGGTGGTGGGGGCGGTGCAGGACGGGCCACGCGCGGCCCGGTCAGCGCAGGCACCATTCCGACAAGGAACAGAACGAACGCCCCGATCCACGCCGCACCCGCCAGCAGCACCAAAGGGTCATACCAGCGATCCAGAAGGTCCGCCGCCAGCCAGCGGGTCAAGGCAGACAGGATCATCAGCCCGTATCCCAATGCCACACAGCGGGGCACGATGGGCGCGCGGCCGGTATGGCCCAGGCTTGCGCGGCTCATCACCGCCAGGGTCATGCCACCGATGCCGCCCAGCCCCAGAACATGCAAGGCGCCGACCTCGTCGCCAATGCCCCAGCTTGCCAGCGCCCAGAGCGCAAAGCCACAGACCATCAGGCCCTGCGCGGCAAACAGCGACCACAAAAGCGGATCGCGCAGCGCCCAGTGCGGGCGCCACCCGATGATTCGCAGCCCGTGGATCACCGCCAACGCCAGTGCCACGACCGGCGCCAGCATCGGGACCAGAACGCTCCACGGCAGGGCAATCGCGGTCAGCACGGCCAGCCGGTCAAGGCGCGGGGTCTGTTGGGGCAATGCCTCGGGCGGCAGGCCCGCGCGGTTCATCGCGTTGCGGATAAAGCCCGGCGTGACCCGCCCGCCCAGCACCACGATCAACCCGCACAGCGCCATCAGCCCCACGCGCAACCCCGCGCTGGCGGTGTCCGCCGTGACACCCGCCCATTCCAGATGCACCAGCAGGTTGGCAACGGACAGGGTGACCAGAAACACCAGAAAGATGCCATGTTGCGGGTTGAAGCGCTTGCGCAACTGCCCCGCGATGCGCAGGACCAGTGCGGCCAGAAAGGCCAGATCGACCAGCGCCACCACAACGGGCGGCAACGCGGCCGAGTGCCATAACGCCACCCGCCCCGCCAGCCACAGCGCCGCCAGAAACCCGATGATCGTGCCGCGCCCGCTGGCCACCGCCGTCAGGAAAAACCCGGCCACCGCCGCGCCCGCATAGCCGAACACCATTTCATGCGCGTGCCACAGATGCGGGGCCATCGACAGATCGGTCAGTCCGACCGTGCCACCGGACACCTGCGCGCCCAGCCACAGCTCCCACATCAGGCCGGACAGGATGGCCCAGATCGCTGCGCCCAGAAAGAAGGCGCGAAAGCCTTCGCTGAAAATTCGTTTGATAAGGTCCGACATGACAAGCCCCCTGGTGGCACATGTCCGGCAGATTAGGGGCTGCGACATTCTGTCGAATGACCAAAGTCAAGTCCTGCGCATGTGAAGCGAAAAATGGCCGGGACAGCGGATTCGGTCAGGCGTCGTCTTCGGCCTGGTCAATCAACCCGCGCATCCATTTGCCCGAAATCCAGGCAAAAGGCACGCCAAGGATGACGCCGCCGACAATCGCCTCATAGGGCGTCAGGGCGCGCAGGCCGACGGCCTGCAACACCAGAAACAGGAAAAACAGGTTCACCGCCGCCGCCCCCGCCGCCAGCGGATACAGCACAAGCGCGACGGCCCAGACGGGCCACCGGCCGGATCGGTCACCTTGGTCGGTCATCACTTGCGAAACACGGATTTCTGCACCGCGACCAGCGCGATGATCATCGCGATCACCGCCCCGGCCAGCCACAGCGTGGCACCGCCAACGGCGTGGGAATGTCCGTCCACCACCGCCTCGCGCAGCGGTGTCTTGTCGTGATGGGCAAGGGCGGGTGAGGCCACGATGCCGGCCAGTATGGCCAGATAGAGCGTTTTCATGTCAAAACTCCAGTCATGTTCATAAGCGATCCTAGCGCAGTTTCAGTTCGGGCAGCTTGACCATGATCAAGCGCCCCTACATCGCGAAGGGCAGCGCATAAAGAAGCGCGGCCAGACCCAGAAAGCCGATCAGGAACGCGGTGAATCCGCCGCGAAAGCTGGGCGCGGTGCGCAGGCCAAGATAATCCGACAGGATCACGAAGGATTTCAGGCCCGACAGCACCAGAACCGTCAGCACGAAGACCGGCCCGGCCTCGGGCAACACACCCGCAAAGACGGTGGTTGCCATGCTGAAGGCGATCAGAAGCACAAGCGCACGGGTCAGGACAGCATTCGACATCAGTGCACCAGATAGATGATGGGAAACAGAAGCACCCAGACCAGATCGACCATGTGCCAGAAGGCGGCCCCCGCTTCCACGTTGCGGTGCGTGCCCCACCGCATCAGCAGCGCGAAGATGATCAGCCCCGCCACCACATGCAGCGCGTGAAACCCGGTCAGCAGGTAATAGAAGGTGAAGAAATCGCTGGTCTCGATGCTGATCCCGTGACGTGCCTTCTCGGCATACTCATACCATTTGACCACCAGAAACACGATGCCGAACCCCATCGCCCCCAGCAGCCACAGGCGCATCGCGCGCAGTGACCGGTCCACCGCGTTCACCGCGCGCGCCGCGCAATAGCCGCTGGTGACAAGCACGATGGTGTTGGCGGCCCCCGCCACGCGATTCAGCGCGGCCTGATCGGCGGCAAACCCGGCCGGGTCCATCGCCCGCATGCCCAGAAACGCCAACAGCCCCGCGCCGAAGACCAGAAGCTCGGACACGATCAACACCCAGATCATCAGATCGCCGGGCAATTCATCCAGAACTGATGTTTGATCTGTCATGCACCACCGGTAATCTG
>JAUHWP010000195.1 GCA_030424645.1 Alphaproteobacteria bacterium
GCCCGATGAATACGATCTGCTTCTGGAAATCATCGGTCGCGCGCCAACATTTACCGAGCTTGGCATCTTCTCGGCCATGTGGAACGAGCATTGTTCCTATAAATCCTCCAAGAAATGGCTGCGCACCCTGCCCACCGACGGCCCGCAAGTGATCTGCGGCCCCGGCGAGAATGCCGGGATCGTCGATATCGGCGACGGTCAAGCCGTGGTGTTCAAGATGGAAAGCCACAACCACCCCTCGTATATCGAACCCTATCAGGGGGCGGCGACGGGCGTGGGCGGCATCCTGCGCGACGTGTTCACCATGGGTGCGCGCCCGATTGCGGCCATGAACTCGCTGTCCTTCGGCGAAGTGGACCACCCCAAGACCAAGCAACTTGTGAACGGTGTGGTCGAAGGCATCGGCGGTTACGGCAACTGTTTCGGCGTGCCGAATGTGGGCGGCGAAGTGCGGTTCCACCCGGCCTATAATGGCAACTGCCTTGTAAACGCGTTCGCGGCCGGGTTGGCCGATGCCGACAAGATTTTCTATTCGGCGGCAAGTGGTGTCGGGATGCCCGTCGTCTATCTGGGCGCCAAGACAGGCCGTGATGGCGTGGGCGGGGCCACCATGGCATCGGCCGAGTTCGACGACACGATCGAAGACAAGCGCCCCACCGTTCAGGTTGGCGACCCCTTTACCGAAAAACGCCTGATGGAAGCCACGCTGGAGCTGATGCAGACCGGCGCCGTCATTTCGATCCAGGATATGGGCGCGGCTGGTCTGACCTGTTCGGCGGTCGAAATGGGCGACAAGGGCGGTTTGGGCGTGAAGCTGAACCTTGAAGACGTGCCGCAGCGCGAAGACAACATGACGGCTTACGAGATGATGCTGTCGGAAAGCCAGGAGCGGATGCTCATGGTGCTGAAGCCGGAAAAAGAGGCTGAAGCCCGCGCCGTGTTCGAAAAGTGGGATCTTGACTTCGCGATCGTGGGGGAAACCCTTTCCGAAGATCGTTTTCTGATCATGCACAATGGCGAGGTGAAGGCCGACCTGCCCCTGTCACCCTTGTCGGGCCGCGCCCCGGAATACGACCGCCCATGGGTCGAAACACCTGCGGCCGAAGACCTGGCCGACGTGCCCGAAATCGACCCGATTGACGGATTGCGCGCCCTGATCGGGTCGCCCAACTATGCGGCGAAACAGTGGGTCTATGAGCAATATGACCACATGGTCATGGCCGACACGGTGCGCGCGCCGGGTCTGGGCGCCGGCATCGTGCGCGTGCACGGCACCGACAAGGCGGTGGCCTTCACCTCGGACGTGACGCCGCGCTATGTGAAAGCCAACCCGTTCGAAGGCGGCAAGCAGGCGGTTGCGGAAGCCTATCGCAACCTGACCGCTGTGGGGGCCAAACCCCTTGCCACCACTGACAACCTGAATTTCGGCAATCCCGAAAAGCCCGAGATCATGGGCCAGTTCGTCGGCGCAATCAAAGGCATCGGTGAAGCCGTGGCGGCGCTGGACATGCCCATCGTGTCCGGCAACGTGTCCCTTTACAACGAAACCGACGGACAAGGCATCCTGCCAACACCGACCATCGGTGCCGTCGGGCTTCTGAACAGCCTGGATGACATGATCGACGGCGTGGCCCGCGACGGGCATGTCGCGATGGTGATCGGTGAAACCACCGGGCATCTGGGGCAATCGGCCCTGCTGGCCGAGGTGTTCAACCGCGAGGACGGCGATGCGCCCCATGTCGACCTTGCGGCCGAGCGCAAGCATGGCGACTTCATCCGCAACAATTGCGCCCTGATCAAGGCGTGCTCGGACCTGTCCGATGGCGGCCTTGCCCTGGCGGCCTTCGAAATGGCCGAAGCCGGTGGCGTGGGGGTCACACTCGACACAGCCGACACCCAGGCGCTGTTTGGCGAGGATCAGGCCCGGTATCTGGTCGCCTGCAACTTCGATCAGGCCGAAGCCCTGATGATCGAAGCCGGCAAGCTGGGCATTCCCGTCGCCTCGGTCGGCCGCTTCACCGGCGACACGGTCAGGATGGGGGGATCCGAAGCACCGCTTTCCGAACTGGCCGCGATCTTCCGCACCGGGTTCGATCAGGCGCATCGCTGATCCATGGCCACGGCCCCCGACCCGCAGGACGTGACAGCGCTGGTGGCGGACTGCGCCGCCTGCGTCGGGTTGTGCTGCGTGGCACCGGGGTTTGACGCGAGCGACGAATTCGCGTTTGACAAGCGCGCGCTTGCCCCGTGCCGCCATCTTGGCCCGGACAACCTGTGCCGCATCCATGAAACCCTTGAGGATGAAGGGTTTTCCGGGTGTGCCAAGTTCGACTGCAAGGGCGCAGGCCCCTATGTGATGGCCCATATCTTTCCGCGCAAACGCTGGCGCAAGGATCGCGAAACGCTGGAAGCGATGGCTGAAGCTTATCGCCGGATGCGCGCCATCTGTGACATGATCGAGCTGTTTCGCGTGGCTGAACGCCTGCCCCTGTCGCCCGCCCAGGAAACCGCGCGGCGGGACATGCTGAACAGGCTGTTGCCAAACCCGGCCTGGACCGCCGACACACTGGCGCAGGCCGAAGCGTCCGGCATCCTGTCCGACGCCCGCGCTGTTTTGTCCGGGTTTCGTGATGCCGCGACGCGCCGCTAGGCCTTGCGGCCCCCCGCCCCCGATCTTAGATTGAACTGAAACTGACACGAGGTTCTGACCATGGCCATGGAAGCATCCGAAATCGAAGCCCTCATCCGCGAGGCTTTCCCGGACGCAAGCATCACCATCACCGATCTGGCCGGTGACGGAAACCACTATGCCGCCGAGGTGGTCGACGAAAGCTTTCGCGGCCAGAACCGGGTGCAACAGCAACGGGCGGTGTATGCGGCCCTGAAGGAAAAGATGGCGGGCAGCCAGGGCGAACTTCACGCGCTGGCGTTGACCACGAAAGTGCCTGAGTAAGCGCTTCGGTTCGTCACCGACCCGATCACAATCAGCAAGGAATC
>JAUHWP010000076.1 GCA_030424645.1 Alphaproteobacteria bacterium
AAACTGCCCGATGCTCAGGCGATGCAGCAATCCATGATGTCGATGATGTCGGCGGTGCAATGCGGGGCCAACTATCTTCTGCACTCCGCCGGGTTCCTCGATGGGCTGCTGTCGATGTCCTATGAGAAGTTCGTCCTGGACACCGATCTTTGCGGTGCGCTCCATGCCTATCTGAAAGGGGTCGAGGTCACCGAGGACACGCTTGGCTTCGAAGCGCTGGCGGAAAAAGGTCCGGGTGAGCATCTGTTCTCATCCGCCCACACGCTGCGCCATTATCAGACCGCCTATTGGGACAGCGCGATGGACGACAACCAGCCGTGGGAAACATGGGACGAACAGGGCGGGATTGACGCCGCCACCCGCGCCAACACGCGGTGGAAGGCCATGCTGGACACCTATCAGGCGCCCCCGCTTGATCCCGGTATCGACGAGGCGCTGCAAGATTTCATGTCGAAGAAAAAAGCGTCGATGGCCGACGCGTGGTATTGAGGGGACGCCTATGTCGAACGATCCGCTGCTCCAACCCTATCAACTCAAGCATCTGACCCTCAGAAACCGGATCATGACGACAAGTCACGAACCGGCCTATCCCGAGGACGGCATGCCCAAGGAACGCTATGCCGCCTATCACGCCGAACGGGCGAAGGCGGGGGTGGCGCTGACCATGACCGCCGGGTCGGCAGCCGTGTCGAAAGACAGCCCCCCGGTGTTCAACAACATCCTCGCCTACCGCGACGAGGTCGTGCCGTGGATCAAGAACCTGACAGATGCCTGCCACGACCATGGCTGCGCTGTGATGATCCAGCTGACCCATCTGGGCCGCCGCACCGCGTGGAACAAGGGAAACTGGCTGCCTTCGGTGTCGTCGTCCAAACATCGCGAACCCGCCCACCGCGCCTTTCCCAAGCTGATCGAGGATTGGGACATCGACCGGATCATCACCGATTTCGCCGACGCCGCCGAACGGATGCAGGCCGGTGGCATGGACGGGATCGAGCTTCAGGTCTATGGCCATTTGCTGGATCAGTTCTGGTCGCCGCTGACCAATGACCTTGTCGGCCCCTATGGCGCGGATACGCTTGAAAACCGGCTGCGTTTTCCGATGGACGTCCTTGATGCCATTCGCAAGCGGGTCGGGAACGATTTTATCGTGGGCTTCCGCTATACGGCGGACGAGGCGCAGAAAGGCGGCATCACCGCCGAAGACGGGATCGAGATTTCCAAGCGGCTGGCCGCCACCGGGCAGGTCGATTTCCTGAACGTGATCCGTGGGCGCATTCATACCGACCCGGCCATGACCGACGTGATCCCGGTGCAGGGCATGAAGAACGCCCCGCATCTGGATTTTGCGGGCGAAGTGCGCAAGGCCACCGGCATGCCCACCTTCCATGCCGCCAAGATCCCCGACGTGGCCACGGCCCGTCACGCAGTGCAGGCGGGATTGCTGGACATGGTGGGGATGACGCGGGCGCATATGGCCGACCCGCATATCGTGCGCAAGATCATCGACGGGCGCGAGGATGACATCCGCCCCTGCGTCGGCGCGACCTATTGCCTTGATCGCATCTATCAGGCGGGCGATGCGCTGTGCATGCACAACGCGGCAACCGGGCGCGAGCTGACCATGCCGCATGACATTCCGCCCGCAGAGACACGTAAGAAAGTGGTGGTAATCGGCGCAGGCCCCGGCGGGCTGGAAGCCGCCCGCGTTGCCGCCGAACGCGGGCACGAGGTCATCGTGTTCGAAGCCGCCGCCGATCCGGGTGGGCAGGTGCGGCTGACCGCGCAAAGCCCGCGGCGGCGCGAAATGATCTCGATCATCGACTGGCGCATGGCCCAATGCGCCGCGCGCGATGTCGAATTCCGGTTCAACACATGGGCCGAGGCCGAAGACGTCACCGCCCTTGAACCGGATGTGGTGATCGTGGCCACCGGCGGCATGCCCAACACCGAGCTTTTCGAAACCGGGACCGAGCAGGCCAACGTCGTCACCGCGTGGGACATCATCTCGGGCGATGTGAAACCTGCGGACAGCATCCTGATCTATGACGAAAGCGGCGATCATCCGGGGCTGCAAGCCGCCGAAATTGCCGCGCTCGCCGGATCGAAGGTCGAGGTGATGACCCCCGACCGCGTCTTCGCCCCGGACATCATGGCGATGAACCTCGTGCCCTATATGCGGGCGCTTCAGGATAAGGATGTGACCTTCACCGTGACCCGCCGGTTGCTGGACGTAAAGCGCGACGGCAACAAGCTGACCACCACCATCGGCACGGATTACAGCGATCACAGCCACGAGGCGCAGTATGATCAGGTCGTGGTGAACTATGGCACGCTGCCGCTGGATGACCTCTATTTCGACTTGAAGCCCCTGTCGTCGAATGGCGGCGCCGTGGACTACGAGGCACTGATCGACGGCCAGCCGCAAACCCTGAAGCGCAACCCCGACGGTGGCTTCCAACTGTTTCGCATCGGCGATGCCGTGTCCGCGCGCAACACCCATGCCGCGATCTATGACGCCTTGCGGCTGGTGAAGGACATCTGACATGCGGTCGGTGAAAACCATACATGTGATTTCTGCCCATGCCGAAGGCGAGGTTGGGGATGTGATTGTCGGTGGCGTCCTGCCGCCACCCGGCGATACCATATGGGATCAAAGCCGCTGGATCGCCCGCGATCAAACCCTGCGCAATTTCGTGCTGAACGAACCGCGCGGCGGTGTCTTTCGGCATGTGAACCTTCTGGTGCCCCCCAAACACCCGGACGCCCAGGCCGCGTGGATCATTATGGAGCCGGAAGACACACCGCCGATGTCCGGATCGAACTCGATCTGTGTATCGACCGTGCTTTTGGATGCAGGTCTGGTGCCAATGCAGGAACCTGAAACACATATGGTGCTGGAAGCCCCTGGCGGGCTGGTGCGCGTCCGGGCCGAGTGTCGCGATGGCAAGGCCGAGCGCATATTTGTGCAAAACGTCCCCTCGTTCGCCGCCGAATTGGATCAGACGCTTGAGGTCGAAGGGCTGGGCGCGATTACCGTCGATACCGCCTATGGGGGTGACAGCTTCGTCATCGTCGATGCCGCGGCGCTTGGGTTTTCGTTGAACGAAGGGGAAGCCCACGACATCGCGAAACTGGGCGTCCGCATCACCAATGCCGCCAACCGGCAACTGGCGTTTTCCCATCCTGACAACCCCGATTGGCGGCACTTCTCGTTCTGCCTGTTCGCTGGTCCGCTTGGTCAAGGTGCAGAGGGGTTTGAAACCTCGGCCGCTGTCGCGATTCAGCCCGGCAAGGTCGACCGCTCGCCCACCGGCACCGCCCTGTCAGCCCGCATGGCGGTTTTGCACCAACGCGGTCTGATGGATGTGGGTGACCGGTTAACGGTCCGCTCCATCATCGGTTCGACCTTCACTGGGCGTATCCTGGGGGAAACGACCGTCGGGGACCGCCCCGCCATCGTCCCGGAAATCTCGGGCCGGGGCTGGATCACCGGCATTCACCAGCACATGCTTGACCCGTCCGACCCATGGCCCGAAGGCTATCGCATTTCGGACACTTGGGGCGCGCGATAAAGGGGGGGTAAGGATATGACCGACTTCACCCATATCTTCCAACCCGTTCAACTGCGCCACAAGACCCTGAAAAACCGGGTGGTGTTCGGGGCGCACACCACCAACATGGCGCGGGATGGCCTGCCCGGCGACCAGCATCTGGCCTACTATCTTGAGCGCGCCATGGGTGGGGCGGCAATGATCGTGGTCGAGCCGATGCCGGTCCATGCCGCCGCCGTCCTGACGCGGGGCAATTTTGCCCATGATACCGACGCAGTGATCGCGCCCTTCCGCCGTATCAACGAAGCCTGTCAGGCCCATGGGACGGTGATGATCCAGCAGCTCTATCACGTCGGGGGTCATGGCGACTCGGACAATTCATGGCACGCCCACTGGTCGCCTTCGGGCGGTCCCAGCTATCACGACAGTGACGGCAGCCACGAAATGACCGAGGCCGAGATCGAGGAAACCATCGACGGTTTCGTGCAGGCCGCGATCCGCTGCCAGAAAGCCGGGTTTGACGGGGTCGAGGTCTGGGCGGCCTATAACGGATTTCTCGACCAGTTCTGGGCGCCGTTTTCCAACCAGCGCACCGACCAATGGGGCGGCAGTCTTGAAAACCGCACCCGCGCCTCGCGCGAGGTATTGCGCCGCATTCGCGCGGCCTGTGGCGATGATTTCATCATCGGTCTGGCCGTCAATGACGACCCCAATGTCGAAGCCGCGCTTGGCCGCGAGGATACTGCCGAAATCGTTGCCCTGCACGATGCCGAAGGGCTCATGGATTATGTCACCTGCGGAACAGGGGGCTATCTCGATTTCTACACGCTGATGCCGACCTTCCTTTATGGTGAAAAGCTCGGGGTCGATCTGGCCACCCTGCTGAAATCCGTGGTCAGGAACGCCGTTGTCACCGCCGAAAGCCACATCCGCACCCCGGAAAACGCCAATACTGTGCTGGGCGCGGGCGAGGCGGATCTGGTCTCCATCGTGCGCGGCCAGATTGCCGACCCGCATCTGGTCGCCAAGGCCGAAGCCGGGCGGCCCGGTGACATTCGCGGCTGCATTTCCTGCAACCAGCAATGCTGGGGGCGGCGGTCGCGCGACTATTACATCTCGTGCCTGATCAACCCCTCTGTCGGGCACGAATACCTGTGGGGCGGTGACCGGTTCGAACCGGCACCCACAGCCCGGTCGGTTCTGGTCGTCGGCGGCGGCCCCGCCGGACTTGAGGCCGCCCGCGTCGCCGCAGAACGCGGCCACCGTGCCACCCTGGCCGAGGCCGGGCCGAAACTGGGCGGGCAGTTCCGCCTGGCCGGTCTGCAACCACGAAGGGGCCAGATCGGTGAGCTGATCGACTGGTATGAACGCCAACTGACCCAGCTTGGCGTCGATCTGCGCCTGAACACTTATATGGATGACGACGACATCGCCGCGTTTGGCGCCGATCACGTGGTTCTGGCAACAGGCTCGTTGCCTGCGGAAACCGGGTTCCAGAAGGCCCTGCCACATCTGCCGCGCCTGCCGGGGCTGGAGCGGGGCAATGTCTGGTCCGTCGAAGATGTGATGATGCAGGCCGCCCGCCCCGGCGCGCACGTCGTGCTGTTGGACGAAGGCGGCAACTGGCGCGGTTGCGGCACCGCCTGGCGATTGGCCGAAGACGGCCATCAGGTGACACTCGTCACCCCCGCTGCGATGGTCGGGAAAGAGCTGGAACGCTCGGCCACCGATTGGCCGCTCCGGCGGACACTGGCCCAGCTGGGCGTGCGTTTCGTGACCGATGCGGCCATCAGCGAATGGACCGGTGATGGCGCGATGGTGCAATCCCTGCTGACCGGCCAGACCCAGCGTGTGGACGCGGATGCGCTGGTCCTGGCAACCACGAACAGGGCCGATATGGGGCTGCGCGACGCACTGGCCGACAAAGGCATCGCCTGCCAGATCATCGGCGACGCCAACGCCCCGCGCAACGCGGCCCTTGCGATCTTCGAAGGGCGGCAGGCCGGGCGCGCGGTCTGACCTACTGCATGGATTTCAACGCCGGATAGGCCGCGCGGAACGCGTGATAGGCCGCATCGAACGCCGCCTGTTTGTCGGTGTCGGGCAGGATCTCGGCCCGGATATCCGGTGGTGTGATGACGCTTTCCGGGGATACGCCCGTCGCGGCGATCATCCCCAGACGCGCCGCCCCCAGCGCGGCCCCGAACTCGCCCGAGGCGGGCAGTTGCACCGGCACCCCCAGCACGGTGGCCAAAAGCTTCAGCCAATATCGCGACGCGGTGCCGCCCCCGATGGCGATGATCTTGTCCAGCTTCGCCCCGGTGCTGACCAGCGCCTCGAAACTGTCGCGCAGGCCGAAGGCCACGCCTTCCAGCACGGCGCGGGTCATGTCCTCTCGTGTCGTGGCCGTGGACAGGCCGACAAATCCGCCCCGAATGTCGGCATCGTTATGTGGCGTGCGTTCACCTGACAGATAAGGCAGGAACCGGACCGATCCGGGCAGTTGCACATCCTCGCCCAGCGGGGCGGTCAGCGCGGCGGGTTTCTCATCAACAATCCGGGACAGCCAGTTCAGGCTGTCGGTCGCCGACAGCATGACGCCCATCTGATACCACCGCCCCGGCACCGCGTGGCAAAACGTATGCAGCGCGGTTTCGGGGGCGGGCCGGTATCCGTCGCGGGCGGCCAGAAGCACACCGGACGTGCCCAGCGACACGAACCCCTGCCCTTCGTTCAGCGCGCCGATCCCACAGGCGGCGGCGGCGTTGTCCCCGGCCCCGCCCGCCACGGTCACGGGACCGTTCAGCCCCCATTGCGTGGCAAGGTCTTGGCGCAAGGCGCCTGCCGCGTCGCACCCTTCCACCAGCCGGGGCATCTGGTCAGGTCGCATATGGCTTGCCGCCAGCAGTTCGGGCGACCAGTCGCGTTTGCCGACATCCAGCCACGAGGTGCCGGCGCTGTCCGACATGTCGGCCACGTATTCGCCGGTCAGGTAGAAGTTCAGATAGGCCGCAGGCAGCAGCACCTTGGCCGTTTTGGCGTAAATCTCGGGCTCATGACGGCGCACCCATTCCAGTTTCGGGGCGGTGAAACCGGGGAACACGATGTTGCCCGACAGGGTGCGAATATCCGGCTGCGCGTCCAGCGCCGCGGCCTCGGCCGCCGCGCGGGTGTCGTTCCACAGGATACAGGGTCGCAGGACTTCGCCCGCCGCGTCCAGAAGCGTGGCGCCGTGCATATGCCCGGCCACACCAATCCCGCGCAGATCGGCAAACTCCGGGAACTTCTCGCGCAGCGCGGCGACGGCACTGTCCAGCGCGGCAATCCACTGGGTCGGGTCCTGTTCGGACCAACCGGGATGAGGGTGCATCACCGAACAGCTGCGTTCGACCGCGCCAAGCGGGGTCCCTTCGCCGTCGACCAGCAGCGCACGCAAGCCCGAGGTGCCAAGATCAAGTCCCAGAAACGTCATGTATCGCCCTTTCCGTCATGGCCGGGCCGCCCTGTCGTGACCCGCGAAAGACATGCCTGTCTATGACGCGCGTCGCAAGGCCAAACCGTTCTGTAATCCCCGCAGGACGGAATTTCGCTAGTCCTGGGTTCCACCAAAATCTGCGATGACGGGGTAGTGATCCGACGGCCAGACCGGACCGGGATTTTGCCGATACACGACAGGGGTGCCGACCGGGTGAAGCCCCCCCGCAAAGGCAATATGATCAATCGCCCCGAACAGGTTCAACCCCCGGTCCAGATGATAGGTCGCGCCTTTTACCGGCACGAATGTCAAGCCCACCTGTTCAAGCCGGTCATGCAGGGACGACCCCGCCAGCGCATTCAGATCGCCCGCAAGAATGACGGTCTTGCCGTCGTCGATCCAAGGGGCAAGCCGGTCGGCGATCAAAGCGATGGATTTGGTCCGGTTTTCGCGGCTGGAGTAATCCAGATGCACGTTGGCCACCCGAAACGCGGCCCCCGTTTGCCGGTCTTTGAACGCGGCCCAGGACAGGAAGGCGGGATAGGAGCCGTCGAATGTGCGGGAATAGATGACATCGGGTGTGTCGGACAGAAAGAACCAGCCCTGATCGGTCAGGTCGAACCGGTCCTTGCGATAGAAGATCGGTTGAGTCGAGGGAAAGACCCTCCAATCGCCCACCGCCGCCGCACCATAGGCGGGGTTTGCCTCCAGCAACCATGTGCGGGCCAGATTGACACCATCGTCATCGCCACCCTCGAAGGTCTCCATCTCCTGAAACGCGACCAGGTCGGCCTGAAGCCCGGCGAATACGGCGGCCATTGGGGCCTTGCGCTGTGTCCAGCGGTCAAGCCCCCAGCGCCCGTCCGTGCGACGCGCAGCGATGTAGTGAACATTCCACGTCGCAACGCGCAGGGCATTTGCCGGTGGTGGCGTCAGGGCAGGCCCGCGGGATTGCCACAGGTGCTGGGCGATTACGATCCCGATCAGTCCCAGCACAATCGCCAGAACGGCTTTCAGAACTCTGCGCACCCTAGCGGACCAACGGAAGGTCGACCGACACCCGCAGACCGCCCTCGTCCCTGTTGGCCAGGACGATCTCACCCCCATGGGCCACGATGATGCCGCGCGCGATCGACAGGCCCAGACCCGCGCCCCCTGTTTCCAGGTTGCGGCTCTGCTCGCCCCGGATAAAGGGTTCGAACATGGTATCACGCTCGGCATCCGGAATGCCGGGGCCGTCATCGTCAATGGTGATCACCGCCCGGTCGCGCCCGACCTGAAGCGCCACCCGCGCCCCGCCGCCATACCGGATCGCGTTGTCGATCAGGTTGCGAAACGCGCGGCCAAGCGCGACCGGGCGCCCGGTGATCGTGACATCGGCACCGGGGGACAGCACCGCCCCCTGATCTTCGCACAGGCGCACCAGCAGCGCGCGCAGATCAACCTTCTCCGCCTGTTCCGTTTCACCCGCCCCCTTCGCATAGGCAACCAACCCGTCCGCCATCACCGTCATTTCGTCCAGCGTGCGGATCATCGGGGCTGCATCGGGGTCGTCCAGAAGCTCGGCCCGGATCCGCAGGCTGGTGATCGGCGTGCGCAGATCGTGCCCCACCGCGGCCAGCGTCCGCATCCGTTCAGCATCGAAGCGGGCAATCCGGGTCTGCATGTCGTTGAAGGCGGCGGCGGCCTCGCGCATTTCGCGCGGTCCGTCTTCGGGCACATGGGCGGATCGGTCGCCATTGCCTGCCGCCCGCGCCGCCACCGCCAGTTCACGCAGCGGGCGCGTCAGGCGGCGCAGGAACAGAAGCGATACGGCCAGCACCGCGACAAGCGACAGGGCAAGAACGATAAAGAACACCTCTTCATCCAGGCCCGGCGGTGGCGGGCGCACGCCCCGCGACAGGACGTTCAGCCATTGCGGCGGTCCATCGGAGGCGGCCAGCCGGATCGAAATCGCGATGCTTTGGCGGCGATATTCGTCATCGCGGTCGCGTCGCACCATGACGGCCGCCCGCACCATGCGCCCATCCAGCGCGTCGGCAAGGTTGCGGGTCAGGGCAGCGGATCGGGGCGCGCTCTGCGCCTCGGCAACCAGCGGCTCACGTTCGACCGAAACACGGGAAAACCGCGTCGAGGCCTCGCGCGCGATGGTCCGGCGCAGCGCGGGTTCCGCGGCCTCGATGGCCGGCACAAGCGATACGATCCGTTCCATCTCGCGCTCGATCTGCGCGGCCCTGTCCAGCCGCCCCCGTTCAAGCGACAAAAGCGCCAGGGCGATCAGGTTGGCGACCACAAGCGCCGCCGTCAGCAGAAGCGCAAAGCGCCCCGCGACCCCATCGGGCAGGATATTGCGCAGCGCGTTCATTCCGCTTCGACCTCGGCGGCCAGACGATATCCGCCGCCCCATTCCGTCACGATCAGTTTCGGCGTTTTCGGATCGTCCTCGATCTTGCGGCGCAGGCGGCTGACCGTGTTGTCGATGGCGCGGTCATAAGCCTTGGCATCCCGCCCCGCCGTGAGATCCAGCAGGCGGTCACGGTTCAGCACCGTGTTGGGGTGGTCGGTCAGCACCGCCAGAAGCCGGCTTTCGCCGGTCGTCAGTTCAACATCACGCCCGTCATGGTGAACCAGCCGATGCGTGGTCGGGTCGTGCACCCAGCCGGCAACACGGGTCCGCCCCGTCGGCTGTTTCGGCGCGGGCGGCGGTGCCCGTCGCAGCACAGCACGAATGCGCGCCAGCAATTCACGCGGGTTGAACGGTTTCACGACATAGTCGTCGGCGCCCAGCTCAAGCCCCACGATCCTGTCGGTCTCGTCCGCCATGGCAGTCAGCAGGATCACCGGTGGCCCGCCCCGCCCCACCAGCCAGCGGCACAGGCTCAGCCCATCCTCGCCCGGCATCATCACATCCAGCACGATCAGCGCCAGCGTGCTTTCTTCGATGATCCGGCGCGCTTCGCCCGCATTGGCCGCCAACTGGGTGCGAAACCCCTGCTTGCGCAGGTATTGCCCCAGCGGCTCGCGAATATCGCGGGCGTCATCGACGATCAGGATTTGCGGTTCGGGGGCGTCCAAGGGCCTCTCCTATTCATGTCTCATGCGACATTCCTAGCCCGCAACGGGGGGGCATTCATAGTATATGCGTCCCGGCACCGGGCACTAGTTTGTCGCAAAATGTATCAAACCCATGTGCCGCGACAGCTGGCGACAAAACCGGGATCGCCCTGACAAACCTTTTCGCACAAACAGGTCCATATCGGGATCACCGGACGCAACAGACGTCCTTAACATCACTGGATCAAAAAGGATCATCCCATGAAACCGTCTAAAATTCTTCCCATCGGATTTCTCACCCTCGGCCTGATCGGGTCGGGTGTCATGATTGCTACTGCGCAGAACCAGCCGCCGCTGAACGACGGCGAGCAGGCACAGATGCAGACACAGCAAAAAATGCAGCAAGGCGATTTCCGCAAAGGCAAAGGCGACCGCGACGGTCGCGGGCATGGCCGCATGGGTGGCCATGGTATGCGTGGCGGCGGCATGATGGGCGGGGGCGAGATGATGCGCACCCTGTTTGCCCAGATCGACGCCGACGGCAACGGTTCGGTCACGCAGGAAGAAGTTGATGCCTTCCGCGCCGCCAAGGTCGCCGAGGCCGATACCTCGGGTGATGGCGCCCTGTCGATCGAAGAGTTCGACACCATCTATCGCGAGTTCACCCGCTCGCGCATGGTCGACATGTTCCAGGACCTCGATGCCGATGGCGATGGTGTGATCAGCCCCGAAGAGGCAGACGCCCGCTTCGGTGACGTCGTGGATCGGATGGACCGCGACAATGACGGCGCGCTGACCCTGACGGACCGCGCCCGCCGCCGCTGATCGAACAGAAGCGTATCGGGCGGGCTGGATGGCCCGCCCCCAACCGACAAAGGAACCGGGACATGTCAGAACATCATCAAACCACCGATCACACGCCAATGACCAACACGCTGACCGATGACGCCATGCGTTTCGGATCGGTGTCGAAACTCAACCACTGGATTTCGGCGGCCCTTTTCCTGGGCGCGTTCGGGCTGGGCATTTTCATCGAAAACGGCGGGCTCTCGCGTGAGGCCATCGGCCCCTACATGCAATGGCACAAAGCCTTCGGTGTCAGCGTCCTGATCTATGGGCTGTGGCGCGTGGGCTGGCGGGTGGCAAGCGGGTTTCCAAAGCCCGTGGCCCCGGTGCCGGCCTGGCAGGACAAGAGCGCGCGGGTGGTTCATATCGGACTGCTGGTCGCCATCCTTGCGATGCCCATATCCGGTATCGCGATGAACCTGGCAGGCGGCCGCGACCTGTCGATCTGGGGGCTGACCCTGCTGTCGTCGCCCGGTGAAATCCACTGGCTGGACACGGTTGCCGAAACGGTCCACGGCGCCGCGCCGCCGATCATCCTGCTGCTTCTGGTGCTGCATATCGGCGGCGCATTGAAACACCATTTCATTGACCGCGACGCAACCCTGCGCCGCATGACAGCCGGCTGAAACCAGCAGCGCGTGCGAAGATCGCGCATATGTGACCCACACGCGCCAAACGAGAATCAAGGCGCGTGTGATACAGTTGCAAACGGTATCGCCCCGCGCCTGCGGCCAGAGCCGATGTCTCTGACCATGCAGCCCGCGACAATCAACCGACAGAGGAGAATAAAATGACCGACCAATCACAACGCAAGCGCGCGTCTGATTTCGATCCACGTATTCTGGAAGTGTTCGATGGCTATGTGCA
Source organism: Alphaproteobacteria bacterium (assembly GCA_030424645.1). Taxonomy (GTDB): domain Bacteria; phylum Pseudomonadota; class Alphaproteobacteria; order Rhodobacterales; family Rhodobacteraceae; genus Aliiroseovarius. The sequence goes on from JAUHWP010000076.1 coordinate 11,797, forward strand.
CGGGAAGTTCAGCAAGCGCGAGTTCATTGCCAAGGCGGGCCGCTATGCCGCGGCTGGCGTCACCGGGGCCATGATCCTTGATCAGCTTCAGCCCAATTATGCGCTGGCCCAGCAGGTCGCGCCCGACGATCCCGAGATCGAGACCGAGGTGATCGAATATGAAAGCCCCGAAGGCCACGGCACGATCCGGGGCCTGATGGCCCGACCGGCCGGGGCCGAAGGGCCGCTGCCCGCCGTTCTGGTCGTGCACGAAAACCGCGGCCTGAACCCCTATATCGAAGATGTCGTGCGCCGTGCGGCGAAGGCCGGGTATCTGGCGCTTGGTCCCGATGGGCTGACCCCGCTGGGCGGTTATCCCGGCAATGACGATGACGGGCGCGAGATGCAGCGGCAACTTGATGGCACGAAACTGATGGAGGATTTCTTTGCCGCGTTCGAGTTCCTGCGCGACCACGACGGCAGCACCGGCCGCGTCGGTTGTGTCGGGTTCTGCTATGGTGGCGGGGTCTGCAATGCGCTGGCCGTGGCCTATCCCGACCTGGCCGCATCGGTGCCCTTCTATGGACGCCAGGCCGCCGCCGAAGACGTGCCGCAAATCGAAGCCCCGCTGCTGATCCACTATGCCGCGCTGGATGAGCGGATCAATGCCGGATGGGATGCCTACAAGGCGGCGCTGGACGAGAACGGGAAGGACTATACCGTTCATTTCTACCCGGACGTGAATCACGGGTTTCACAACGACACGACGCCCCGTTATGACGAAGCCGCCGCAACGCTGGCCTGGGATCGGACCCTGGCCTTTTTCGACACGCATCTGAAGGCCAGCTGACGCGGCTAGGGTCAGGTCGGCGGGGTCGGATCAAGCAGACCTGCGATCAGGCCAAGCGGATGCGACAGGTTACGATCCGCCAGCCGGTCGGCCTGACACCGGCACGAAAACCCGCTTGCAGCGGTTGGAATCGGCCCCGAGATCAGGGGCTGCCAAGACATTGCAAACAGCGTTTGCGATGTGTCCTGATGGCGTTTCTGATGCCCAAACAGCCCGGCCATGCCGCAGCACCCTGTGGCCGGAACGTCCAAACCGACCCCAAGCGCGGCAAACACACGCGTCCAGTCCGCACCGCTGGCCGGGTCGGCGGTGGCCTCGGTGCAATGCAGAAGCAGCCGCGCTGACGCTTGCCTTGCCTTGGGAAAGGCCCGCCCTGCTTCAAGCTCGGCCAGAAGAAACTGCTGCGGCATCAGAACCGGCGGCAGGTCGATCCCGGCGCGCGGATATTCCTGCCGCAGAAGCAGTCCGAAGGCCGGGTCCAGCGCGATGATCGGCGCCCCCGTCCCGGCGGCTTCCTTCAACAGCTCGGCCAGATGTCGTGCCTGTTGTGTGAACCCTTCGACATCCCCCGCATTATGCGCGGCCTTTCCGCCCGGCCTAAGCGGCAACAGCCGTGGCCGATACCCCAGCGCGCGCAGCCCTGCGATCGCGTCGCACTGAGCGTCCCGATCGAACAGCGCCGTGAACCAGTCCTGCGCAATGATCACCGTGTCAGGCGGCAACGGCCCGTTCAGATCGCCGTCGCGCAGGTAAAGGTCGCGGGGCAAGGACCGGGCCAGCTCAGCGGGCAGATCGACCGTGCCGGTCAGGGCCTCTCCGACCCGGCGCATGACGGGCCAGACGGGACGCAGGATCCCTGAAAGGCGCTGGATCAAAGGGCTGAACCGTTCTGCAACAAGGATCAATCGCTCGGGCAGCGGTCGGCTGTGCCGCTGGTAATAGTCGTGCAGAAACTGCGTGCGCATCTCGGGAATATCGACCTGAACGGGGCAGCTTGACGCGCAGGCCTTGCAGCCAAGGCAGGTGTCCAGCACCGCCATCAGGTCGCCCTCGCGGCGGGCAAGGTCCTGCGCAGGCTCGCGGCGGCGCGCGCCGTGCCAGGCCCGCAACGCATCGGCCCGCCCTTTCGGGCTGTGGCGCACATCCGCACTGGCTTTGAACGACGGGCACATTGGTGTTGTCACCGCATAGGACAGGCATTGCGCATTGCCATTGCAGCGGAACGCCTTCTCAAGCGGGTCGCCATCGGGCGCATTGAATGGCCGGAACGGTGTGGTGTCGATCCCCATCATCCTGTCAGATGGGGCGACCAGCTTGCCGGGGTTATAGCGCCCAGCCGGATCAAAGGCCGCTTTCACCCCCTGTAATGCGCTGTAGGCCTCGTCCCCGATCCAGTCTTGCAGATAGGCCCCGCGCACGCCCTTGCCATGTTCGCCCCAGAAGATCCCGCCGTGCTTGCGGGTCAGGTCGAAAACGGCGTCCGAAACAGCCTTCAACCTGCCCCGATCCGCCGCATCATCGATATCCAATGCGGGCCGGACATGCAGGCAGCCAACATCGGCGTGCCCATAGATCCCATAGGTCAGCCCATGGGTATCGAGCACGTCAAGGAAATCGTCCAGGAACCCGGCAAGCCTGTCAGGCGGCACCACCGTATCTTCGACAAAGGCAACGGGCCGCGCCCGCCCCTGCACCTTGCCCAACAGGCCCACCCCGGCCGAGCGGACAGACCACAGGTGCCGGATTTCATCCCGGCGACTTGCCACATGCACCCCGACAATGCCCGGCAGGTCATCCAGTATGTCACGGATCGCGGTCACACGCTCTTCGATGTCATCAGGGTCGTTTCCGTTCACCTCGACAAACACGGGGGCGATACCACGGTCACGCAACATCTTGGGCATATCCGCCAGCAGACCGGCATCAGCGGCCAGTTTGTGGGTGGTGTCATCCATGACTTCCACCGCCGTCGGATTCCCGGCCGCCAACGGAACGGCGGCGGACAGCGCCGCGCGAAACCCGTCAAACCCCGCCACGATCAGGCGCTTCTCTGCCTCGATCCGGCGCAGCTTCACCCGAATTCTCGAGATCAGGCCAAGGGTCCCTTCGGAGCCGGGGATCAACCGCCACCAGTCAAAACCGCCACCATCGGGGCAGGCGCGATCCAGATCGTAACCGGTAAAACGGCGGTTCAGGTCGGGTGTGGCCCGGCGGAACGCATCGCGACCCTGCCGCGCGGCTCGCTCGGCATCGGCCAGCATGGGCACGGCCCAATCCGGGGGTTCCGCCCCGCTCCACAACAGACCCTCGGCGCGGGCAAGCTCGACCCCCAACAGGTTGTCCGAGGTCTTGCCATAGACCCGCGATCCC
>JAUHWP010000077.1 GCA_030424645.1 Alphaproteobacteria bacterium
TCACGTCGAAGGTCCCGCCGCCAAGGTCATAGACCGCGATGGTGTGGGTTTCCGATTTGTCCAGACCATAGGCCAGTGCGGCAGCGGTCGGTTCGTTGATGATGCGCAGCACTTCAAGGCCGGCGATCTTGCCGGCATCCTTGGTGGCCTGACGCTGGGCGTCGTTGAAATAGGCGGGCACGGTGATGACGGCCTGTTTGACCTCTTCCCCCAGATAGCTTTCTGCCGTTTCTTTCATCTTGCCCAGAATGAAGGCCGAGATTTGCGAGGGCGAGTATTTCTGCCCGGCGGCCTCAACCCATGCGTCACCATTGCCACCATCGACGATGGAATACGGGACGAGTTTCTTGTCTTTCTCAACAGCCGGGTCTTGCATGTTGCGACCGATCAGGCGCTTCACGGCGAAGACGGTGTTGTCGGGGTTGGTGACGGCCTGACGTTTGGCAGACTGGCCGACAAGGCGTTCGTCGTCCTTGAAGGCGACGATAGAAGGCGTCGTGCGCGACCCTTCCGAGTTTTCGATGACCCGCGGTTGCGAGCCGTCCATGATGGCAACACAAGAGTTGGTGGTGCCGAGGTCGATACCGATGACTTTAGCCATGCTCAAAATCCTCTCTTAGGCGATGTTGTTGGAACCGACCTTGCAAAGCATCGGCCCCAGATCCCAGATTTCTGACCGAATGGGCGTGCCCCGATCCGGCGTCTCGGCGTATATAAGTAGGGGAAATGGGGCCTGCAAGCTTTCAAGAGCCTGCGAGCCGGTAAAAAAACGAGTCATTTTCAGGGTTTTGACCATGATTGCGCATGACACCCCGCCAATGGACCTGGCCGGGGCAAAGCTTTTCAAGGGGATGCTGGATCGCACGGCGCAAGAGGCGCTTGTGCAGGCGGTGCGCGATGTGGTGTCCGATGCGCCGCTTTTCAACCCCGAGACACGCTGGGGGAAGAAGATGTCGGTGCGGATGACATCGGCGGGGCGCGTGGGCTGGGTGTCGGACCGGCGTGGCTATCGCTATGAACCCCGCCATCCGAAGGGCACATCATGGCCAGCAATCCCCGACCCTGTTCTGGATGTCTGGCGTGCGGTGGCGGGCATCGATCGGTTGCCGGACTGCTGTCTGATCAACTTCTACGGGGAAGGTGCGCGGATGGGGTTGCACCAGGATCGGGACGAAGGCGACTTTTCCTTTCCCGTCGTGTCCATCAGCCTTGGCGACGACGCGCTGTTTCGGATCGGCGGGGTCGACCGGAAAGGGTCGACACAATCCACCTGGCTCGGCTCGGGTGATGTGCTGATGCTGGATGGTGCCTCGCGCCTAGCCTATCACGGGGTGGATCGGCTGCGCTTCGGGTCTTCCGACCTTCTGCGCGATCACGGGCGGATCAACCTGACGCTTCGTGTGGTCGCGACCGAGCCGTCCTGAAACATTCCCAAGATGCGTCAGCGGCGCGCGTCCCAGCTGGCCGATACATGCCTGCGGCTGTAGCTGTCGCCCATCAGGCCCAGAAAGGTCAGCACGACCGACACGATCAACGGATATTCCCAGTTGGTGTAATGTGGGAAATAGTTGATGAACGCAAATCCCCGTGCCTGGTCGATAATGTGGAACAGGGGGTTCCAGGAAAACAGCGCCAGCATGAAGAAGGGCAGCGTGTTGGCCAGAAACATCTTGCCCGAAGCAAACATGTTCACCCGCATGTAAAGCGTGTTGGCCACCTTTGTGAACTGCGGAAACCACGGCTTCAGCGCCATGAAAATGATGCCGACCGACACGCCGTTGAACCACCCCAAAAGCAGCATCATGAATGTCCCGGTGGGATCGTGAACCTCGATCGGATTGACCGCCAGACCGTAGACCGTCAACACAACGAAGATCGACAGGATCTGAAGGTAAAGCGCCCCCAATGCACCGGCGATGATGGACACAAGGGTATTCATCGGCCCGTGTAACATCATGCTCGACGCAGGGCCTGCCGCGGATGCCACGGATCGCATCGCCTTGATATTCGTCATGAAAATGAAGACGCCGGACATGATGTAAAGCAGGAAATCACCCCGGATGGCGCTTTTGCGCAGGCCAAGCACGCTCATCATCACATAGAAAACTGCGACCAGCATAAGCGATTGCATGATGTTGATCAGAAGGCCGATGATCGCGTTCGGGTGCGATTTGCGAAGGTCGTGAACGGTCGCGTGATAGACCACCGACAGCAACGAGGCGGCTGCCTCCAGCCGGGTTCTGTTCACTTTCACTTCAAACATGGTGCTGTCTATTACCCGATATCAGGGGATTCTTGCACGGAAATCTTGCCGATCCCTTACCCAATCATCATAAGTGGGCAAAATTATGTAATCAACTGAACTGCGCACCCGCGCGGGGTAAGGAGCGATGCCTTGGATTTCGACCGTTTGGAAAACGTCATGCGCATACTGGCCCTCGAGGCCGGCGAGGTGATCATGGAGATCTACAACTCGGACGATTTCGATGTCCGTGCGAAATCGGACGACAGCCCGGTGACGGCCGCCGACGAAGCAGCGGATGCCGTGATCTCGGCCGGGTTGCGCGCGGCCTTTCCAGATGTGCTTCTGGTGACGGAAGAACAGGCCGACAGCCATGGGCAGCAGGCCAGTGCGTTTCTGATCGTCGACCCGCTGGACGGCACCAAGGAGTTCATTCACCGGCGCGGCGATTTCACGGTCAACATTGCCTATGTGGTTGATGGCACGCCCATTCGCGGGGTCGTCTATGCCCCCGCCAAGGGCCGCATGTTCTTTACCCGCGCCGACGGCAGCAGCGTCGAGGAACAAGGCCCGTTTGACAAAGGCACGGTTGGGGCGTTGTCACCGATTGCGGTCACGTCGCCGGACAATACGGCGCTGATGGTCGTGGCCTCAAAGTCGCATCGCGATCAGGCCACGGATGACTATATCAACAAATACGCCGTGAAAGACATGCGGTCGGCGGGCAGTTCGCTGAAATTCTGCCTTGTCGCAACCGGTGAGGCGGACATCTATCCCCGTGTGGGGCGCACGATGGAATGGGACACGGCCGCCGGTCATGCAGTGCTGAAGGGCGCGGGCGGGGACGTGGTGCGCTTTGATGATCACACGCCCCTGACCTATGGCAAGCCGGATTACGCCAACCCGTTCTTTATCGCCTATGCCCCCGGAGTGGATCTGAAGAAGGCCTGAGGGATGAGTGTGCTGATCGTCATTCCCGCGCGCTTTGCCTCGGTCCGGTATCCGGGTAAGGCGCTGGTGCCCTTGCGTGGGGCAACGGGGCAGAAAAAGTCTCTGATCCGGCGCAGTTGGGACGCGGCGCAGGCCGTTCAGGGGGTCGATCGCGTTGTTGTGGCCACCGATGACGACCGGATTCGCGCAGCGGCAAAAGGTTTCGGTGCCGAGGTGGTGATGACATCCCCGACCTGCCGCAACGGGACCGAACGGTGTGCCGAGGCGCTGGATGCGCTGGGTGGAAAGTTTGACATCGTGGTGAACCTGCAAGGTGATGCGCCACTGACGCCACCCTGGTTCGTTGAAGACCTGATCGCCGCGCTGAAGGCCCACCCGACCGCGGAAATGGCCACGCCGGTCCTGCGCTGCGACGGTCGGGCGCTGACCGGATTTCTGGATGACCGTCGCGCCGGGCGGGTGGGTGCGACGACCGCGGTATTCGGGGCCGAAGGCAGGGCACTTTATTTCTCGAAAGAGGTGATTCCCCATATTGCGGACGATGAATGGGATGATCATGCCGTAACTCCGGTGTTTCACCATGTGGGGGTTTATGCCTATCGCCCTGCCGCGCTGGCGGCCTATGCGCGCTGGGTGCCTGGTCCGCTTGAACAGCTAGAGGGGTTGGAGCAGCTGCGTTTTCTTGAACAGGACCACCCCGTTCTGTGTGTTCAGGTCGATGCACGCGGCCAGCAGTTCTGGGAGCTGAACAACCCCGAGGATGTGGCGAGAATCGAAACCATCCTGAACGAGCTTGGGGTGGCCTGAAGCGTTTTGGTCGCGCCCCGTGCTTCGCACACCCACCGAGCAATGGGTCGCAGGTTTTCAATGAATACGGGAAATACCTTGAGAAAAACCGCCGATTGACCCAGTATCGTGAACAATTGCCATGAAGTTGTCAGATTTTCCGCCCATTGGTGTTCGGTATATAGTTTAAGCCTGCACGGGTAACATATTTACTGGCCCACCGAATTATACGCGGGCGGATTGGTCACAACAGAGGTGTTTTTATGACGCACAGAAAGGTCACGAAGGCCATCTTCCCGGTTGCCGGGTTGGGAACGCGGTTCCTGCCTGCGACGAAGTCTATCCCGAAAGAGATCATGACGCTGGTCGATCGTCCGTTGATTCAATACGCCATCGACGAAGCGCGCGCGGCAGGGATCAAGGAGTTTCTTTTCGTCACCTCGCGCGGCAAGGGCGCGCTTGAAGATTATTTCGACATCGCCCCGGTGCTGGAGCAGGAGCTGCGCAAAAAGGGCAAGGACGCCCTGTTGGAGATCCTCAGGGACACCAATATGGAAAGCGGCGCGATTGCCTATATGCGGCAGCACAAGGCGCTGGGCCTGGGGCACGCGGTCTGGTGTGCCCGCCGTCTGATCGGGAATGAACCTTTCGCGGTCATTCTGCCGGACGATGTCATTGCCGCCGAAAAGCCCTGCCTGCAACAGATGGTTGAAGCCTATGACGAAACCGGTGGCTGCATGGTCGCCGCGATGGAGGTGCCCGCCGAGAAAGCCAGCGCCTATGGCGTTCTTGACGTGAAGCAGGACATGGGCGCCATGGTCTCGGTCAAGGGGATGGTTGAAAAGCCCACCCTTGAAGAAGCGCCATCCAATCTGGCGGTGATCGGGCGGTATATCCTGACACCAGACGTTCTGCGCAGCCTGAACAAGATGCGAAGCGGTGCCGGGGGTGAAATTCAACTGACCGACGCGATTGCCGCCGAAATCAACCAGGGGCGCGATGTGTTCGGCTATCGGTTCCGCGGCCAGCGATTCGATTGCGGGTCGAAGGCGGGCTTTTTGCAGGCCACCGTCGCCTTCGGCATGGCGCGGGAAGAGCTGCGGGACGAATTCCTTGGCTATCTTCACGATATCGTCGCGCAGCAGAAGGCAGCCGAGTAACCGTCAGTGCACAGATCAGGTTTGGACCCCTGGACAGCCTATCGGATGCGGCTGAAACGTCGTCGTCTGATCTGGCGGTCCATCCGGTCGCGCCGCGATCTTGTTCCTGTTGTGGACCGCACCGACCGGATCGAACCGGGCCAGGTTCGGGCGTTCGTCACGGCGCGGAACGAATACACGCGATTGCCGTATTTCCTGTCCCACTATCGTGCGCTGGGCGTCGGTCATTTCCTGTTCGTCCTGAACAACAGCGATGACCCGTCCCAGGCATTCCTGGCGGATCAGCCCGATGTGTCCCTGTGGCGCACAGATGCAAGTTACAAGGCGGCGCGCTTCGGGGTGGACTGGATCACATGGTTGCAGTTTCGCTATGGCCATCGGGCCTGGTGCCTGACCGTCGATGTCGACGAACTGCTGATCTATCCCCACTGGGATACCCGGAACCTGACGGCGTTGACAGAGCGCCTGACGCAAACCGGCACCCCCGCATTGGGTGCCCTGATGCTGGATCTGTATCCGAAAGGGCCGATGGACAGGCCGACATACACGCCGGGTCAGGACCCGGCAGAGGTGCTGCAATATTTCGATGCCAGCCCCTATCGTGCGCAGCGGCAATGGCCGGCGCAGAACCTGTGGGTGCAGGGCGGCCCCCGCGATCGTGCTTTTTTCGCCGACCGTCCGGCACGGGCGCCCACGCTGAACAAGCTGCCGCTTATGCATTGGAACCGGCGGTTTGCCTATATGAACTCGACCCACTCCGCGCTTCCACCCCGTCTGAACTGCGCATGGGATGGACCGGCCTGCATATCGGGCGATACCCGTTTGTCCGGCGCGCTTCTGCACACGAAATTCCTGCCCGATGTCGTCACCCGCTCGCGCGAGGAGAAACGGCGCAAGGAACATTTCGGGCAGCCCGGCGACTTCGACCGATATTATGACTGGCTCTCCTCTGCGCCCGATCTGTGGCATGACAAGGCGGTGCCATATAAGGGGTGGCGGCAACTGCTGGATATGGGCATTCTTTCCGATGGCGGCTGGGCCTAGGGCGTTTCGCCTTCAACCTGTAATACCAGCGAAAGGCGAAACGCATATAACACTGATATGTCGCAGGCATCTCGCGAAAATCTGTGATTCAGGTTTTTCGCGAAACGCTTTAAACACGTGTTAGCGTGACACCGGTCAGAAACGAGGGATACGTTGAGCATCTGGACATCATACCGATTGCGGTTGAAGCGCAGGCAATGCCACATCCGGGCGTTTCGCAAGCGTCGCGAACTGACCCAGGTCGCCAACCGCACAGATGCGATCCGGCCCGGTGATATCCTGTCTTTCTCCACCATCCGCAACGAATGCGTCCGGTTGCCCTATTTCCTGAGCTACTATCGCGACCTTGGTGTGAACCATTTCCTGTTTGTCGATAACGGCTCGGACGATGGCAGCGCCGAATATCTGTCCGAACAGCCTGATGTATCGCTCTGGTCCACCGACGCCAGTTACAAAAGCGCCAATTTCGGGGTGAACTGGATCGGGTGGTTGCAGCGCAAATATGCCCATCGGCACTGGTCGCTTGTGGTCGATCCGGACGAATTTCTGGTCTATCCCTTTTGCGATACGCGCCCGCTTCGCGCGCTGACGGACTGGTTGGACAACTCTGGTGTCAGGTCTTTCGGCGCGCTGCTTCTGGATATGTATCCGAAAGGGCCGATGGACAGCCTGAGCTATGCCGCGGGGCAGGACCCGTTCGACATCGCCGGATGGTTCGACAGTGGCAACTATACCATCACGCGAAACCCGAAATACGGGAACCTCTGGATTCAGGGCGGCCCGCGGGCGCGTGTGTTCTTTCGCGACAATCCCCGAAAGGCCCCGGCGCTGAACAAGATACCACTGGTGAAATGGCACCGGAAATATGCCTATATCAGCTCGACCCACGCGATTTTGCCGCGGGGTCTGAACCTGGTCTATGACCAGTGGGGCGGCGAAAAGGCGTCTGGCTGCCTGCTTCACGCCAAGTTTCTGGACACGTTCAGCGCCAAGTCGGCCGAAGAGCTGACGCGCGGCCAGCATTATGCCGACAGCTATGAATACCGCGCCTATCATGAAGGCACCCGCGAAAGCACCGACCTGTGGTGTAGCTGGAGCGAGAAATACCTGAACTGGCGGCAGTTGGAGATGCTGGGGCTGATGTCGAAAGGAAACTGGGCATGAGCCTTGGGATCGTCATGCTGGTGCACGACGCGCTGGATCGTGCCGAGCAGTTGGTGCGCCACTGGGCGACCCATGGCTGCCCGGTCGTCATCCACGTCGATACCTGCGTGACGCGCAAGGACTACGCGGATTTCGTGGCCGCTTTGGACGATCTGGACAATGTGAAGTTCTGCAAGCGGCGGAACTGCGAATGGGGCACGTGGTCGTTGGTCGCAGCCAGCCAGACGGCGTCCGAGGTCCTGCTGGGTTCGTTCCCGGATCTGCGTCACATCATGCTGGTGTCCGGCAGCTGCCTGCCGTTGCGACCGATTTCCGAAATGTTGGCATATCTGCAAGACCGCCCCCAAACCGATTTCATCGAAAGTGTCACGACCGAAGATGTGCCCTGGACCATCGGTGGTCTGGACATCGAGCGGTTCACGCTTCGGTTTCCGTTTTCATGGAAACGTCATCGGCGCCTGTTTGACCGGGGGGTCGAGATCCAGCGAAAGCTTGGCGTCAAACGCAAGATCCCCGGTGGGCTTGTGCCGCATCTGGGCAGCCAATGGTGGTGCCTGACACGCAAGACCCTGTCGGCAATCCTGAATGATCCGCAGCGGCCGGTGTTCGACAAGTATTTCAGATATGTCTGGATTCCCGACGAAAGCTATTACCAGACCCTTGCCCGCCGGCATTCGACCCGGATCGAAAGCCGGTCCCTGACCCTGTCGAAGTTCAATTTCCAGGGCAAGCCGCATGTGTTCTATGATGACCACCTTCAACTGCTGCGGCGGTCGGATTGCTTTGTGGCGCGCAAGGTCTGGCGATATGCGGACAAGCTTTATGACAGCTTCCTGTCCGATCAGCAGCTGGTTGTCGCCGGGGCGGAACCGAACCCGGGCAAGATCGACCGGATATTCACCAAGGCCATCGACCGGCGCACCAAGGGCCGGGCGGGTCTTTACATGTCCAGCCGGTTTCCCAGCGAAGGGTATCGCGGCAACCTGACGGCGGCCCGCTATACCGTCCTTGAAGGGTTCGCAGAGCTGTATGACGGGTTCGACGACTGGCTGGCCGATACGGTAAGTGCCCGCATACACGGACATCTTTTTGCTGAAGACAAAGTGCATTTTGCCGGCGGCGGGCAGGAGTTCTTCGGCGCGCTCAGCGATTCCGCCAACCTGCGGAATTACAACCCCACGGCCTTTCTGACCAACCTGATCTGGAGCACACGCGGAGAGCGCCAGTGCTTTCATTTCGGACCGTGTGACAATCAGGATGTGTCCTGGGTCATGGCCAAGGACGCGAACGCGCGCATTTATGTGGTGTCGGGGGCCTGGGCTGTGCAGCTGTTCCATTCCAATCGAAGCTTCCCGGATATCCGGCGCGAGGCCGCACGGTTGCAGAAAATCGAAAGCGAGCACCTGACCGCGTTGCGGTCCGGCTATGCACGGGCGCGCACGCAGATCTGGTCTCTGGCGGATTTCGTGCTGAACCCGACCGAACTGTTGCAGAACGTGGTGGATGACATCGGCCCGCGCACGCCGACCCCCTTGATCAACCTGCCAAGGATGAAGCCGCTTCAGGGGTTCGGCCAGTTTCTGCAGGATTTGAAGAATCAGGGGATGCACCCTTATCTGATGGGGGATTTCCCGGCAGGGCACGATCTTGTTCCCGCCACCCGCATTCAGCGTAAACCCTATCTGGTGAACTGATCCGATGAGCGACCCTTTCGATTGCTTCATAATTTTCGCTGAAATGCGCACCGGCTCGAATTTCCTGGAAAGCAACCTGGATCAGTTCCCCGGCCTTCAATGCTATGGCGAGGCGTTCAACCCCTATTTCATGGTGACGCCGAACACGGACGAGCTGTTTGGCGTTACGGTGGCGATGCGGGATGCCGATCCGATGCTTCTGTTGGAGCGGATAAAGGCGGAAACCGAGGGTCTGCCCGGATTTCGCTTCTTTCATGATCATGATCCGCGTGTGTTCAATGCGCTGATCGACGATCCGCGCTGTGCCAAGGTCGTGCTGACCCGGAACATGGTCGATGCCTATGTGTCCCGCCGGATTGCCATGGCCACCGACCAGTGGCAGCTGAGCAATGAGAAACACGCCCGCAAGAAAAAGGCGCGTTTCATTCCTGAAGAGTTCGAGAAGCTGTTTTACCGGATCAAGAGCTTTCAGGTGAAGATCAAGGATCGCCTGCAACGGACGGGTCAGACAGCGTTCTATATCGACTATGAAGAAGCGCAGGATCTTGCGGTGATCAACGGGCTGGCAAAATTCCTGGGCGAGCGCACCGAAATCACCGATTTTGCCAGCACCTTCAAGAAACAGAACCCGGAACCCCTGTCCGACAAGGTGCAACAATTTGAGCTTCTGGCCTCGACCGTGGCGCGGATTGATGTGTTCGACCTGCACAAGTTGCCGGGTTTTGAAGCCAGCCGCCCGCCGGCCCTGAAGTCATACCTGGCGTCGGATGCGTTGCAACTGGTGTTCTTGCCGATCGCGGGGGGGCCATCGGACCGGGTGGTCGAATGGATGGAAGCGGCTGGCCCGCTGGCCTGCGACTTTACACAAAAGACGCTGCGGCAATGGAAGCGGCAGCATAAGGCACATCGCAGCTTTACCGTGCTGCGTCACCCGGTGTCGCGGTTGCACGCGGTGTTCTGCGACCTGCTGACGGTTCACGAAGACGACCCGGATCGGAACCTGAAACACGCCCTGCGGCAAACCCATGGCGTCGCCCTGCCCGACGACCCGGCCGCACCCTGGACCCTGGGCGATCATCGGGACGCGTTTGTGCAGTTCATCGCGTTTGTCGCAAGATCGCTTGAAGGCAGGACGGCGACCGGTGTCGATCCGCGCTGGGCTTCGCAGGCTGAGACCATCAAAGGGTTTGCCGGGTTCGCCCTGCCCGACCACATCCTGCGGGAAGACCAGCTTGAGGCCGGGTTAGACCATATTCTGGCCGAGGTACAGGCGGACACAGCCCCCACCCTGCCCGCGGCGGCGGCAGATACGCCGTTTCCGCTGGAGCAGGTTTATGCGGACGACATCGAAGCCGCCGTGCGCCAGGCGTATCAGCGCGACTATATGATGTTCGGATTTCGCCCGTGGGGTATGTCAGGCTAGGACGTGCCGTGAACCGCGTATGGCGCGGTCACGCCGCCTTGTTCGACAGGCTTTCGGTCAAAAGCGCATGAAGGGTTGCGGCTTCGGTATTGGCCCGCAGCTTGGCGCAGATGCCCGCATCGCGCATCGTGCGCGACACCAGGGCAAGCGCTTTCAGGTGATCGACACCTGAATCTTCCGGGGCGAACAGGGCAAAGACCAGATCGACGGGCTGCTTGTCGACGGCGCCGAAATCGAACGGTTTTTCCACGCGGATGAAACACCCGACGACCTTGTCCAGCCCTTCAAGCCGCGCGTGCGGCAAAGCCACCCCGCGGCCCACACCCGTGGGCCCCAGGGTTTCGCGCAATTGCAGTGCGGCAAAGGCATCCCCGCCGTCAATACCATAACATTCCATCGCCACGTCCCCAAGATCCTGAAACAGGCGCTTCTTGGACGACACTGTCGACACGACCTTTACGGCCGACGGCTTGAGGATGCTCGAAAGTTCCATCGCCAACAACTTTCCCCACCCACCAACGGGTGGGAGGCTTACACTGCGTTTTTGGGGTCGATCCAGCCCACATTACCGTCATCACGGCGGTAGACCACATTCATCCCCTCGGTTTTCTCGTTGCGGAAAACCAGAACGGGCGCATGTGCCAGCTCCATCTGCATGACCGCTTCGCCAACCGAAAGCGATGGAATCTGAGTCTCCATCTCGGCGATGATCATGGGTTGGAGCGTGGCGTCCTCTGCTTCGTCCTGACCTTCTTCTGAGGCGAGGATATACGAGGCTCCGCCGAAAACTTCAACCGGGTCCACACGATCCTTGTGATGATCCTTCAATCGACGCTTGTAACGGCGCAACTGCTTCTCCATTTTCTCGGCGCAGTTGTCGAAGGCGGCATAAATTTCGGTCGCGATTCCCTTGGCTTGCGCGGTCAGCCCGGTGGACAGGTGCACGACCGTTTCGCAGACAAATTCATGCGCACTTTTCGAAAAGATCACTTGGGCCCGTGTGGGACGCTCAGCATATTTTTGAACGACGGCACCCAGTTCATCTTTCACGTGAACCTGAAGGGCGTCACCAATGTCGATTTGCTTGCCACTGATTTGATATTGCATCCATACCTCCTATGGTAGTGCAGGCCTCAAGATGCCTTTCACGAATACGGGAAAGGCGAATTCCTATTTAATTTACATAGCGTTGTGAGTGCTTTGAACAACCTCAGCCGCCCAAATTTATTTGGACGATCCATCGTGTAAATCCCGGGTCCGGGATGGCAGGAACGAAAGATCAGGTGGTCTTGCATTATCTTCATTTGGCGACGAGTCGAGGGGCCTTGTCAACCATATCACAACGGGACGACCTTATTTGATCGAGAAATTCTGCCCAAGATAGACGCGCCGGACATTCTCGTCTCGGATGACCTCATCGGTGGTGCCGCTCATCAGAACATGGCCGTCATGCAGGATATAGGCGCGGTCCACGATATCGAGCGTTTCGCGCACATTGTGGTCGGTGATCAAGACGCCGATGCCGCGATCCTTCAGGTCGTGAACCAGCGTCCTGATTTCGCCGACGGCAATCGGGTCGACCCCGGCAAAGGGTTCATCCAGCAACAGGTATTTGGGATTCGATGCCAGCAACCGCGCGATTTCCACCCGACGCCGTTCACCACCCGACAGGGCCAGCGCGGGCGCGCGTCGCAGGTGGCTGATCGAAAACTCGTTCAGCAGCTCTTCAAGCCGCTCGCGCCGCTTGTGGCGGTCGGGGGTCGAGATTTCGAGAATGGCCAGAATGTTGTCTTCGACCGACATGCCACGAAAGATCGACATTTCCTGTGGCAGATAGCCGATGCCGTATTTCGCCCGGCGATACATCGGCAGAAGCGTCACATCACGCCCGTCGATCAGCACCTGCCCGGCCTCGGGCGTGATCAGCCCGGCAATGGCATAGAACGTCGTCGTCTTGCCGCAACCGTTCGGGCCAAGCAGGGCCACGACCTCGCCCCGGTTAAGTTCCAGCGTCACGTCGCGGATCACGGGTTTCTTGCGATAGCTTTTGCGCAATCCGATAATGCGCAGGCCGGCGTCGCCGTTTTCAACCGTCAGATCGGGTGCGTCTGCCATCAGTCCGCACCTGTCTGGATGATCGACCTGACGCGGCCGTCCAGCGTGCCGGTGCCCGCCTGGAGGTTGACCGTCAGCTTTTCCGACGACAGGGCGTTCTGCCCTTGTGTCAGGATCACGTCGCCGGTCATCACGATCACCCCGCTGGCAATGGTATAGACCGCTTCGCGTGACTCGGCGGCTTCGGCCCCGTTCACCAGCGTCACCCCGTCCGAGGCCAGCAGGCGCGAGATTTCACCGGTGGTGTCGTCGCCGGTCACATATTCGACCCTGACCGTGCCTGCGGTCAGCCGCATCTGGCCCTGCCCGATCTGGACATTGCCGCTGAACGTGGCCGATCCGTCCGCCTGATCGACCTGCAAAAGGTCTGCGGATATTTCGACGGGAAGGGTGCTGTCATGCTTCAGGCCGCCAAAGGCAATCTGGGCCTGGGCATGGGCCATGACGGGCAGGCTCAGCGCAAGCAAACATGCTGCGACGCGTGCAGATCTCATCACTTGTATTTCCCCTCTGTCTGGGGATCGTATATCAGTTTTACACCCCCCTTGAAAACAAGAAGATAGGTATCGCTTCCTTCGCCCTGGCGGGTGATTTCGGCCTGCCCCGCGGTCAGGTGTCCCATCGGGCCATCGGCTTCGACCGGGCCGACTGTTCTGGCGTCGGTGGCGTCCATCGCGGTCGACAGCCCATCCGTCGCGATGTGGTAATTGGTCGATGTCACCAGCGTGACACCCCCGGACAAGTCGACCTTGTTGGCGTTGCCGTCGATAATGGCGTGCGAGGCATTGATGTCGACCGCCCCGCCATCCGGCGTTTCGATCCGTGCGGCCAGCCCGTCGGCGCTGAAGATATTGGTCTGCTCCGGCTCCGGCACTGCGCTTCTGGCGGAAAAGGTGATCGCCGCACCGTCTTCGGTGACGCTGGAAAATCGCGGGCTGTCGATCCGCTGCTCGCCGGTCAGTTCGTCCAGATTGACGCGCGCATAGCTAAGCGAGGTGGTCGGATCCACGGATTTCGAGATCAGGAACATCATCGACAACAGCGCAAGCGCGCTGACCGGCAGAAGAACCTTCAGCCAGGCGATAAAGCGTGAATATCGGTTGTCGGGTCGAACCATGTGACCTCGGTTGCTCTGTCTCGGCTGTTATCTAGTCATCAACCCGCCCGATCCAAGGACTGGCGGGCGCGTCTGTGGGCCTGGCTTGGGTTAGTGAGCGAAAATGTCGATCTCGGGCCAACCGGCCAGGTCAAGCTGCGCGCGCATCGGCAGGAAATCGAAACAGGCTTGCGCCATGTCGGTCCGGCCTTCGCGGGCCAGGCGTTGATCCAGCTCGTCGCGCAGGCGGTGCAGATACAGAACGTCCGACGCGGCATAGTCCAACTGCGCCGCGGTCAGCTCCTCCGCACCCCAGTCGCTCATCTGCTGTTGCTTGGAAATATCGACCTTCAGCAACTGCTCCAACAGGTTCTTCAAGCCGTGACGGTCCGTATAGGTGCGGATCAGTTTCGACGCGATCTTGGTGCAATAGACAGGGGCCGTGACCACCCCGAACGCATTCAGAAGTGCGGCGATGTCGAACCGGCCAAAGTGAAACAGCTTCAGGACATTCGGGTCGGCCAGCATCTTTTCAAGATTGGGGGCGCTGGTCTGGCCCTTTTCGACCTGCACCAGATGCGCGTCGCCGTCACCTGATGACATCTGCACAACGCACAGCCGGTCGCGATGCGGGTTCAGCCCCATGGTTTCGCAGTCGATCGCAACAACCGGCCCAAGGTCCAGCCCGTCGGGAAGGTCGCGCTTGTAAAGATGGTTGGCCATATCGCCCTCATGCTCCGTTTTCCCCCTGATAGGCGCAGAGGGGGCCGGGTTCAATGAAAAGCGCGGTCAGCGTCCGTGATACAAGCCCACAACGTGCTCGGCTTCGGCGAAGAACAGCCAACGGCCGACGACAACGCCGATCAGGTGTAGTGCCAGCGCCAGAAAGGCGGTGACATGACCCGGCGGGGTCAGTATCAGGATGGCGGCGGGCAAGGCCCCGGTCAGGCCCAGCGCAATCCAGCGCAGCTTCCCGGCATGTTTGCGGCCAATGCGAAACACCATCTCGTCCACCACGTAATTGCGGGCGGTGTGACCGCTTTCCAGCATCCGCACCGTGCCAAGATGCGCCAGCCCTGTGGCGTCGCCCGTGGTGCCGCGCGCCCCTGCCCGATTGTCCCCGATCTGCCACGCGGCAAACAGCGCCAGCGTCAAAGCCAGCAATAGCCAGCCGGCTATCCTGACTTCGCCCGCCAAAAGCGCCCCGCCACCCACGGCATAGAGCAAAAACAACACCGGCGTCAGCGGCTGGTTCCAGCGCGGA
>JAUHWP010000196.1 GCA_030424645.1 Alphaproteobacteria bacterium
GCTGAGGAACGAGGCCAGCACCGCGGGGGCACCGGGGCGCACAAGCTGGGTCAGGGCGCAGGACACCATGCTTTCGGCCAGGCATTGCGCGACAGACCCCGCCATCGTCAGGGGTGACACCGCCCCTCCCAGCAGGAAAGGCAGGTGGATGGACCCTTGCCCTGCACCGGCATAGGCGCGGATGCCCTTGGTGGTCACACCGTCCAGCACAAGGGGCGAGGTCGTGTTGAAATTGCCCATGATGACGCAGTTCTGGTCAACGAAATCCGCACCGAACAGGATGCGGCACATCTCGATGCTGTCCTCGGCGCGTTCGGGGGCTGTGATAGACCCAAGGAACGCCCGGTCGGAATAGCGGATGTGGGAATAGACCATATCGAGGTGCCGCTTGTTCACCGCGATGTCGGTCGGTTCGCAGATCGTTCCGCCGGAATGGTGCAGCCACGGGCTGGACTGCCCGAGTTTGATGAAGTTGCGGAAATCCTCGATCGTGCCGTAGCGGCGACCATTGTCGAGGTCCATCACGAAGGGCGACCCGTAAGAGGGCGCGAACACAACCGCATCGCCGCCGATTTCAACGGACCGTGCGGGGTTGCGGGCATGTTGGGTGAACCGGGCCGGGGCGGTCTTCAGGATCTCGCGGATCATGCCGGGTTCGAACTTGATGTTCCAGCTTTCGGCGGTCAGTTGGGTCACGTCCCCGCCTGCTGCGCGAAACAGATCGACCGTCTCGGGGTCTTCGCGAAACTCGATCCCGATCTCGGCAAGGATACGGTCGGCGGTGGCTTCGATCTGCTCAAGGCTCTCGTCGTTCAGAAGATCATAGGTCGGGATGCCGCGGGTGATGAACGGCACCTCAAGATGCGGGTTCTGCCCCGGTGCGCCGCTGCGCTGGACGGCGCTGCCCCGCATACGCCGCCGTGACTTGCGTGCTGTTTCTGTCACATGACCCATTATCGTTGCCTTTCGACTCACTGTATTGACATATCTGTCCGCAGAATTGACATACCTGTCAAGTAAATCTATAACTCCCCCATGAATATCGTTGACCCATCCCGACCAAGCGCCACCGAAGACATCTGGCTGAAAGCGGCCTATGACGTGCTGACGGAAAGCGGCGTCGAAGCGGTGAAAATCATGCCGCTGGCCAAGCGGCTTGGCCTGACCCGCACCAGCTTCTACTGGCATTTCAAGGATCGCGAGGCGCTGCTGGAGGCGATGATAAGGTATTGGGAAGACACCAATACCGGCAATCTGGTGATCCGCTGCGAAGCTTATGCCGAGAACATCTTCGAAGCGATTTTCAACCTGTTCGACTGCTGGCTGGACGACACGCTGTTCGATTCCCGCCTTGATCTGGCGATCCGCAACTGGGCGCGCAACGATCCCAGCTTGCAGATCCGTCTTGACCAGGCCGACGCCCGCCGGAAAGCGGCGATGGAAGGGATGTTCATCCGCTTCGGCTTTGATCCGGCCGAGGCCGAGATACGCGCCCTGACCATGATCTATACGCAGATCGGCTATATCTCGATGCAAGTGACGGAAAGCCGCGCGGAACGGTTCGCCCGTATGCCCGGCTATGTCGAGGTGTTCACAGGCCAGAAACCGGGCGAGGCTGATATCCAGCGCTTTGTGGCACGACATGGTATCGAAGCGCACTGATTGCGCGGACAACCGATCCGGCGACCATGAACCTGTTGCCGTTTTTTGATCCGGGGTCACGACTTTCAAATATTTACTGATAATCCTTCATGGACAATGGGAAAGATTAATCCGGCGGTTCGCGGCATTATGGGTTTGAATCGTCCCCGCAACCCTTTGCAGAAAGCCCCGGCATGACAAAATCGAGCTACTACGCCCCGCAGGGCGGATTGCCCCCGCAAACCCAGCTTTTGACGGATCGGGCCATGTTCACCGAAGCTTACGCGGTCATTCCCAAGGGCACCTATAGCGATATCGTCACCAGCCTGTTGCCGTTCTGGGACGACGCGCGGTTCTGGGTTCTGTCGCGCCCCCTGTCAGGCTTTGCCGAAACCTTCTCGCAATATATTGCCGAGGTCTTGCCGGGCGGGGGTAGCGACCGCCCCGAAACCGACGCCGGGGTCGAGGCGGTGCTGTTCGTGGTCGAAGGTGCCATGACCCTGACCATCGACGGCACAGCGCATGAGATGGGTGAGGGCGGCTATGCTTTCCTGCCGCCGCAGGCCGCATGGTCACTGCGCAACAATGGGTCCGCGCCGGTGCGGTTCCACTGGATCCGCAAGAAATATCAGGCGGTGGACGGGCTGGATGCCCCCGAAGCCTTTGTCACCAACGAAAATGACGTGACGCCGACACCGATGCCCGACACGGATGGGGCCTGGGCGACCAGCCGGTTCGTTGACCCGAATGACCTGCGCCATGACATGCATGTGACCATCGTCACCTTCCAGCCGGGCGGCGTCATTCCCTTCGCCGAAACCCATGTGATGGAGCACGGGCTTTACGTGTTGGAAGGCAAGGCGGTCTATCGCCTGAACCAGGACTGGGTCGAGGTCGAGGCGGGCGATTACATGTGGTTGCGCGCGTTTTGCCCGCAGGCCTGTTACGCGGGCGGGCCGGGGCCGTTCCGCTATCTGCTTTACAAGGACGTGAACCGGCACATGACGCTGGGCGCGGCCGGGGTTTAGGACGACCCAAGCCCGCGGGACACCTTCGCGGCGGCGTCCGCAACAAGTGATCCGATCCGTTCAACCGCGTCTTCTGGGATTCTGTGCGTGGGGCCAGAGATCGAGATGCCCGCCACAGCCTCGCCGTAAATGTCCCGGATCGGGGCGGCGATGCAGCGCATACCGTCTGCCTTTTCCTCGTCATCAAAGGCCCAGCCCCGTGCCCGGATGCTGTCCAGTTCATCGCGCAGCGCGTCTGGCCGGGTGATGGTTTTGTCGGTGAACCCGGTCAGGCGGGC
>JAUHWP010000078.1 GCA_030424645.1 Alphaproteobacteria bacterium
GCACTACGACCTTGATCCGGCCACGCTGGGCAAGGATGCGGTCGATCCGGGCGATTCGGGTGACTGATATGCTGGGTCATATCCGAAAGGCCGTTGCCGAAGCGGGCGGCGGCAGTTCGGATTTCGACCTGAACCCCGACATCCAACTGCCCGCAGGCCGCAAGCTGCGCCCGGCAGGCGTGCTGGTGCCGCTGATCGGGGCCGGGGACGATCTGCGCCTGATCCTGACCAAGCGATCTTCGGCGTTGAAACATCATCCGGGGCAGATCGCGTTTCCGGGTGGCAAGGTCGATCCGACGGATGCGGATGTCATTGCTGCCGCCCTGCGCGAGGCGCATGAGGAAATCGGGTTGCCACCGGGCCATGTCGACCTGATCGGCCAACTGCCGCCGCATGAAACGGTGACGGGGTTTTCCGTCACGCCGGTTGTCGGCCATATCCGGCAATCCTTCCAAACCGTTCCCGAAGCCAGAGAGGTCGAGGAGGTGTTCTCGGTTCCGTTCAAACATGTCTCTGACCTTGCCAATTATTCCCGCCAGGGGCGGACATGGCAGGGGCATATGCGCCTTTACGAGACCGTCCCGTTCGGGCCTTACTATATCTGGGGGGCGACCGCCCGGATGCTGCGCGTATTGGCCGAAAGGCTGTCGCGATGACCCGTGTTACCGGCGACTGGATCAATACGCCTGCGGCGCAGGCCGTATGTGGGGCGATTGCCGCAGCCGGGCATCAGGTGTTCTTTGTCGGGGGTTGCGTGCGCAACGATCTGCTGGGTGCGCCGATATCCGATCTGGACCTGTCCACCGATGCGCGACCAAAGCAGGTGATGCAGATCGCTGAAGCTGCCGGGCTGCGTGCGGTGCCCACGGGCATCGACCACGGCACTGTCACCGTGGTGGCCGATGGGCAGGGGTTGGAGGTCACGACCTTCCGCAAGGATGTCGAAACTGACGGTCGTCGCGCGGTGGTGGCCTTTTCCGACCGCCTTGAAGACGATGCGCATCGGCGCGATTTCACCATGAATGCGCTTTACGCCACACCCGAGGGGCAGATTGTCGATCCGTTGGGCGGGTTGGCGGACCTGAACGCGCGCCGGGTGCGGTTCATCGACGATCCCGGCGACCGCATTCGCGAGGATTACCTGCGCATTCTGCGCTTCTTTCGGTTCCACGCCTGGTATGGCGACCCGTCCGGCGGGATGGATGGCGATGCCCTGGCCGGTGTTGCCGCGAATCTGGCCGGGTTAGAGACACTTTCGCGCGAACGCGTCGGGGCCGAGATGCTGAAGCTTCTGGCGGCGCCCGACCCGTCGGCAGCGGTTGGCACCATGGTGGAAGTGGGCGTTCTGGGCGCCGTCCTGCCCGGGGCAGAGGCGCGTGCGCTGCCGGTTCTGGTTGATCTTGAAGGACAACGCCTGCCCGACCCGTTGCGCCGCCTTGCGGTGCTGGGCGGGGTGGATGTTGCCGACCGCCTTCGCCTGTCGAAACGGGACCGCAAGCGGCTTGAGCTTCTGCGCGAGGCGATGGGCACCTTGGACGGGGCGGGCGAGCTTGCCTATCGTCACGGGGCTGACCTTGCCGCGGATGTGGTGCTCTTGCGCGCCGCGCAGATGGGCCATCCGATCGATGCGGCGGTCTGGGCCGAGATCGAAAAGGGCGCGCAAGCGGTCTTTCCCGTTCAGCCCGCCGATCTGATGGCGACGCATACCGGCCCGGCGCTGGGCGCTGCGTTGCGACGGCTGGAACGCCGGTGGATCGCGTCGGGCTTCACCTTGCAGCGAAAGGATCTGTTGCCGTGACCGAACACCATGTGATCGACCGTCTGGGCCATCTGGGTGACGGGATCGCGCCCGGCCCGGTCTTCGCCCCGCGCTGCCTGCCCGGAGAAGAGATAGCGGGCGATGTCGTCGAGGGGCGCATCGCCGCGCCCCGCATCGTCACGCCATCGCCGGACCGGGTCAAAGCGCCATGCCCGCATTACAATGCCTGCGGGGGATGTTCGTTGTTGCACGCCTCGGATGGGTTCGTGGCTGGCTGGAAGGTCGGCGTTGTCAAGACCGCGCTGGGCGCGCATGGTCTGGCACCCGCGTTTCGCCCCATCGTAACTTCCCCCGCCCGGTCGCGCCGCCGCGCGGTTCTGTCGGCCCGACGGGGCAAGAAGGGGGCGATTGTCGGGTTTCACGGCCGCCGGTCGGACACCCTCACCGAAATCACCAATTGCCAGCTTTTGCATCCCGACATCCTGGCGGCACTGCCGGCCTTGGGTGAGCTGACCATGATCGGGGCGTCCCGCAAGGGCGAGTTGTCGATCAATGTCGTGCATTCCGCGGCGGGTCTGGATGTATCGGTCACAGAGGGTAAGCCGCTTGGCCGTGAGTTAGAGACTGATCTGGCCCTGGCCCTGCACAGGTTTGGCTTCGCCCGCCTGACCTGGAACGATGAGGTGATCGCCACCGAAACCCCACCTGTCCAGATGTTCGGGCAGGTGGCTGTCGTGCCCCCGCCCGGTGCGTTCCTGCAAGCCACGCGGGAAGGCGAAGCGGCCTTGCTGAATGGTGTGCGCGAGATCGTTGGCGATGCCAGACCGGTGATTGACCTGTTTGCAGGCTGCGGCACTTTCGCGCTGCCCCTGGCCCGGTCGGCGGATGTGCACGCCGTCGAAGGTCATGCGGCGATGACGGATGCGCTGGCGCTTGGATGGCGCAAGGCGCAAGGGCTGCATCAGGTCACGACCGAGATCCGCGATCTGTTCCGAAACCCGGTTATGGCCGAGGATCTGGCCACCTATGGTGCGGCGGTCATCGACCCGCCCCGCGCGGGCGCCGAGGCGCAGATCGCGCAGCTTGCGGAGTCTGGCATCGGGCGAATCGCCATGGTGTCGTGCAACGCGCAGACCTTTGCGCGCGATGCGAAGGTGCTGGTGGACGCCGGATACCGCCTGAATTGGGTTCAGGTCGTGGATCAGTTTCGCTGGTCCACCCATATCGAACAGGTCGCGAGCTTCACCAAAGGGTAAGATATTCGGGGATTCGCCGATAGGGCGACAGGAACGCAAATTCGCTTGTGTTGCGACCAATCTGATCTACCATATCCGCAAAAAAATATGAGCAGTGTGGGACATGAAATGAGAGCAGTATTCACGATCCTTGCCGTCCTGTCCTTGGTCTTTGTCGCCTCGTGCGGCCCCAAGCGATATAAATACGACGGGCCCGAGGTGACGCAGATCATCGTCAACAAGGGCGCGCGGAAGATGTATCTGATGCACGGGACCGAGATCCTGAAATCCTATCGTATCCGCCTGGGTTTTGCCCCTGAAGGCCGCAAGAAATACGAAGGCGATGGCAGGACGCCGGAAGGGCGCTATGTCATCGACCGCCGCAATCCGAAGAGCGCATTTTATCTGTCAATCGGTGTGTCTTATCCCAACCGGCAGGATGTGGAACACGCCCGCTCGGTCGGGCGCAAACCGGGTGGAGAGATTTTCATCCACGGCGACAGACGCCCGCAGGACCCCAAGCGGGATGACTGGACGGCGGGCTGTATCTCGGTCAAGAACCACGAGATTCGTGAAATCTTCACGATGGTTCGTCTGGGAACTGTGATTGATATCAACCCGTAAGCGGGATTGATGGGTGGGTTAACCACCCATCTCCATCACCCACCAGATCTTGCCGTTGCGTTCCTGCAACCAGGCGAAGCCCAGTTCGCGGGCGCGCGGGTCAAGGATGATCCGCCGCGTGTCGGGCTTGTTCATCCAGGCCGACAGGGTCTGAAGCTCGGTCTCGAAGGTTTCCGAGATATTTTCGCCCAGATAGATGCCCGAATATCCCGCACGACGCGCACGGTCGATGGGCGACGACCCGTCCGAGCCAAAATGCCATGGCCGGTTCTGCACCGACATGTCGCGGGCATGGGTCAGCGCGGCGGCGTTCAGTTGGGAATTCAGCCTGACCGGCTGTGCCCCTGCGGCCTGGCGCAACTGGTTGATGCTGTCCAGCATCCGATATTGAACCTTCGACGTCTGGCCAGACGAGATTCGATAGATGTTGACGCCACCACCAGTGCCCGTCGTCGTGGTACACGCAGAAAGGGCCACTGTTGCGGCAACCGCCATCAAAAACACGCGCATTGTCTGTCTCTCATCCAAAAAACATTGTATCTGTGCCTGTCTACCGTGAGTATAAGCAAGTGGCAAATGACGGCTTTGCGAGAATAAGCCGATAACATGCGTTTGAATTGCGACTGATGCGCAGACGCAATATATGACGACGATACAAGTGGATATTGGAGATTCAGTAATGCGGAAGAAACCGGACGCCCAGCTTGGCAGACGCGCGTTCCTGGGCGGAACGATCGCTGCGGCAAGTGGCCTGGCGACCCCTGAACTTGCGCAATTCGACAATTCGACCGAGGTCGAGCGTGACCTGACGGAAGTTGTGAAGCGCAATATCTCAAGCTTTCGGGCGTTGAACTGGCAGCCTTATTTCAGCAACACGCGAAACGGGGCGATTCTGGTCGATATCAGCTCGCGTTGCTTGCATTACTGGTCCGAGGATCAGTCGATCTATCGCCTGTTCCCGACCTCGGTGCCGCTGACCGAAGACCTGACCCGGCGCGGCCGCACCAGCGTCATTCGCAAAGTCGAAGGCCCGTCCTGGGCGCCGACCCCCGCGATGCAGAAACGCAACCCGGAATGGCCGCCCTTCGTGGGTCCGGGGCCTGATAATCCGCTGGGCACCCATGCGCTGTATCTGAGCTGGAAATACTATCGCATCCACGGCACGCATGACACGCGCAAGATCGGGCGCCAGTCGTCGAACGGATGTATCGGGCTTTACAACCGCCATATTGCCGAACTGTTTGGCTATGCCAGGAACGGCACGCAGGTTCTGTTGATCTGAGTGGCGGTATCGGCCGCGACAAAGAAAAAGCCCCGCTGAAATGGCGGGGCTTTTTCTTTTACGAACGGCGTGGGATCAGACGCTTTCGTCGATCCACGATTGCAGCGCGGCTTTCGGGGCGGCACCGACCTTGTTCGACACGACCTGACCGTCCTTGAACATGAACAGGGCGGGAATACCACGAACACCCATCTGCGCGGGCGAGTTCGGGTTCTCGTCAACATTCACCTTCACGATCTTGACCTTGCCTTCATACTCGGCTGACAGCTCTTCCAATGCCGGGCCGATCTGCTTGCAGGGGCCGCACCATTCGGCCCAGAAATCGACGATCACGGGAAGGTCCGATTGGCGCACCTCTTGTTCGAATGTGGCATCGGTGACAGCGACAGTTGCCATGTTGTGTTCTCCTGAAAACTATATGTTGTGGTGAACCTAGGTAGGCAGGCGGGTTGCGTCAAGATGCCTGAAAGCCGCATCCACCAACGCATTCTCGAAACGCATCAGCTCACGGCTTTGTGTCCAAAGGATCGCGGTGCGCACGTCGCGACCGGGGTAAATCCGCCCAAGCACCGCCCGATAGGCCCCCAATTGCCTGAGCAGTCCTTCGGGCGTGTCCTCGGGCGTTGCGGGAACGGCACGGTTGGTCTTGAAATCCACCGCCAGCACCTGATCGTCGGTGACGATCAGCCGGTCAATCACCCCGTGCAGGACGCGCCCGGGGAACTGCGGCAGGGTGGCGGTGATCGGCACCTCGGCCAGATCGGCAGAGGTGAAGATCGGGGCCAGCGCGGGGTCGGTCAGAACGCCTGCGGCCTCGTCCAGCAGCGCGGCCAGTTCGGTGTCCGGGGCGCGATCTTCGCCCGACCCAAGCAGGAATCGTGCCGTATCTTCCCATCTCGACTGCGGAATCCCTGGAAGATGCTCCAGCAACAGGTGGATCTGCCGCCCCCGCTTTTTCGCGTCGTCAACGCTGCCAAAGGCATCCTCGTCAGCAAGCGCTTTTGCCCCGCCCAGATCCGATGGCGAGATCGGTTTGACAGCCAATGCAGGCGCGTCGGCCCGCGATGTCAGCCACTCGGGCAGGTCGGGCAGGTCGGGCTTGCCCTCGATGCCTTGATGCGGTGACAAGGCGGGCCAATCGCCCACCGCAAACCGCTTTCCCGCCCCGGTGGGGAAGTCGCAATCGACCGATGCCGCCGCGTTCATTGCGTCTTCGCAGATTCGATACCAGACATCGGCGCCCGGCTTGCCGATGGCGCCTGCCGCAGCCAGAATCAACCAATGTTCCGCCCGCGTCATCGCGACATAAAGCAGCCGTGTGCGCTCTTCGGTTTCGGCGGTTTTCAGGCTTTGGGCCACCTCTTCGATCCTGTCGGTCCGATCCTCCTGCCGCGGTGAAAAGAACGCCTGACCATCGGGAAGCTTCGCCACTGGCGGCATGGACGACGCCTTGCGCTGGGCCAGATCGGGCAGGATGACGATGGGGGCCTCAAGACCTTTTGAGCCGTGAATGGTCATCACCCGAACCTGTCGACCGACCGAATCCATCTGGCGCTTGATCGTCACCTCGTCGGTTTGCAACCAGATCAGGAACCCGGTCAGGCTGGGTGTGCCGGCCCGTTCATAGCCGATGGCCTGCGCCAGCAACGCGTCGATACCGTCTTCGGCTTCTTGCCCCAGCCGCGCCAGGAACTTGCGACGACCGCCGTGACGGGTCAGGGCGCGCTCCAGCAGCTCATAGGGTCGCAGGAAGTCGGCGGAATCGCGCAGGTCTTGCAGGACGCGCATCGTGTCGGGATGTTCGGCCCCCTTGTCGGACAGCGCGCGCCACAGAAACGTTCCCTTGCTGCGCGGATGCGCCAGCCGGAACAGATCATCCTCGGACCACCCGAACAGCGGTGAACGCAGGATCGCGGCCAGTGACAGATCGTCTTCAGGCGTGGCCAGAAAAGACAGAAGAGCGGTCAGGTCCTTGACCGCCAGCTCGGCCCCGATCTTCAGCTGATCCGCCCCGGCAATGGGAATGGCGCGGGCCTTGCAGGCACGGATGATTTCGTGAAACAGCTCTTTGCGGGACCGGACCAGCACCAGGATATCGCCGGCATGAACCGGGCGGTGTGCGCCATTTTCGGCTGGAATAGTCTCGGTTCCGATCATTCGGTCAATATCGTCGGCGATGTGTTCGGCCAATTGCACGCGGTGATCCTGCGGCGAAGGCGCATCGACCGGGTCGTGCCAATCGCGATCCTCGTCATGGCTGACGGGGTCGATTGCCGGCCACAGATCGACCCGGCCGGGCAGGTCGCCGAAGAACGCCCGGTGCAGGAAATCGCCGCCCAACCCACCGCGCGCCTTCAGCGCCAGATCGACAAATTCCAGGATGGCGCGGGACGACCGGAACGAATACTCCAGCGGCATCTGCACCAGGTTGCGCCCGATCTGCGACAGGCGATCATCAAAGGTGGTGCGCATCCGGTCGAAGGCGGCAGGCTCGGCCCCCTGGAAGGAATAGATGGATTGCTTCGGATCGCCGACCACGAAGATCGTGCGGTCCACATCGTCGCGCGCGCCGATGCCGCTGGTGAACTCGCGCGACAGATTGTCGATGATGCGCCATTGCGCCGGGCTGGTATCCTGGGCTTCGTCGACAAGGATGTGGTCGATCCCGCCATCCAGCCGGAACAGAACCCACGAGGCGACCGCGGGATCGGTCAGGATCGCCCCCGCTTTCAGGATCAGATCGTCGAAATCCAGCCAGCCCCGCTCCAGCTTCGCTGCCTCGTAAAGCTGCACGAAATGATGGGCAAAGCCGTGCAGCGCGCTTGTGCGCCGAAGGTTCGACAGGGCAATCCTTGCAAGATAGGCATCTTCGACCCGCTGCATGAAATCATCAAGCTGCGGCATGATCGCGGCACACCCCCCGGCGCGCATCGCCTTGGTCGGAAAAGACCCTATCTTGGCGGAATAGGGCGATGATTGCTTGATCATGAAGCGCGCACAGCGGTCCAGAATGTCGAAAGATGCGGCAGACAGGTCGATGCCCGACAGGTGATCCGCTGCTTTCTGCTCGGTCGCGCTGCCGCCTGCCAGAATGTCCCGAAGCGTGGTCAGCATCTGCAGGTCACCGGGCTGGAACAACGCGTTCAGGATGGCATCTTCATCCAGTGCCGGTGATATGCCGAACCATCCGGCGATTTCGGCCGCGGTCGGTTGTGCCAGGAACAGGGTGCGATTGCCCGTGACCTCGGCGGTCAGTTGGGCCATATCCTCGCCAGTGAAATATTGTGCCAGCGTGGTGACGTATCTT
The DNA here is from genome assembly GCA_030424645.1 of Alphaproteobacteria bacterium. GTDB lineage: Bacteria > Pseudomonadota > Alphaproteobacteria > Rhodobacterales > Rhodobacteraceae > Aliiroseovarius. The sequence goes on from JAUHWP010000078.1 coordinate 8,208, forward strand.
GCCAGCGGCCCGTCGCTCATCTTCTCAAGAATCTCGGCGCGCAGGTCGCGGGCGGCACGGTCATCCATTTCGGCGAACTGCGGTGAAACACCGGCCTCCATCGGGAAGCGCCGCAGCAGCGACGCGGCATAGGCGTGGATGGTCTGGATTTTCAGCCCGCCGGGCGTTTCGATAGCGCGGGCAAAAAGCTGTCGCGCCAGTGACAGGTCATGCGCGCCTTCAAGTCCCAGGTCGTGCAGGGCGGCGCCCAAAGCGTCATCGTCCTTCATCGCCCATTCGCCCAGCCGTTTGAACAGGCGGTTCTGCATCTCGCTGGCGGCGGCCTTGGTATAGGTCAGGCAGAGGATGTTCTGGGGCGACACGCCGTCCAGCAGCAGCCGCGCCACCCGGTCGGTCAGAACGCGGGTCTTTCCCGACCCGGCATTGGCCGATAGCCAGGTCGAACTGCGCGGGTCCGCTGCCCGGATCTGGCTGAGCGTTGCGTCATTCTGTGTCATCGGCCCACCCGTATCGTTACCGGTTCCGCGCTGTCATCCCATTCGCCGAACCGCGCCAAGTGGTCGTAGTCGCCATCGAACCGTTGTTTGTGCACTGCCCGGCGGGCGGTAAAGCCTTGTTCCGGGTCGTGATAGGCGCGGATCAGGGCCTGAAATTCGTCCTGTATGGCGTCGATCTCTTGCGTGCTCAGCGGCACGGATGTCGTTTCCTGCGGCGTCAGCCCGATATAGGCAACGCTGGCGACGGAAGACGCGGATATGTCTCTGAACCCGCCCAATCTGGCGATCACGGCCTCCAGCAACAACTGCTTGTCATAGTGTTTCTGCATCTTTTCCGTCGGTGGCTGCCCGGATTTATAGTCGTAGATGTCAAGCGATCCGTCATGCCGCCTGTCGATCCGGTCCGCCTTGGCACCAAGGGTGAAGCCGATATCGTCGAAGGTGACTTCGCCCCACACCTCGTTGGCAAGATTGTCGGCATTGGCGCGGCGATGCTGCTCTTCGGTCACGAACCAGTCCGCAACCCGCCCGATCCGGGCCAGCCAGAGGATGCGCGTGGCGGGCCAGGGGACGTGCTCATCCAGAACCTCCTGCGCGATGGTCATCAGGCGCGTGGTTTCGGCATCGTGATCCAATGACGGCGCCGCCTCGGCGACAAAGCGTTCGAACACGCGGTGCAGGACGGTGCCCCGGATGCGGGCATCCGCCGTTTGGCGCACCGGATCCAGCGGCCTGAGGTGCAGCACCTTGTCGGCATAAACGGCATAGGGATCGCGGATCAGCTTCGTCACACCCGTGACCGACAGGGCGGTAGGACGGGCCGACACCGGGGGGGCGGGCGATGGGCGCGGGGCGGGGTCGACTTGTGCCGCCGTTGTGTCCAGCCGGGTGGCCATGTCTGTCCAAACCGCGCCGCGTGCGCGCATCGCGTCCAATGCCTGATGCGCGGCCTCTGACATGCCACCCATCAGGTTGCACAGCCGGTTCAGCCAGCGTGACGGGATGGTTTCGCTGTCTTCGTCGCGGGTGGCGCGGGCCAGAACCACCTCGCGCGTTGAAATGGCTTGTTGAAAATCGTGGGCCGACAGCCCGATGCGCCGTTCGGGCAACAACAGGCCCGCCTCCATCCGCATCTTTCGGTTCAGCCACGGATCAGGGCCGGGAAGCTCGGGCCAGGTGCCATCGTTCAGCCCGGCCAGGATGACCCGATCCGCGCCCTGAACCCGGGCCTCGAGCGTGCCCCAGAACATCACACCCGGATGCGGCGTAACCGGGTCGCGCACCACACCAGTGTTCAGCACCGAGGTGAACAGGTCGCGATAGGCCGCGGCGGTCAGATCGCCACCGTATTCCGCGTTTTCAGCAAGATCAGAGACTGTTTCTAACGCTTTCTGTCCTGCGGATTGCTCCCAAAGCTCGCCTGTTCCGCTGGTGGCGCAGCCGCGCGCGATGCGTTCGGTCAGGTCCACATGACGGGCAATCAGCGTTGGCAAGGGATGCTCGCCCGGCCGGGTCTGGTTCAGGAACGTGTCCGCAACCCAAGCGGCCCAGACGGCCCGCGCCGGTTCTTCGGCAAATTTCGCGGCCCAGTCGGTCAGCATCGTGGCGTCGGGCGGGGCATAGCGACCACGCAGCACACCCAGTTCAAGGTCGCGGGTCCAGCGCAGATGGTCGCCCCGCGTGCCAGCGGTGCTGTGGGTCAACGGGTGCTTCAGAAGGGCCAACAGCATTTCGCCGCTGGTGTCTTCGCACAGAAGCTGGGCGGTCTGGCGCAACAGCCGACCCGGTGCCGACAGGGCAAGCGGTCGCCCCGCGCTGTCGTCCGGCGTGATCCGCCAGCGATCCAGCGCGGCGGCCACCTGCCGGGTCAGGTTCCGGTCGGGGGTGATCAGGGCGACCGGCACACCGTCTTCGATGGACTGGCGCAGCACCACGGCGATGGCCAGCGCCTCGTCCCGCGGGGTGCGGGTTTCGATCAAAGCCAGGTTTTCGGTCGCGGCCCCGATGCCTTGAAACGCCTTGCCTTCGGCCTGCCATTGATCGGTGACAGGCGCAGGGCGCAGGGCCAGCGACACAAGCCGGTTGCGATCGGGGGCAGGCGGTGTGTCAGATGTCCAGCGCGGCACATCCGACGGTGTCAGACCGGCCCGTTTCAACAGGCTGGCAAAGCGGTACTGCGGGTGGTCCTGTGCGGCAAAAGCATTGTCTAATTCTGCCCAGGTCCGGTCTGGCATGTCGTAATCGAAGCCCGGCAGGATGACGGCCCCCTGCGGCAGTCGCGCGGCTGCATCCATCAGCAGCGCGGTGGCCCCGCGCGATCCGGTCGAGCCGGCGATCAGCACCGGATGTTTGGGCGGCTGGTCCTGCCATCGGGCAATCGTTGCTTCGACCACCATGCGCTGGCGGGTTTCGACATCCGGCAGATCCAGCGTTTCATGATCGAAATAATGTTCCACAAGCGATATGAACTTCAGGCTTCTGGCCCAGTGTTCGGACATGTCGCCGACATCCAGCGATTGCAGGTCGCGCGGGTGAACGCCTTCGCTGTGCATTTCGTCCATCAGGTCGGCAAGGCTGTCGGCCAGGTCGAACGCGGCGGCTTTCGGGGCGAGGTCCGGCTCGCGCTCCAGAAGCGCGGTGATCAACTGGCGCAGCTCAAGCCGCCGCCGAAGCGGGGGCACGGGCAACGGCACCTCGTGCAGCGCGGGGTCGCGGGCCAGGTCGGTGATCAGCCGGATGCGGGGCAGGAACCGTGTTTGCCCGTCGAACAGGCTGCGGACGCGCGTTTGCATCCGGCTTGTGTTCACGAACACATCGACACGCGCCAGCGCCTCGGGGCTGGCGGTGGCGGTGCGCGCCAGGATGCCGTTGACCAGGGCTTGCGGGAAATCGACGCCCAGCGGTGTGCCGAAAATGCGTGGGCTGTCAGACGGGTCGAACATGGGTGTCCCTCAGCATGGTTTCGGCAAGGATGATCCCTTCGGGATGGCCGACATCGCACCAGCGGCCATGATGTTCCAGCCCGAAGACGCGGCCGTTTGCCAGCAGGCGATCCCACACGAGGTTGAGCGAGAACACATCGCCTTCCACCGCGGCGACCCGGGCGGTTTTGATGATCTGGCATCCGGTATAGGTCAGGCCGGCACCCCGGCTAAGCACCCCGTCCGCCCCGATCAGGAAGTCGCCCCGGCCCTTGTGCCCGATGGCATTCTGCGGGGCGACAAGCATCAGAAGCGCGTCCATGCGATCCGGGTCCCACGCGTCGATCAGCGCAGGGATCGGGTTCGGTCCAGCCCAGACCGCATCGGCGTTAAGCGTCACCACGTCGTCGCTTTTCAGCAGGGTCAGAGCCTGTTTCAGCCCGCCACCGGTTTCCAGAAGCTGATCCTCTTCGTGCGAGAACAGGATGTTCCGGTGGTCAAGGTGGTTGGCGATCTGGTCGCCCAGATGGTGCAGGTTGACCACGATGGTTTCGATCGGGCTGTCATCGACAAGCGCCAGGGCGTGGTCGATCAGGGGCGTCCCCGCCACCGGAATCATCGGCTTCGGAAGCGTCTGGGTCAGCGCGCCCATGCGGGTGCCGCGTCCGGCTGCAAAGATCATGATGGCGTCTGGCATGGGGTCCTCAGGATGTGCAGGAAAGCCGGGGTTGGCGGGTCAAGCTGTCGGTTCACCATGCTGCGCAGGGCGGCAAGCGACGGGTGTGACAGGTCGGTTTGCAGATGCGCCCATACGCGTGGGATCAGGTCCACGTAATGCGGCTTGTGCATCTGTCGCGACAGGCGGGCGAAGATACCCAGGATACGCAGGTTGCGCTGGGCCGAGATCAGGGCGGCCTCGGCCCGGAAGGTCGGTTCGTCATGACCTTTGATCTGGCAGAACATCGTGATCAGATGATCGGCAAGCGCGGGCGACACGTCGCGTCGCGCATCCCGGATCAGTGACATCAGGTCATAGGCCGGGTGGGTCTGCACCGCGTCCTGGAAATCCAACAGGCCGACGCAAGCGGCCCCCGGTCGTTCGGGCAGCCAGATCAGGTTTTCGGCGTGGAAATCGCGCAGCGACACCATGTTGAAATTGCCAAGCCGGGCCAGCTGGTCGCCCAGAAGGTCAATCGTCTGATGCGCCGCGTCGCTCAGGACGTCGGCGGGTGAAGACCGGTAATGCAGGAACGCCAGGTCCGTGGCCTGCGCCATTTGTGCCGGGCCGTAATGCGGCAGGGCGGGGTTGGGGTGGTCATGCAGCTGGCAGATCACCCGGATGGCGGCATCGTAAAGCACGCTTTCGCGGGGCGGGTCGTTGGCGATCACACGGGCAAACAACGCGTCGCCAAGGTCCTCCAGCAACAGAAAACCGTGGTCAAGATCCTGTGCCAGAACCCTGGGCGCCGACAGGTCCGCCTGCGTGAGGTAAGAGGCTACCGACACAAACGGCGCGGACGAACCGACGTGGTCCGGGGGTGCATCCATCAGGATTGCCGTCTGATGCGTTTTCGGGTGTGTCAGTCTCTGATATCGGCGTGCAGACGCATCACCGGCAATCGGGGACCAAGCGGCGGCCTGCCACCCGGCATCGGTCAGGAACCGGGTTTGTTGAAGCGCACGGGCGGTCATGATTCCAGGGCCTTCAGAACGCGCGACTGCCAGCGGTCTGCGTCGCCCGAGAACGTGACCGACCGTTGGTCTTCGTTTCCCGGATCGGGGCTGGTTTCGAACGAGATCAGCAGCGCGCCGTCCGGCCACAGATCGCCCAGACGATCCGGCCATTCGACAAGGCAGATGGCGGTTTCAAAGGCTTCGGTCAGCCCCAGTTCCTCGATCTCGTCGGGGTGTGACAGGCGATAAAGATCCGCGTGCCAAAGCTCGGTCGTGCCGACATCATAGGTTTGCACCAGTGTGAATGTGGGCGACGGCACATCCTCGACGGTGCCGGTGCTTGCCTGCAAGGCCTGAACGAGGGATCGCGCGAAATGGGTTTTCCCGGCCCCGATCCCGCCTTGCAACAGGATCACGTCGCCGGGGCGCAGATGCTCCGACAGGTTCACCGCAAACCGGCTTGTGTCCTCGGGCGACGGAAAATGAACCTGATGGGAAAACGCCTGCAACATGGCAGGAGTTTTATCCCTCTCTCAGGGTGACGCAAGCCCGATCACACACTGGCTGCCAGGAAGTTTTCGGGGCTTGGGGCGGGCAGGCTTTCCCCGACCCGCAATCGGAAGCGAACCATGGTTGCGCCGCGCATCATCGGCGTGACGATGCAGGTCAGATGTCGTCCGTCTGACAGCAACACGTTGTCCTGCCAGACCTCCCGCTCGTCCGTTGTGGCGACAAATTGCTTCAACCGTTGCCACAGCGGCGTGTCGTCACAGGCCTGACGCCATGTCATCACGGCATCGCCCAGGTTGATGTCGCCAATCGTAACCGAGGGATCGTTTTGCCACAGCCTGCCATAAGCCTTGTTCGACATGGACAGAACGCCGCCGGCGTTGAAGATTGCGATGGCATCGTCAATGGCGTCCAGCGCGGCCTGGCCCAGATCAAGCTCGGCCCGAAACCGGCGGGTCAGGGATATTTCCGCGCTGATATCTTCAAACAGGAAGGCCACGGCGCCATCGGGATGCGGCCGCCCGGTCACGCGATAGGTCTGTCCGGTGGGCAGCGACCATGTTTCTTCATATGTGCCGTTTACCGCGGCGGCCTCCAGATCCGACATTTGCTGCCGCCACGAAATATAATCCTTCGGCTCGGGCATCATGCGCTTTTCGCGCAACCGGTCCAGGAAGCTGGACAGGCTTGGTCGCCCCACAAGAAATTCGACCGGCAGCGCAAGCAGGTCGGTCATCGCCGGATTGAACAGGGTCAACTGGCGACGCCGGTCGAAAATCGCAAGGCCGATGGGCAGATGTGCGAAGGTCTTGGTCAGGGTGGTGATGAATTCGTTGCGCGAGGTTTCGGCCTCGACAATGCGATCTGCCGGGACGGCAGTAAAGAGCCTATCCTTGCCCAAACGGGCGTCATGCAGGTCAAACCAGTGGCGGGTGTCATCCGCGGGCGACTGCATGGCAAC
>JAUHWP010000079.1 GCA_030424645.1 Alphaproteobacteria bacterium
TTTGTCTTTCGGAAGCGCGCGCCAGCCCTCAAGCGCATCGGTTTCAGCGAAGCAGGTAACATATCTCGGCACCCCCTCCTCCAGCGCCAGACAATTCAGATGGCAGCGGTCGCCATAAGCAAACTCACTGATGAAAGGCGGTTTCCAAACCGGCTCAAAGCTCCATTTCTCGTGCAGACGCCCGATACAGTTGAACTGACAGGCGATGAAATAGACGCCCGCATCGCTGACGCGCAGGTCATGCAGGTTGATATAGCCCGTCGTGGTCGCCCCGATGGGGGCAAACACCGCGTCATTGCCCTGCGACATCTGGCCCTTGTCCAGAAAGTTCTCGAACCGCCAGACCTGTTTCTGGCTGGCCATCCACAGCGTGCCCTTGTGCAGGCTCAACCCCATCGAGCGTGGGAAATTGGCATCTGACAAGACGAACTGCCCGGCTTCATCCACCCCGATCATGAACAGTTTGCCGATGTGATAGGTATTGAACGCCAGCGAGATCCGGTTCTTCGTCAGCCAGCCGCGTATCCCCTCGCTGGGCTGAAGATGGACCCGCCCCTTGGTCAACGCGGGTGGTTTCGGAAATTCCAGTTCCACTTTCGTGTTGTGTTCGTCGGCCAGGTCCGTCACTTTCTGCTCCACTTCCCAATTTGTGCGCCAATACTGTTGTCCAAAAAAGGTGCCGTCGAGGGGAAATTGAACAGTCACGGCTCAGGTAAGGGGTGAACGCATGGCGAATGACGAAGACACGGGCGGTCTGATCGAGGTATCGCCGCTTTATCCGAACGAGGATGTTCTGCGCGTTTTTGGAGAGCTGGCCTTCCTTGCCTTCTATTCCGACTTGTATGGCAGTTGGTCAGCACGAGCGATTGCGAAAGCGTTCGAGCCGCCGATCTATCTGAAGCAGTTCAACATTTACCGGGCGCGCGACGTGCCGCGCGGCCTTGTCACCTGGGCCAAGCTGGATGCCGCTGCCGAGGAAAAGCACCTGTCCGGGAACGGGCTGGACAGTTTCGATGAATGGCGGTCGGGCGATCAACTTTGGATCATGGACATCATGGCCCCGTGGGGGCATGGCGGCGAGATCATCGAGAACATCAAATCGACCATTCAGGAAAACAGTGTGAAGACCCTGCGCATCCACAAGGGACAGAAGAAAGTGCTTGAATGGCATCGCACGCCCAGCAGCGCAAAATGGAAGATCCGATCGACCGTCGTGGCGTGATTTGCCACCAAACTTCACGATTTCCCCTTTTCTGCTTCGAAAAAATGCCAGAATGCTGCTATTTATCAAATGACGAACACGCGGGCCGTCAGTTCGTCGGACAGAGAGCGCAGTAAAACGTTGAGCGCCAACGCTTGTGTATAGAGTGAAGGAGACAAAATCATGGTCAGCCTTTCAGGACCGACAACCGCCTCGATCACCGAGGGTCTGAACGGAACCGGCAATGTCAGCGCCAGCGGATCCGTGACCAACACCGAGCCGGGCACCTACAGCTGGCTGGCCGGCGGATACGATATCCTGTCTGCGCCGTCTTTCGGAACGCTGACCATCGTCCAGAACACGGCCAATGACGAAGGTGGTTACACATGGTCTTTCGTTGTGGACAGCGACGATCCGGCGCTGGACGGGCTGGACGCAGGTCAAAGCCTTGATGTCACGTTCAACATCCGCGTCTACGACCAGTCATTCAATGGGACCAATTCGACAGTCAACGGCACGGCGGTCGTTGATACCCATCAGGTGACAATCACCATCTTCGGCGAAAACGAGGTTTGTTTTGTCCGCGGCACCGAGATTCTGACCGATATCGGTCCGCGCCGGATCGAGACATTGCGCGTTGGTGATCTGGTCATGACGCGCGACAACGGTCTGCAACCCCTGCGCTGGATCACCGCGTCGAAGTTGCCCCATGACCGGCGGCGTGGAAACTCGCAACTCGACCCCATCGCGATTGCGCCCGACACGTTTGCCCCCGGCGTGCCCAACAAGACCCTGCGCGTATCGCCCCAACACCGGTTGCTTCTGGAAGGGCCGCAGGTAGATCTTCTGCTGGCGCAGGACGCCGCCCTTGCCAGCGCGAAAAACCTTGTAAACGGTGACAGCATCTATGAATGCGGGGACGAGATCGCAGAGCTGGAATACTGGCATCTTGTGTTGGACCAGCACGAGGTTGTCTTTGCGAACGGCTGTCCGGCCGAAACCCTTCATCTTGGCGATGTGGCCTTGTCCACCCTGACCGACGCGCAGATTGAAGAACTCAACGACATTTTCCCGGGCCTGGTCGGGCAATCGGGAAATCTGGCACATATCGAACTGCGCGGATATGAAGGGCAGGTATTGTCGCGTGGCCTTAGCCCCACCGCAGCACCTGCGAAGGATCGGGTGGTCTGACCCGCTTCCCCCCCGGATCACTCCCGATCCGATACGGGAAGGCAAGGTGGGACCATCACTATGGCGGGTGATGATAGCGCGGGTGCCCTATTCTCTCTCGCTTTTGCTCGGATGCTTTCATATTGTCGCCGTAATCCCCCGCCATAAGCCGGGCAATGACAATGAGCAGCACCAACCCCGTATCTTCCACCACAGGGAAACAGTCAGCCCCCAACCGGCGGCTGCGCGATACGCTTGTGCTGTTGGGTCTGTTCGGGCTGGTGCTGGCCGGTCTGATCGGGCTGGCCGCCGCCACCGGGTGGGAAGAAACCCGCGCGCAACTGGCCAAACTGACCGCCGCGCAGTTCGGTGTGCTGCTGGCGCTGAGCCTTGTGAACTATGTCTTTCGCGGTCTGCGCTGGCATATCTTTGCGCGCAAGTTGGGCCTGCCCACCGGCCTTGTGCAAGACCTGCGCCACTTTCTGGGCGGGTTTGCGATGTCCGTCACGCCGGGACGCGTGGGCGAGCTGGTTCGGATGCGCTGGTTGAAACGGGAAACCGGCTGGGCGTTTGAACGCACCGCGCCGCTGGTGCTGGTGGATCGGGCGTCCGACCTGTCGGCCATGGCGCTGATCCTTGGGCTGGCGCTCGCCTTCTCGACCACAGGCATTGCAGGCGGCCTGCCCGTGACCGTGCTGGCCCTGATCGCCGCCTTCACCGCCACCCGCCCGCGTCTGCTGGGCTGGCTTGCCACGATGGGCCACAAGGTCACCGGCCGCTTTGCGCGGCTCTGGGCGCGCGTCCGGCGTGCCTCGCTGTCTCTGGCGGCGTTCACCTCGCCGACGCTGATGGCGATTGCCGCGCTGATCGGGGTCGTCGGCTGGATCGCCGAAGGTTATGCCTTTCACCTGCTTTTGATGTGGATGGGCGCCGATATCGGCCTTGCCAAGGCGGTCGCGATCTTCGTCTTCTCGACCCTGGCCGGTGGCCTGACCGGTGCCCCCGGCGGTGTCGGCGGGGCCGAAGCCGCCATGATTGCCCTGCTTGCGATGGAAGGCGTGCCGCTTGAGGTCAGCCTGCCCGCCACCGCCATCATCCGCGTCACCACCCTTTGGTTCGCCATCGGGATCGGCCTTCTGGTCTTTCCCATCGCCGAACGCTGTTCATTGAGACATCATCATGGTTTGGAAAACGACTGAATACACCGGCTGGGGGCGGGTTCAACGCGCCACGGCGGAGCTTGCCCGGCCCGAGCGTGCCCGCAGTCTGAAGGCGGTCACGGCGGAACACCCCTGCCCGGCCATCGGCAATTGCCGGTCCTATGGCGATGCGGCGCTGAACGATGGCGGCCGCGCCATCGACATGACCCGGATGAACCGGATCATCGGTTTTGACTCTGAGACCGGCATCGTGACGGTCGAGGCCGGCGTTACCATCGGTGAGTTGGCCCATGTCTTTGCCCCGCGCGGCTGGCTGCCCGCCGTCATGCCCGGCACCGGCTTTGCCACGGTCGGCGGCTGCATTGCGCAGGACGTGCACGGCAAGAACCACCATAACGACGGCAGCTTTGGCCAGCATGTCCTGTCCGTCACCCTGCTCAATGGCGACAAGCGCACCACCGCCACGCCCGGTCGGAATGCCAGCCTGTTCCGCGCCACCATGGGCGGCATCGGCCAGACCGGCGTGATCGCCGAGGCGAAACTGCAACTCAAACCCTGCCCGGGCGACGTGATGATGGTCACCGAACGCCGGGCCGAGGATTGGGACGACCACATCGCCCTGCTGGATGGCAGTCAGGCAACCTATACCGTCGGTTGGATCGACACCACCGCCAAGGGCGCAGCTCTCGGGCGCGGCATCATCGAAGAGGCCGAACTGGCCGCCGGGCTTCTGCCCAAGGCCAAACCGTCAAAGAAAATCCCACTGGATGCGCCGGGTTTCGCGCTGTCGAACCCCGTGGTGCGGGCCTTCAACAATGCCTATTACCGCCGCGTCCCTGCGTCCGGTCGTTCGTCGGTCAAACGCATCGACGATTTCTTTTTCCCGTTGGACAAGATCCACGACTGGAACCGGCTTTACGGCAAACGCGGTTTTTACCAGTTCCAGAACGTGGTGCCGTTGGACCAGTCGGGTGCCCTGAAAGCGATGTTGGAGCTGATCGCGGGCGCGGGCCTGTCCTCGCCCCTGGCCGTCCTGAAACGCATGGGACCGGGACGCGCGGGGCATATGAGCTTTCCGATGGAGGGTTATACGCTGGCGGTCGATTTTCCCGCCCGTGACGCGGCGGTCGATCTGATCGCGATGTTGGAAGACATGACGGTGGACGCGGGCGGGCGGCTGTATCTGGCCAAGGACGCGCTGGCGACCGGCCCGGCGATCAAAGCGATGTATCCCGAACATGGCGACTGGGTCGCGCAGGTCAACAAGACCGACCCCGAGCACGCGCTGGAAACCGACATGGTGCGCCGCCTGAACCTTCGCGAGGCAGGGTAAGAACATGACAAAAACCAAACAGAACCAGTGCTGGGTCATCCTTGGCGCCACCTCGTCCATGGCGCGCGCCTTTGCACAGGCGGTGGCCGATCAGGGGGCCAGTGTCCTTCTGGCCGGGCGCGATATGGATGACCTGAAGCGGTCAGCCACGGATCTGTCCGCGCGCGGTGTCACCGCCGAAGCGGTCAGGTTCGACGCCCGCGACATTGCCACCTTCCAACCTATCATCGACCGCGCCACGCGCGAGGACGGGGTGATCAACGCGGCCGTTTTCGTGGGCTCGATGCCACCGCAACAGGATATCGATGCGAACCCCGCCCTGATCGACGGCGTGGTGAAAGACAGCCACACCGGCCCGGCCACGTTCCTGACCATGCTGGCCCCGATCATCGAGGACAGGGGGGCTGGCACTGTCGTCGGTGTCTGTTCCGTCGCCGGTGACCGGGGGCGGATCGGCAATTATGTCTATGGCTCGGCCAAGGCCGGTTTCGCCACTTATCTGTCGGGCCTGCGCAACCGCCTGACCCGCGCGGGCGGACATGTGGTGACGGTGAAACCCGGTTTCGTGGACACGGCGATGACATGGGGGATCGAGGGTATGTTCCTTGTCGCCTCGCCCCAGAAGGTGGCCGCCGACATCCTGAAAGCGGTCGAGAAACAGCGCAACGTGATCTATACGCCGTTCTTCTGGCGCTACATCATGCTGATCATCCGCAGCATTCCCGAGTTCATCTTCAAGAAGATGTCGATCTGAACCGTGTGCGTGCGGGGTCTTAGCCGACCCCGAACCACTCCTGCCACAGACCCGCGGCATAGAACATGATCGAGATGGTCATGAGCATCAGCCCGATGCCCCGCTTGTCCTTCATCGCAAAAACGATCGGGTCGTAATCCTGCTTGCCATACCAGCCCAGCCGCACCATGCGGATCAGCCACCACGCAAGCGGCAGGCCCGCCACCCACATCAGCCATTGGGTCTTGTAAAGCGACAGGGCTTGCTCGGTGAAGGAATACAGGAAGAAAGCGACCAGTGCTGCGACCACCCCCAGCGAGGCGACGTTCAGAAGGTCGGGCCGGTCGGGTCGGCCATAGCCGCGCCCCGGCAGGCGTTCGTCTGATGTGGCAAGGGTCAGTTCGGTCAGACGTTTCACGCAACCCAACGCCAGGAAAACCGGGAAGATGAACACGAGCAGATAGCCCGACACATGAATATCGGTCGCCGCCGCCCCTGCCACGACGCGCAGTGTATAAAGCGACGCCAGCACCGCGATATCGACCCAGCGCATCCGTTTCAGCTTCAGCGAATAGGCCAGTGACATTGCCATATAGAAGCTGACCACACCCAGAAACGCCCAGCCCAGATAGCCCGCAACCCCCAAAGCGATGGCCGCCAGAACAAGGAAGGACACCATCCCCACCTGGATCGGCACCGCACCCGAGGCAAAGGGCCGCTTGCATTTCTTCACATGCAACCTGTCAGCTTCAAGGTCCAGAAGGTCATTGACCAGATAGATCGACGAGGCCGCCGCCGAGAAGCTTATCACCCCCAGGATGGCAAGAAGAAAGGTGTTCAGGTCAAAGGCGTGACCGGCAATCATCGGCACGAACAGAAGCACGTTCTTGACCCATTGATGCGGGCGGAAGCTTTTCAACACATCGTTCATGCGCCAGCCGCCTTCGATCTGGGTGACGGGCCTGCCCTGCGCCTCCAGCGCTTTTGCGGACCGCGTGTCCCCCACCACAAGGGCAGCGTCGGCATGATCCCAGATCGCGCGGTCGATGGGCGCGTTGCCCGCATAATGAAACCCGCGCTCACCATAGGCGGCAACCAGCGCCTCGGCCTTGCGCGCACCTTTCAGGTTGGTCTGCCCGTCCGAGGCAAAGATGCGGTCGGACAGGCCGTGATCCGCGGCCAGTTGCGACACCAGACTTGCGTCCGAGGCCGACGCCAGCACCACCTCGCGCCCTTCGGCCTGGGCTGCCTGTGCGACCTCAAGCACATCCGGGTCGACGGGCAACAGGTCCGTGCGCAATGCTGCGATCCGGGCCAGTTCGGCCTTCAAACGCGCGGGGTCGCGAAAATGCGCCAGGCTGGTCTTCAACGTGCGGATCGGATCGTAACCAAGCCCCGCCCAGAAGCTCTCGAACAACATATCAGTGCGCAGGAACGTTCCGTCCACGTCCAGCACGAATGGTTTCTTGATCAACTCTTCCGCCATCACATCACGATCCATTCACTGCAAATACACATCCGTCCGACAAAAGTTCGGGCGGGGTCAGACACAACCCGCGCGCCACCCGCCAGGCGGCCAGAACCTTGGGCACATAGGCGCGGGTTTCGGCATAGGGGGGCACGCCACCATTGTCCTTCACAGCGTTCTCGCCCGCGTTGTAACCGGCAAGCGCCAGGATCGGATCGCCCTGGAAATAGTTGATCAACCAGTTCAGATAGGCAACGCCACCCTTGATGTTCTGTGTCGGATCCTTGCTGTCCTTCACGCCGAACCGGGCGGCGGTGTCCGGGATCAGTTGCATCAGCCCCTGCGCGCCCGCGTGGCTTTCCACATCCACACGCCCCCCGCTTTCCACCGAGATCAGCGCCAGCACAAGCGCCGGGGACACAGGGGTGCCGATCGTCGCCTTCAATATATCCGCGCCATGCACCCGCGCGATGGATTGCAGATGCTGCAAGCGTGGCTGCGCCATCCCCTCCTGAGTTTCAAGCAGATCAAGGGCCGCGCGCACATTGGCGGGGCCGGCCTTGTCCAGCCGCGGGGATACCGCGGTCCAGAACCAATCCCATTCGGACGGCTGCGGCATCGGGGCGGCGGCGGCGACCTCCTCGACCGGGTCCGGTGTGGGCACTCTGGGCGCCAGCGCAGCCGCCTGGGCGGCCGGGTCAATCTGAATGGTGATGCGCTTGGCCCCGGCCTGCGGCACCGAAACACGCTTGAAGGTAAAGTCGGGAAAGGGCGCCGGCTTTGTGTCTGCCTGCGCCTGCACCCCCATCGCGAGGGTCAGGAAAATGCTTATGTTGACGAAGCGCCGCATTTTGCGGTTCACTGCTCTGCCTCGAATTGTTTTCCTGTTTGTTGCAGATTTCGCCTGCCAGGGCCAGATTTACCTGATATTGTTTACCGAATTTGCGGCCAGTCGCGCAGATTTATCACGGAACCATTAATTTTACGATTTTTATTATGTATACTATTCAAATAGTTAAGCAGAAAAAGTCTTAAAAAATCGTGAAGCCATAAAAGGTACGAAACCTGCCCAACTCTCGCCCCAATCAAAGGGCTAATTAGGTTTCATGCCAAGCAGCGCTGCGGACGGCACAAAGTTCAGGCGCCAAGGTGAACGAAACGAAACAACACCTTTCGGAGTGACACAAAATGAAACTGTATAACCTGATCAAGACTTTCCAAGCTGATGAAGACGGCGCTGTCACGGTGGACTGGGTCGTGCTGACCGCAGCCATCGTGGGCCTCGGTATCGCGGTTCTGACCTCGGTCTCGGGCGGCACCAAATCTCTGGCCGGCAAGATCTCGTCTTCGCTCAGCAACATGTCGATCATGAGCCACTAATTTAACAAGTAACCAGGAGTAGAAATTATGAAACTGTATAACCTGATCAAAACCTTCCAAGCCGACGAAGACGGCGCCGTGACCGTGGACTGGGTCGTGCTGACCGCAGCCATCGTGGGCCTTGGCATTGCAGTTCTGACCTCGGTCTCGGGCGGCACCAAATCTCTGGCCGGCAAGATCTCGTCTTCGCTCAGCAACATGTCGATCATGAGCCACTAAGCAATCGTCCGATTGTTCGGTAGTTAGCAAAACCGCGCCGTCATGGCGCGGTTTTTTTCTGGCACAGCCATATGCCCATAGTTTACCTCAAGAATGTTACTGGAAATTGTTGACGTTTCCTGTGAAGTTCACCCTAAATTCACGCTTTATACTTCAAATTGCCTCAATTCATGTTGACATGTAGATGAGGGAATTGGTGTGTGATGCCTCTGGTGTCCTGTTGTGGGAAAGGAACTTAAATGCGTTTGCTCTTCGGACTGGTCCTGATCGTCGGCGTCGGCCTGGCTGGGTTCGCCGTCTACATGGCCAAGGACTATATTGGTGATTTCCAGGCCCAACTTGACGCGGAGCGCGCCGCACGCGCCGCCATCGTGCCGACCGTCGACGTGTTCGTGGTGAACCGCGCAATGCGCTATGGCGAGCAAATGACGGCCGATGACATCCGGGCCGTGAAATGGCCCGAGAACGCAATTCCCGAGGGCACATTCGCCAAGATCGAAGAGATATTCCCGGATGGCGAAAAGAAGTTCCGCACCGTCCTGCGCGCGATGGAGAAGGACGAAGCCCTGCTTCAGGTCAAGGTGACCAGGCCGGGGGCGGATGCCGGTGTATCCTCGCGCCTGGCAACAGGGATGCGCGCCTTCGCCATCAGTGTCGATGTCAGCTCGGGCGTGTCGGGCTTTCTGCGCCCCGACGACCGGATCGACATCTACTGGACAGGACGTGGCTTTGACGAATTGGGGGAAGGGCAAGCTGTCACCAAGCTGATCCTTGCCAATGTTTACATTATCGCCGTCGACCAGATTGCCGACACGGACCGCACCGGGCCGACCATTGCCCGGACAATTACCGTCGAAGTCACCCCCCGACAGGTCGCCGCCCTTGCACAGGCGCAGTCCAGCGGTCGGCTGTCACTGGCGCTGGTGGGCACGCAAGACCAGACCGTCACATCGTCGGTAGAGGTCGGACAGGGCGAGATCATGGGCGAAGTGGTTGGGCCGCGTGAAGAGGTCTGCACCGTTCGCACCCGTCGCGGCGGTGAGATCATCGAGACCCAGATCGCCTGCCCCGAATGATTTCTTGTGTGATTTCATGACCGATTGGGAATGTCGCGACAGTTGGACTGTTGCGACATGTCCACATGAAGCCACCCTAGCAACCTATTGATTCTTGCATTATTTCAATTTCTAACGCAGTCTGCCATCCAATCGGGTAAGAATACCCTTTGAAACGGGCACAAGACCCGGAGCAGTCAAGTGGGCAACACCCACACAATATATACGTGGTCAGAGAGGCAGGATCACATGAAAGTTGATCGTTTTATAAAGGCAGCCCTGTTGGGCCTGGCGCTGGGGGTCGGCGTGCCGGCGGCATCGTCCGCTGAAACGCTGCGCGTCATGAGCGGTGCACCCTCGGGTGCCCTGAAAGTCCCTATGAACCGGGCCGTTGTCGTCGAAAGCGACGTCCCCTTCGCCGAGCTTTCCATCGCCAACCCCGGCATCGCGGATATCTCGACCCTGTCGGACCGCACCATCTATGTGCTGGGCAAGACACCGGGGCGCACGACGCTGACCCTTCTTGGGGCCGACGGCAAGCTTATCACCAATGTCGATGTGCACGTCGCCCCGGATATCGCAGAGTTCAAGGAACGCCTGCGCCAGATCCTGCCGGGCGAGCAGATCGAGGTGCGCACCGCCAATGACGGGATCGTGCTGTCGGGCATGGTCAGTTCGATCCAGCGTATGGATCGCGCGCTGGACCTGGCCCAACGCTATGCGCCCGAGCGGGTGTCGAACCTGATGGTTGTCGGTGGCACCCAGCAGGTGATGCTGAAGGTGCGCTTTGCCGAGATGGGCCGCTCGGTCCGCAAGTCGCTGTCCAGCTCGCTTGCCATTTCGGGTGGCTTGAGCCCTGAAAGTGTGCAGGCCGCCACGGCGCGTGGCATCGGACAAGGCAATTCGCTTCTTGATACGACCCAAACCACCAATGTGGACGGTGCCAACGGCGCGGTGAAATTCGGCGTCGGTGTCGGTGGATTGCAGATGGGCATCCTGCTTGAAGCCCTTGAAACCAAGGGCGTTGTGCGCACATTGGCCGAACCGAACCTGACCGCCCTCTCGGGTCAGGAGGCATCGTTCCTGGCCGGTGGCGAATACCCCCTGCCCGTTTCGAACGGCGACAACGAGATCGCCGTGACCTACAAGCCCTTCGGTGTCGAACTGACCTTCACCCCCACGGTGCTGGCAGATGACGTGATCAACCTGCAACTGAACGCGGCCGTGTCGGGGCTGGATGAATCCGTCAGCTATAACAATGGCGGGTTCAGCATCAACGCCTTCCGGCGCCGCGAAACATCGACCACGGTCGAGATGCGGGATGGTGAAAGCTTCGCCATCGCGGGCCTGATCGAGGATGATTTCCAGGACAATATCGGGTCGGTCCCGTGGCTGGGCGACATCCCGGTTCTTGGCGCCCTGTTCCGGTCGACCGAATATCAACGGTCGCAATCTGAACTGGTGATCATCGTGACCGCGCATCTTGTCACCCCGACACGCGGCGAGGCTCTGGCTGTTCCGACCGACCGGATCCGCCCGCCCTCGGAACAGGAACTGTTCCTGTTCGGCAATACGACCGCCAAGAACCGACCCAAATCCGGCGCGGCAGGCGAAGTGGCACAGCAGGACTTTTCCGGGTCCTACGGCTATGTGATGGAGGACTGAGATGTCGATTGAGCGTATCAAACCATTGCTTGCAGCAACCTCGGCGATTGCCATTCTGACGGCATGTTCGGGGGCGGATGTGGCGTCGAAATCCTGGTTCCTGGAAGCCGGTGCACAGCTGGACGAAGGTGGGCTTGGGCGGCCGACGGCCTATAACACCGGCGTTCAGAACGGTCAGATCAACCCGACGGTTGCCTTGGCCAACCGGTTCAACCAGGAATCGCAGGACACCGTCAACTTCGCCTTCAACAGCGCCGCGCTGGACAATACCGCCCGCACCATCCTGAGCCAGCAGGCCCATTGGATCGCCCAGTTCCCCGAGCTGCGCTTCCGGGTCTATGGCCATACCGACCTGGTCGGCTCAAACGCCTATAACCAAAGGCTGGGGCTGCGCCGCGCCCACGCGGTCGTGAACTATCTGGTCGCCAGCGGCATCAGCCGGTCACGGCTTGAAGCGGTCGTCAGCTATGGCGAGACCCGCCCGCTGATCGTGACGCGCGCACCGGAAATGCGCAACCGCCGCACGGTGACAGAAGTCACCGGATTCGTGGGCGGCCGTAAGCCCACGACGCTGGACGGCAAGTATGCCGAGGTCGTCTATCGCGAATATGTCGACAGCGCCGTGCCGCTGCCGATTATCTCGGCCGGGACAGCGGATTCCATCGGCGAAGGCTCCTGACCGGACATGATTGCAGAAGGCGCGCAGGTGGCGCGCCTTTTTTTTGGCCAGCGCCCGCGCGCCACATTTTCGCCGCAATCTCACCTGAAAAACCTGCGCACCGTGACAACGCTCTCGCCGTGAAGGTGTTCATTTCATGGGATTTCCACGCGGGATCGAAACACGAGATCCCGCTGACGACAGAGTTTTTTGCCGTTCCTTACCGGGAAACAGATGCGCTGTTTTATCCGGGATCGTCCCAAATGAACGAATAATTTGGCGGTTTCAGCCGCAATGTTGCCCGAATTCAAGGGCACTTCTTAGAACCATTGGGAGCAGTCCGCTTGCGATTTCCGAATCGCGCACGCCACCAAAGGCCGGGGACCGATGGCAAAGGCAGGGCGCGGACGCAACATGAAGGGAATTTTACGATGAGTAGCAGTGTTGCGCTACACGCCGACCCCGAACCGATCGTTGCTTGCACGATCGCCCGGGACGTACAGAACTTCGATCTTCTGATCGAGGATATGGAAGCCGAGCTTGGCGAGGCGTGGGGCGACTTGTCCTTGGAAGACGCGCTTGCCTTCTTCGCCCAACCCGACTCCGACGCGCTGGAATTCGTCGCAATCGCGATGGACGACCAGGACGAGTCGGATCTTTCCAAGGTCGCCGGTGTCATTCGCGCCGCGGGCGAGAAAGGGATCAAGGTCATCGTGATCGCCGAAGAGGTCAGCCCGATCGCGCTTCACCAGCTTCTGAAGATGGGCGCCGAAGAATTTGTCCCCTACCCGCTTCCCGAAGGCGCGCTTCATGACGCGATCGAACGTTTGCGCACGCCCGAGCCTGAAGCCCCCGCCCTTGTCGATCCCACCACGCAGTCGCCCAAGTTGAAAGCAGACGGGGACCGCGAGGCGGTGATCCTTGCGGTGCATCCGATGGCGGGTGGCACCGGGGCGACCACGCTGGCGGTAAACCTGGCATGGGAGCTGTGCCAGATGGATCGCAGCAAAAAGGATAAGAAAGCCGGCAAGACACCGCCGCGCGTCTGTCTTCTGGATTTCGGCCTGCAATTCGGATCGGTTGCGACCTATCTGGACCTGCCGCGCCGCGATGCGGTCTATGAACTGCTGTCCGACACCGAGGTCATGGATCACGAGATCTTCTCGCAGGCCCTTGTCACCTTTGAAGATGAGCTGCAGGTCCTGACCGCGCCGCCCGACATGCTGCCGCTTGATATCGTCAACGCGGAAGATGTCGAGCGCATCATCGAAATGGCACGACGCAATTTCGACTATGTGATCGTCGACATGCCCAACACCGTGGTTCAGTGGACCGAGACAATTCTCCACGCCGCGCATGTGTATTTCGCAACACTGGAGCTGGACCTGCGCTCGGCACAGAATGCCCTGCGCATGATCAAGGCCCTGAAATCCGAAGAACTTCCGGTCGAAAAACTGCGCTATGTGCTGAACCGTGCACCAAAGTTCACCGATATGTCAGGCAAGTCGCGCGCCAAGCGTCTGGCGGAAAGCCTTGATATCTCGATCGAGCTTCACCTGCCGGATGGCGGCAAACCCGTCACGCAAGCCTGCGATCACGGGATTCCCTTGTCCAATGCGGCAAACAAGAACCCGTTGCGCAAGGAAATCCAGAAACTGGCGCAGTCGGTTCATGATCTGAACCAGGCCGAAGCCACAGCCCACTGACCCCGGAGGCGCCATGTTTTCCCGCTATAAAAAGCCCACGAAACCGGCGACCGCAGCGCCCGAGCTGAAGGCAGTTGACGGCGGGCGGGCAGATGCCCCCGCCGCAACCAACGCCAAGCCCAACGGCGCCGCGGCGTCCCGCCCCCCCGTGTCGCGCCGCCAGGCGCCGGTGCAGGAAGCACGCGCGCCGCAAGGCGACAAGGAACGCAAGCGCAAGGAACGGCTGTCCGAGATCAAGACCGAGCTTCACAAAGAGCTTCTGGACAACCTGAACCTGGGCGCGCTAGAAAGCGCCGCCGAGAAAGATCTTCGTGCGGAAATCACTGATATCACGTCAGAATTTCTAAGCACACGCGATGTCGTCCTGACACGTGACGAACGTCTTCAGCTTAATCAGGAACTGTATGACGAGGTCAAAGGCCTTGGCCCGCTTGAGCCGCTTTTGCAGGATGACACGGTCAACGATATTCTGGTCAACGGCCCCCAACAGGTGTTCGTCGAACGGGCGGGCAAGCTGCAACTGACCGACGTGACCTTCAAGGATGAACGCCACCTTTTGCGGATCATCGACAAGATCGTGTCCGCCGTGGGACGCCGGGTCGATGAATCCAACCCTCATGTTGACGCCCGTCTGGCCGATGGGTCGCGTTTCAACGCGATGGTGCCGCCGATTGCGGTTGACGGATCGCTGGTGTCCATTCGGAAATTCAAGAAAGACAAGCTTGGGATCGACGAACTGGTCAGCTTTGGCGCCTTCTCGGAAGAAATGGCCGCCTATCTGCAAGCCGCCGTCGCCACGCGCCTGAACGTGATCGTGTCGGGCGGGACGGGCTCTGGTAAGACGACCACGCTGAACGCGCTGTCGTCCTTCATCGACAACTCGGAACGGATCCTGACGATCGAGGATACGGCGGAACTTCAACTGCAACAGACCCATGTGGGGCGGATGGAAAGCCGCCCGGCCAACGTCGAAGGCAAGGGCGCGGTCAGCCAGCGCGACTGTCTGAAAAACGCCCTTCG
>JAUHWP010000080.1 GCA_030424645.1 Alphaproteobacteria bacterium
TGAATCCATCAGGCACCCGAAGATCAGATAGAAGATCAGGATCAGGATCAGAACGAACCAGGGCGAAAAGCCTTGCCCCACGACAAATCCGGCAAGCTCTTGCGGCACCTGGGTCAAGGCAAGGAATGAGTTATAGAAGCCTGCGCCCAGAATAATGAAAAAGATCATCGCGGTGGACATGGCGGTGGCCATGATGGACTGGACAAACACCTTCCAGTTCAGGTTGCCCGAGATCAGTGCGATCAGGCCGGTGCCGAACGCGCCCACCCCGGCCCCTTCGGTCGGTGTGAACCAACCCAGGTAGATGCCGCCCACGACAAGGCCGAAGACCAGAAGCACCGGCCAGACATCCATCAAGGCCCGAAAGCGTGCGCGATAGGGCACCGGATCGCGGGTGCCCGCGGCATCCGGGTACAGCCGGACATAGATCGAGATTGTGATCATATAGCCGATCGCCGCGAGGATGCCGGGCACGAAGGCCGCCAGGAACAGCTTGGCGATGTTCTGTTCGGTCAGGATGGCATAGATCACAAGGATCACCGATGGCGGGATCAGGATGCCAAGTGTGCCGCCAGCCGCCAGCGTGGCGGTCGAAAAGCCGCCGGAATAACCGTAACGCTTCAACTCGGGCAGGGCGACAC
Source organism: Alphaproteobacteria bacterium (assembly GCA_030424645.1). GTDB lineage: Bacteria > Pseudomonadota > Alphaproteobacteria > Rhodobacterales > Rhodobacteraceae > Aliiroseovarius. The sequence continues at coordinate 642 of JAUHWP010000080.1, forward strand.
GGCTCATGGTTGCCGCCGTTGCCAGCGATGACCCACAAATCGCGCCGAAGCCCGCACAGGCCCCGACCGCGGCCATGGCAACGCCGCCTTTTCGGTGCCCCAGCCAGCTTTCGGCCGCCTTGAACAGCGACGATGACATGCCGCTGAGGGTCGCGAACTGGCCCATCAGAAGGAACATGGGAATGATCGACAAGGAATAGCTGGAGAATGTCGAGAAAGTCTCGGATTTCAGCTTGGACATGAACATGTTCGTGTCGCCAAGCGCCATCCAGATACCGCCGATACCGGCCAGCATCATTGCAAGCCCGATCGGGGCCCGCAGGAAGATCATGATCAGAAGGGCCGGGAAGGACCAGAAGCCCAGTTCAAGCATTGTCAATGGACCGCTCCTTCACCTGTCGGCAGGAATGGACGCCTCAGGGCGGCTTCGGCCACGCGCCCGACGGCGCAATACACGGCCACGACCGAGGCCACGCAGGCCGGCAAAAGGCTTGCCGCATAGGCCCACCAGACCGGGAATTGCAGAATGAACGTGATTTCGCCGTTGTCGATTTTTTCCATCATGCCGACGGCCAGTCGCAGTGTGATCAGAAGGATCAGTGCCGTCAGCAGCACCTCCCAGAAGGCGATCAGCCAGGCGTTGAAGCGGCGCGAGAATTTTGCAGTGAACACGTCGACGGTTGCATGGCCGCTGTAGAGTTGCGCAAGCGGCAGGAACGAGAAGATCGCAAAGGCAATTCCGGCTTCGACCAGTTCGAAATCGCCCGGAAGCGGTCCGATACCGGTGGCAAGGATGGCGTCGGACAATGCCGGTGCGTTTTGCTCCAGCCAGCCCCAATGGGCCAGGGTGTTGCCGCCGCGACCCGAAACGCTGACGCATACAAGGATGATCAGAACAGTCAGAACAACACCGCCAAGGATCGCCATGGCACGTGTCAGGGCAGTCATGAAACGAGACATTTGAGTTCTCCTGATCGAACGCGGCCCGGAACAGGCCGACCCGCGTTCGGGGTCCGACAGACCTTAGTTGGAGTATTTTTCGATCAGCGTGCGGGCTTCGTCGACCAAAGCGGCACCATCAATGCCCTGCTCACTGATTTCGGCAATCCATTCGTCGACGATGGGCGCGGCGGCCTCTTGCCAGACGGCAACCTGCTCGGGCGACAGCACGGTGATGGTATTGCCAAGGTCTTCGGCAATCGCGCGACCGGGTGCATCGCCATCTTGCGTTGCACGGCCCGCCATGGCGGAAAACTCAAGGCCCGAGTTGGCGTCGATCACCGCTTTCAGATCGTCCGGCAGCGCGTCATAGGTGTCTTTGTTCATCGCCAGAACGAAGGTCGACGTGTAAAGCGACGCGTCGCCGAATTCGAGGTGGTTCTGGACCAGTTCCGACGTCTTGAGCGGCCCGGTCACCTCCCACGGAATGACGGTCGCGTCGATCACGCCCTTGGACAGCGCTTCGGGGACAGCCGGGATCGGCATTCCGACCGACGTTGCGCCAAGCGATGCAAACATCTTGTTGGTGATGCGGGTGGGTGCGCGCAGTTTGACACCGTCAAGATCGTCCGGCGTCATGATCGGATCGCTGGAATGAATAATACCGGGGCCATGCACCCAGGTGGCAAGAATCTTCAGGTCTTTGAAGTCCGTGTCCATCATGTGCTTTTCGGCCATTTCCCAATAGGCGCGGCTGACGGCTTCGGCATTGGTCATGATGAATGGCAGCTCGAAGACCTCGGTCCTGGGGAAGCGACCCGGCGTGTATCCGGGCAGGGTCCAGACGATATCGGCGACGCCGTCTTTGGCCTGGTCGATCAGTTCCGGCGGCTTGCCGCCAAGCTGCATCGACGGGAAGTGCTGGATGGTGATCCGACCGTCGGATTCGGCCTGAACTTTTTCGATCCACGGAATCAGGACGGTTTGCGGCACGGTGGCCTGCGCCGGAAGAAATTGGTGCAGCCGAAGCGTCACTTCTTCGGCTTTGGCGGGCGATACGGCCCCAAAGGCCACTGCCGAGGCGACGGCGGTGGCTGTTAATGTCAGGATGCTTCTACGCAAAACGGTCATTTGGTTCCTCCCTCTACGACCATGGACCATACGCTTTCGCGCATGATGGCACTCATGAAATAGTGATGCGGTATAACTATTTCTGTCAATAACTAATTAAGATACCAGATCAGCCACTTAGAGCAGCGCCCGCGTGCCGGTGACTGGACCGCCGCCGAAAACCGATTCGCCGGCGGGTGGGCGCGGTGCTTTCAAATGATAACCCGGAATGGTTGGACCGTGCCTGTTTCAGTTCCGTAACGGCTATGCGGCATTGGCAGGCAGATAGATACCGCAGAAAAACGCGCTCAACTCGTCATAGCCATCCAGCGGCAGAACCTGCGCGATATACTGGTCGGGGCGCACGACGATCATGCAGCCCTTGTCGCGATTGATGCCGCGCATGTCAAAGATGTCGCCCAGCCCCTTGTGATCGACGCAAAAGACCTTTTCGTGGTTTTGCAGACCCAGCGCGCCGGTTCTGGGGACCAGAAGGGATGGCATGTCTTCATAAGACAACGAGTCAAAGGTTTGCTGAAATACCGCGCGCAGGTCGATCACCGCGTCGATGTCTTCGTCCTTGCCAGTGTATCTGACCACGGGCGAGGACGGATCGTGCTCCAGCCAGTCTGCAAGCTTGTGGATCGCCGACCCCTTGTCCGAGCTGTCGGATTGACCGGCAAAGGCATAGATCCGCCAGCGCCCGTCAGCTTCGGCTATGTGGCCCAGTTGCATTTGCCGGGCATCTGACACCCGCACCACGGGGGCCGAATGGAACCGTCTGCCGATCTTCTGTCCGGTTGCCAGCGCCTGATGGGTCGGGGCGCCGATCAGGGCGGATCGGTCATACTGGACGGCAAGCCCGCCGGTAAACTCAAGGTTTTCCTTGAAGGCGTGCACGAACCGCGGTTCATCGCCCTTATCAAGCTCGGATGTTCCCGCAGGGGCGGACATGATCCGCGCCCATTCATGATCGGTGTCGACAAGGCGTTTGGCTTCGGTCCGGCGTTCCGCGGAATACGAGTGCAGCAGGCTGGCATCGGCCCGCCCCTGAATCACATGCGCCAGTTTCCAACCCAGGTTGAACGTATCCTGCATGGATACATTCATACCCTGTCCTGCCTTGGGGCTGTGCGTGTGACAGGCGTCCCCCGCCGTGAAGACACGCGGCATACGGGTTGCGCTTTCGCCCTTGGGAACATCGTCGAACTTGTCGGTCAGCCGGTGCCCGATTTCATAGATCGACCACCAGACCACCTGTTTCACGTCCAGTGAGTATGGAGCAATGATGCGATTGGCCGCTGCAATCATGTCGTCTTGCGAGAAGTTGCGGTCTGCCACGCGCTCGTCGTCATTCAGCTTGTCCAGCTCCACATACATTCGAAACAGATAGCCCCCTTCGCGGGGCAGGATCAGGACGTTGCCTTCCGTGGCCGAGGTGATCAGGCATTTCTGCCGGACATCGGGGAAATCGGTGTTGGCCAGAATGTCCATCACGCCCCACGCCTGATGTGCGGCGTCGCCGTGCAGCTCGCCACCGATGGCCTTGCGCACGTTGGAGCGTGCGCCATCACACCCGACAACATAATTCGCGGCCACCGTAACGGTTTCACCCCAGTTCACGCCTGTATCTTCCAGCGTCACGGTGACGGGAAAGCTGTCGGTCGAGGTGTCGATCGTCAGGTCGCGCAGCGCCCAGTTATAATCGGGTTCCAGCCGCGACGGGGCGTTCTTCATGACATCCAGAAACAGCTCGTGCAGGCGGGCCTGATTGATCAGGATATGCGGCATTTCCGAACTGTCGTCGGCAACGTCCTGCACCCGGCCAATGCGCTTGATATGGGATGGGTTTTCGGGGTCGGGCATCCAGAACGCGGTCTGGTTTACCCAATAGGCCTCGCGCTTGACCTTGTCTGCGAAACCGAAGGCCTGGAACATCTCCATGGTGCGGGTGTTGATCCCGTCGGCCTTGCCTTTCGAGATATTGCGCGGGCTGGCTTCGACGATCATCGTGTCGATCTCGGGAAACTGTGCCAGTTGCGCGGCCAGGCAAAGACCGGCGGGGCCGGTGCCCACGATCAGGACATCGACCTGCTTGGGAAGCGGCGCATGTTCGCCGTGGTCGCGCCGGGTTGGCGCGGCGTTTTTCAGGTCGGGATCACCGCCGCGAAATCCATCCACATAATACTGCATCGCTGTCACTCCGTTTCAGGCAAGAATCATATCTTCGGCCGTTGCTGGAAATTAGTAGCTATACTTACTATATTGCGTCAAGAATTTGTTTGCATACTTACTAATCATGTGGGAGTCATGCGGATGAACCAAGCGAAGCGGCAAAGCCGGAGGGGCAGGATGAAAGCTCATGCGATGGCCGGGCATCTGATCCGGCGGCTGAACCAGCTTTCGACCCATGTGTTTTTAAAGCACATGCAGCAGATCGGGCTGGACCTGACGCCGGTGCAGTTTGCGGCGCTGGACGCCATTTCGACCTATCCGGGGATCGACCAAGCCGGCGTTGCCGCCAAGATCGCCTATGACCGGGCCACCATTGGCGGTGTGATCGACCGGCTTGAGAACAAGGGATATGTCGCGCGGACAATCAGTCAGCGGGATCGCCGGGCGCGCGAGCTTCGGTTGACCGAGCTGGGCCGGAGTGTCTATGACCAGACCCTGCCTGTGGTGACGGCATTACAGGACGAAATCCTGCCGGGGTTGCGGCCGGAAGAACGTGCCAGGTTCCAGGAGCTTGCCCGCAAGGCCATCGACAACATGACCTTGTAAGAAATCAACCTTCACAACACTTTGCTGAAAGGCCGTATGACAACATGAAACACTCGGACATGAAACACCGCGTTTTGGGTCAGAACGGCCCGACGGTCAGCGTTGTCGGCTATGGCGCGATGTCGTTTTCGGATTTTTACGGCCCTGCGACCGATGACGGATCCATGCGGATTCTGGACGCCTGTGTCGAGCTTGGAATCACCCATATCGACACGGCCAATGTCTATGGGAATGGTCGGTCAGAGACCGTCATTGGCGAATGGCTGAAACGGCGTGGCGGACAGGCCCCGTTCACCATCGCCACCAAGGTCGGTATCACCAGCGACCCGGATCAACGCCTGAATAACGACCCTGCGCATATGAAAGAGGCGCTTGAGGCCAGCCTGCGCCGGTTGGGGGTCGAGGCGATAGACCTTTACTATGTGCATCGCCGCGACACTCGGTTCGAGATTGAAGAGGTCACGCAGACGATGGCCGAATTCGTCAAGGCGGGTAAGGTGAAAGCGATCGGGTTCTCGGAAATTGCACCGTCCTCATTGCGCCGGGCCAATGCGGTCCACCCGATTGCGGCGGTGCAATCTGAATACTCGCTGTCGACCCGGGCGCCCGAGCTTGGGCTGGTGCAAACCTGTGCCGGGATCGGGGCGTCCCTGGTTGCGTTTTCGCCCGTGGGGCGGGGTCTTTTGACCGACCGCCCCCACCAGGCCCATGCGATAGAAAAGATGCCATGGATGCGCGCGAACCCGCGATTCAACCCGCCCAATCTTGCGGCAAATCTTGAATACAACAGGAAGTTTCGGGATCTCGCGGCGGATATGGGGGTCGCGGCGGCCTCGTTGGCGATTGCCTGGCTGACCCATCAGGGCGACCACGTATTGCCGATACCGGGAACACGCAGCGTGGAGCATCTGGCGGAAGTGGCGGCTGGCGGCGGCATATCCCTGTCGGCAGAAGACCTGGCGCGGATCGAGGCGGTTCTGCCAGTTGGCTGGACCCATGGCGACCGCTATTCGGTCGGGCAGTGGACCGGGCCGGAACGGTTCTGCTAAGGCAGCAGGGCGGCACCTTGCCGCGCCCTGCGCACAGATCAGAACGGAAGACCGACATAGTTTTCAGCCAACGAGGTCAAGGCAGCTTCGGACGAGAACAGGTATTCCATATCCGTCTGTTGCAGCTTGTTGTCATAGGCGATGTTGTCGGGGAAGGTGTGGAGCAGCGTGGTCATCCACCAGCTGAAACGCTGTGCCTTCCAGATCCGGGCCAACGCCTTTTCGCTGTAGTTTTCCAGCCCGTTGTCGTCCCCTTTTTCATAGTGATCGACCAGGGCGTGATACAGGTAATAGATGTCGCTGGCGGCCGAATTCAGCCCGCGCGCGCCGGTTGGGGGCACGATATGCGCCGCGTCGCCTGCAAGGAACAGATTGCCATAGCGCATCGGCTCGGCGACGAAACTGCGCAGCGGCGCGATGCTTTTCTCGATGGATGGGCCGGTCTCCAGCTTGCCTGACACTTCGTCGGGCAGGCGGGCTTTCAGTTCGTCCCAGAACGCGTCGTCCGACCAGTCTTCGACGCTGTCCGTCAGCGGCACCTGGATGTAATAGCGGCTCAGAACCTGGCTGCGCAGCGAACACAGGGCGAAGCCCCGGTCGCTTTTTGCATAGATCAGTTCGGGCGAGACCGGCTTGGTGCGGCTCAGGACGCCAAGCCAACCGAAGGGGTAAACCTTTTCATATTCGCGCAGAACATCTTTCGGGATCGACTTGCGGCTGACACCGTGAAAGCCATCGGCGCCGATGACATATTCGCAGTCGATGCGAACGATCTCGTCCCCGTCGCGATAGGTGATGTGGGGGGCGTCGCTGGTCAGGTCATGCAGCTTCACATCCTCGACATTGTGAATGACGTTTCCGTTCATCTTGTCGCGCGCCTCGTACAGGTCGCGGGTCAGTTCCGTCTGGCCATAGACCACCACCGAGTTACCGCCGGTATGACCGGCCAGATCGACGCGGCGCATGTCACCATGATCGGCGATATAGAAGCCTTCGTGAATCTCACCCTCGGCATCCATTCGTTCGCCGCATTGGGCTTCGCGCATCAACTCGGCAAAGCCGTGTTCCAGAACGCCGGCACGAATGCGCCCGAGAACATATTCCCGGCTGTGCTTTTCCAGCACGATGTTGTCGATGCCCTTGAGGTCCAGCAATTGGCTTAGCATCAAACCCGACGGCCCGCCGCCGATGATGCCCACTTTGGTCTTGATGCTCATGTCGTCCTCCTCTGAGTTCCGGGATGAAACATGCCTGATTGCGGCGCGGGAAGGAATGGACCTTCCCGGCAATAACTGGTATGAATCGAACATGAATATCGTGGAAAACTATAACCTGTTTGGCGAGCAAAACGACCTTCCCGACGTTGTTCATTGCGAAACCATCGAGGCGCGATCCCTTGTCCACGACTGGGAGTTCGAGCCGCACCGGCACGTGCGATTGCATCAGTTCCTGCTGATCGACACCGGTCACGGAAAGCTGCGGACCGAAGATGGATCGCAGGACATTACGGGTCATGACCTTGTGAACGTGCCGATGGGGGTTGTGCACGGGTTTTCCTTCAAGCCCGACACCAAGGGGTGGGTGGTCGCCGTGGCGTCGGAGTTGATGGATGAAAGCCTGCGTGAAACCGAAGGGTTGCGCGCGCTTCTGCAACAAGTCGGTATTGTTAAATCGACAAAGGAAATAAGGCGAACGGTCAGGTCCATCATTGCCGAATACCCCAACCGCAGCTTTGCCCGCGCGCATATCCTGCGCGCCTTGTGCGGGGTGTTGGTCGGGCATGTTGCGCGTGCCCTGTCCACGGTCGATACCCCTCGTGCACGTGGCGAACATTCGCTTCAGCGGCGGTTCGAGGCGCTTGTTGACACGCATCATCGCGACCGTCTGGGTGTATCAGATTACGCAGCACTTTTGGCGGTCACGCCGACACATCTGAGCCGGGTGATGCGCGGGGCGACAGGGCAATCCGCCTCGGCGGCCATCGAAGAACGCCTGATCCGCGAAGCGCGACGAAACTTGGCGTTTTCGAACCTGTCGGTGGCAGAGATCGGCTATCAGCTGGGTTTCGAAGACCCGTCTTATTTCAGCCGGGTTTTCAGGCGTGCAACAGGCCAGTCGCCGCGCGCCTTCCGGCGGCAACTGGAGCTTTGAAACCGGGCCGGTGGACCTTGTGCCGCCAGACCCGGCAGCGTTACGACATGGATTTCTCGATCCGGTCCAGGGTTTCCATGGCCGACAGGACATCCGCCACGCTGCTGTTGGGGGTGCGGTTTTCCTGTATCGCCGAGATGAATTCCCTGTCGATCAGTTCGATACCGTTGTCGGACACGGCGACGTCGCTCAGGTCGATCTGGTTTTCGTTGCCGTCGTAAAGGTCGTCATACCGGGCGATATAGGTGCCATTGTCGCAGATATAGCGGAAATAGGTGCCCAAAGGACCATCGTTGTTGAACGACAGCGACAAGGTGCAGATCGCCCCATCCGCGGCCTTAAGCCCGATGGCCATGTCCATCGCGATCCCCAGATCGGGATGCGGCGGACCTTGCAACCCGAAGGCTTCGACGGCCTGACCGCCGGTCTGATACTGGAACAGGTCCACGGTGTGACAGGCATGGTGCCAAAGCAGGTGATCCGTCCAACTGCGGGGTTCGCCCTTCGCGTTGGTGTTGGTGCGTCGGAAGAAATAGGTCTGAACGTCCATCTGCTGAACCTTCAGTTCGCCCGCCACGATCTTGTTGTGGATCCACTGGTGCGAGGGGTTGAAGCGGCGCACCTGGCCGGCCATGGCGACCAGCCCGGTTTCCTTCTGTTTGTCGGCGATTGCCCGGCTGTCGGCCAGGCTGTCGGCCATCGGAATCTCGATCATCACATGCTTGCCGGCATTCATGCAGGCGATTGCCTGTACGGCATGCAACTGCGTCGGCGTCGACAGGATCACGGCATCGACATCGTCGCGGGCGATACATTCTTCCAGTGTCGTCCCAGCGTGGCCAATGCCACGCTCGGCGGCCAGCGCCTCGATCTTGTCCTTGGTCGGCCCCATGACCGAGGTCACTTGCGCGTCCTCGATTTCGGCCAATGCGTCAAGATGTTTCAGACCGAACGCACCATAGGCGCCCGCTACGCAAATTCTCATGGCAATTTCCTCAGACCTTGTTTTCCAGAATGATGTGGCCCACGGCCGTGTTCGAAGCCGGGACGTGGTAATGCCGGTGCACCTCGGTCACGTCGTCGTCCAGCGCACCGCGCATGACATGCCACATGACCATCTCGACCCCTTCCGAGCCTGCTTCGCGCAGGTATTCGACATGGGGCATCTGTGACAGGCCCACCGGGTCCGAGGTCAGCCGGTCAAGAAACGCCTGATCCCATTCGGGGTTGATCAGACCCGCGCGTTTGTACTGAAGCTGGTGGCTCATGCCGCCAGTGCCGAAGATCACGACGTTCAGATCCTCGTCAAAGCTTTCGACGGCGCGGCGAATGGCCTTGCCAAGCTGATAGCAGCGATTGCCTGTCGGCGCCGGATACATCACCACGTTGACCGCCAGTGGGATCACCAGGGCGGGCCATTCCTCGGGTTGGCCATACATGACGGACAGCGGAACGGTCAGGCCGTGATCAACCTCCATCTCGTTCATGATGGTGATGTCGAATTCGTCCAGGATCAGCGATTGCGCGATGTGGCTGGCCAGAACCGGATGGTTCTTGACCACCGGCACGGGACGCGGCCCCCAACCCTCATCGGCGGGTTGGAATTCGGGCGCGCAGCCAAGTGCGAAGGTCGGGATGATCGAGCTGTCGAAGGCGGTGCAATGGTCGTTATAGACCAGAAAGATCACGTCAGGTTTGGCCTTGGCCATCCATTCCCTCGATTTTTCGAACCCGGCGAATACCGGTTTCCAATACTCTTCTTCCGTCTTGCCCGTATCCATCGCAATGCCAATGGCGGGGACGTGGCTACAGCCGACGCCAGCGGTGATCCGTGCCATTATTCTTCCTCCCATTCGCTTTTGTAGCGATTGCCTTCGATCGAGCGCCCGCCGTTCAGCATCATCTCGCGGTAGGGTTCGACACCCATACCTGTCATCAGCCCCGCGAGGTTCTGGAAGTTGATCCCGTCAAAGGCCGCAAGCTTCGATGTGTAGTAAATGTTTCCACCCAGTTCGAGCATACGGTTCCAGTCGCGGTCCCGGACGGCCTGTTTCTGCTCTTCGCTCATCGGGTATCGGGCAAGATAACCCTCGGGATCGGCCTTGAAGGCGTCACGACCGGCAGCCTTGCCCAGAGAAATGCAGAATTGATTAAGGTGATACCCGACCCGTGCGCGATCTGCGTCGAACACGAATGTTCCGGGAATATCCTCATAGTCTTTCTTCATCGTCATTTGGTGGCCGCCTTTCTCGGTTTGTGCGCATCTTGCTGGCGCAGAGTCCGATATCTTCTGTGAATATAGCGATCACCACTGCGAATGGCGAATTCGATTGCGGTCATGGCTATTTGAAAATGTTATGACGGCGTTAATTCAGTGAGCTGGACGCATGACCCCGAATGATGTTCAGGAATCGCTCCTGAACCGGTGTCGGCGTCCAGTCCTTGCGAAATGTCAGTCCGATGGCCCGCCCCGAACCGGGCAGTTCTATGGGCAAACGGACCAGCGCCCCCATCTGCTCGTCTGCCTCGACCTGCTGGACAGACGCGACGGAAACGTAATTGCCGCGGGCCAGCAGACCCCTCAGCAGGATCAGAGAGCTGGATACCGCCCGGACCGGGGTGTTGGGAAGATCCTGAATGCGCAAGGTTTCGAACAGATACGCCCCTGACGGTGTCGTCTTGGGCGGCGCGATCCAGGGAAATGCCAGGGTATCCTGCAACGTCACCTGCGCCATCTGCGCCAGCGGGTGTCGCGGAGATACCACCACGGCCAGTTGATCGACAAAAAGCTCCTCTTGCTCGATGTTGCTGGCAGGGACGGGGAACCTGAGCGCCCCGATCAGAACGTCCAGATTGCCAAACCGCAAATCCCGCAGCAGCGAGTCATAGCGCGCATCGACGCAATTCACCTGCACAGCGGCACCCATCTCGCCGATCAGCTTGTCGATTGCAGCCGGCAGGATCGCCGCCCGTGACAAGGGCAGGGAACCGACATTGATGCTGGTTACATCGCGGCCCAGCAATTCGTTGATTTCGAAAATCGCCTGGCGGAATTCGCTGACCGCCAGCCGAACCTGCTGGGTGAAAACCTCGGCGGCGGCGGTCAGAACCACGCCGCCTCGGGTCTGCTCAAACAGGTCGAATCCGGCCAGCGCCGCAAGGTCGCGTGCCGCGCGATGGATGCCGGGTTGCTTGACGCCAAGCAGGTTGGCAGCCTGGCTGAAACTTCCGGTCTTGGCGATGGTCAGCAAGGCACGGATCTGAACGGGCGTGCAGAACGTATGAAACGCCTGCCGATTTCGCCCGCGCGTCTTGCGCCCGGCCTTGCGGCGGGCAAGGCTGTCACCCCGGCGCAGATGCTCCAGTATGCGCCGCAACCGTTTTTCGAAAAGCTTGCCGGTCTCGGTCGGAAACATACCGGTCGGGCGCCGGTCGAACAGCGCGGTGCCAAGCAGGCTTTCGATGCGCGCCAACGCTTGTGTGGCCGCCGGCTGAGAGACATGAACGATATCGGCTGCCGTTCCGATCCGACCGTGGCGAAACACCTCGCGAACCACGCAGAGATAGCGAATGTGAGGAAGGTCCGGGGCGTTTTCGGTCAGTAGCATTTTCCAGCTTATAACAAAAAAGAATAGCGGTTGCCATCAATCAAAATAGTCTTGGCGCCCCGACTCCCGCTAGGTTGATCCAAGTCTCATGAGACATTTTAGGAGGCATTGAGAATGGCTGATAACAAAACTGCCCTGGTCATTTCCGCACATGCGGCAGATTTCGTATGGCGTTGCGGGGGTGCAATCGCGCTGCATCAGGAACTTGGCTACGACGTGACCGTGGCCTGCCTGTCCTTCGGCGAACGCGGTGAAAGCGCGCGGCTGTGGAAGGAAGGCAAAACCCTGGACGAGGTGAAGTCGATCCGCAAAAGCGAAGCCGAAGGCGCGGCCAAGGCGCTGGGCGTGCATGACATCCGGTTTCTGGACATGGGTGATTATCCACTGCGTTTCACCGAAGAGGCCGAGAACAAGGTCGTGGACATCATCCGCGATGTTCAGCCGAAGTTCATGTTCTCGCATTCGAAGTGGGACCCCTATAACACCGATCACATGAAAACGACCGAGTTCGCCCTGACCTGCCGCATGATCGCGCAGGCCTGGGGTCACAACCCGGGCGAAAAGGTGCTGGGTGCGCCGCAGATGTATCTGTTCGAACCGCACCAGACCGAGCAGATGCACTGGAAACCCAACGTGTTTCTGGACATCACCCCGGTGTGGGAAAAGAAACGTGCCGCGATGGAGTGCATGAACGGACAGGTTCACCTGTGGGATTTCTATACCCGCGTGGCCCAGCAGCGTGCCAACCATTTCAAACGCAATTCCGGCGGTATGGCCGGGGGGCGCGACTGTAAGTATGCGGAAGGTTTCGAAAGCATCTTCCCGTTCTGCATGGATGAACTGGTATGACCCGTTACGAGCCGGGCACCACCGGCATCGTGGTGCAGAATATCGAACGGGTCGAGCAAAGTGTTATCGACGGGCTGGCCGAATGCGGGGTGTCGACCGTCCACGAAGCGCAGGGCCGAAAGGGGCTTCTGGGGGACGAGCTTCGCCCGATATATTCCGGTGCGCGGATTGCCGGGTCGGCTGTCACCATTCTTGCCCCCCCTGCCGACAACTGGATGATCCATGTGGCGATCGAACAACTGCAACCGGGCGATGTGATGGTGCTGGGCACGATCACGCCATCGAATGCCGGTTATTTTGGCGATCTTCTAGCAACCAGCGCCCAGGCGCGCGGGTGCCGCGGGCTGATCACCGAAGGCGGGACGCGCGACACCCGCGATCTGGCCGAGATGGGGTTTCCGGTCTGGGCAAGGTCGGTCCATGCGCAAGGCACGATCAAGGAAAGCCTTGGGTCGGTGAACATCCCGGTCGTCTGTGCCGGTGCTCTGGTCAATCCGGGCGACGTGGTTGTGGCGGACGATGATGGCGTCTGCGTGGTGCGCCGCGAAGAAGCCGCCGAGGTTCTGGAAAAGGCCCGTGCGCGCGAAGCGAACGAAGCCGCCAAACGGGCACGTTTCCAGGCGGGCGAACTGGGTCTGGATATTTACGACATGCGCGGTCGTCTGGCCGACAAGGGGCTGAAATATGTCTGACGGTATCCGGGCAATGTGGATGCGTGGCGGCACGTCGAAGGGTGGGTATTTCCTGAAGGATGACCTGCCCGGCGCCAGGGCTGCCCGCGATGCCGCATTGCTTGGGATCATGGGGTCGCCCGACATCCGTCAGATCGACGGCATGGGTGGGGCCGATCCGCTGACCTCGAAGGTGGCGGTTCTGTCGCCGCCCACGCGCGCCGATGCGGATGTGGATTACCTGTTCTTGCAGGTTTTCGTTGACAGGCCGCTGGTGTCCGATGCGCAGGGCTGCGGCAATATCCTTGCAGGCGTCGGCCCAGCGGCGATTGAGCGTGGGCTGGTTGCGGCGAAGCCCGGCGAGACGCCGGTGCGCATTCACATGGTCAACACCGGTGAGATTGCCATGGCCCATGTCGCAACCCCCGGGGGGCGTGTCAGTTATGACGGCACGGCCCGGATCGACGGGGTGCCGGGGCAGCATGCCGCCGTGCCACTGCTGTTTGATGCGCTGGCCGGGTCCATGTGTGGCAGCCTGCTGCCCAGCGGTCGGGCCGTTGATGTGATCGACGGTGTGGCCTGCACTTTGATCGACAACGGCATGCCCTGCGTGATCCTGAAGGCGTCGGATCTGGGTGTAACCGGGGAAGAGACGCGTGCGGCGCTCGACGCCGATGCC
>JAUHWP010000197.1 GCA_030424645.1 Alphaproteobacteria bacterium
CCTGCCCGATCACCTTCAGCGCATCTTCGGCGGATGGATAGGTTTCAGTTTCGAACCCCGACAGGGACAACCATTGCGAAATGGATTGCCGCATATCCTGTTCGTCGTCGACGATCGCGATTTTCATTGCCTGCGCCATGGCAGCCTCCTGATACATATTCGGCACTGTCGCCCCTATTCGGCGGCTTCAACGTCCATTTTCTCGTCGTCCAGAACCGGCAGTTCGACCTCGAACACAGCCCCGCCATCCTGACCGTTGCGCGCCGTCAGCCGACCGCCCAGATCAGTGACGATCCCTGACGAAATCGCAAGGCCCAACCCGACGCCGTCCCCCGGCGCCTTGGTGGTGTAGAAAGGCTCGAACAGGTTATCCAGGTCTTCAACCCCGTTTCCGTTGTCGCGCACCGTGATCAACACATAATCGCCCCGGCTGACAATTATATCAACCTGCGGCAAATCAACGGTTTTTGTTGCGTCCAGCGCGTTTCGCAGCAAATTGATCAACACTTGCTCCAGACGCAAGCGATCTCCCATCACCATGACGGGTTCGCGCGGAATATTGCGCGTGATGCGCACCTCGCGGCTTTTCAACTGCGGCTCCATCATCGACAGGGCTGTGGACACGCTGTCGCGCACGTCCATCGGCTCGAACGCGTCGCCGCCCTTGCGGGCATAGCTTTTCAACTGCCGCGTGATAGCCCCCATGCGTTCGATCAGGTCGTCAATCCGCTGAAAGCTCGACAAAGCCTCGTCCGGGCGCTTGCGTTGCAAAAGCAGTTTTGCACCCGCCAGATAGGTCTTCATCGCGGCCAGCGGCTGGTTCAATTCATGGCTGACCGCCGCCGACATCTCGCCCAACGCCGCCAGTTTCGAACTTTGGGCCAGCGTCTGTTCAGCCACCTGCAGGTTTTCCTCGGCGCGCTTGCGTTCGGCAATCTCGCGTTGCAGGGCAAGGTTCAACTGCCGCAAATCCGCCGATTCCTGCGCAAACAGAACCGACCGCCACTGGGCGCGGCGGCTGATCAGGTAAAACAGCAGCGACAGAACCATCGCAAAGGCCATGATTTCCAGCGCCAGAACCGCGTTCACCTTCTCGCGCACAGACGCATAGGAGGTGAACGACGCGATCCGCCATCCCTGAAACGGCACCCGGCTTTCGTGGCGCATCACCTCTTCACCCAGGAACAGCACGTCCGACGGCAGGCCCGACCAGTCCGCCGCGTCGCGCACGCTGCGCCGGATCGCATCGGTGGCCGACACCGTGGCCAGCGCCTCACCTTCCGGCTTGCCGCGCCAGCGGGGTTCGGTCGCCAGGATCACGTTCCCTTCGCTGTTGGTGACAAGCACGGCATCGGAAATGCCCGACCAACTGCTTTCGAACTTGCGCAGGTCGACATTGACGACAATCACACCGATCACGCCATCGCTGTCCTCGATCTTGCGGGAATACGAGAATTCATAGGTTCCCGCCTCGGTCTGCACCGTGGTGAACACGGTTTCCGAGCTTCTGAGCGCCTCGACATAATAGGGGTTGGTGCGATGCTGCGACCCCAGCGTTTCACGGGTGGTGGCGGCCACGGCCCGCCCATCCCCATCCAGCAACATCAGCGACGCGGCTTCGATCTCGTCCCGATAGGAAATCAGCCGCGACGTGCTTTGTGAATAATCCGCGGAATTCAGGGCGTTGATCAGCGCGGGATCGCGCGACAGCAACAGCGGCACGACCGAGTTGCGTTGCAATTCGCTGAGCAGGTTGCCGGAATACAGAGCCACCCGAAGCTCGGCCCGGTTGCGGGTCGTTTCGGTATAACGCTCGGTCAGCAGGCGGTTGGAAAAGAAGACCACGAAAACGGCAAGCGAAATCAACGCCACAAGCACAAGCCGCGCACGAAGACTGACCCCCGGTCGCGGGGGCGGAACTGGACGTTTCTTAGGGTCGACCATGGGTCAAAGATAGGCCCGGCGGGCCGACGGCGCAATCACGCAGCGACGACGCTGTCGACCAACGAGCGGAACATCGCCACGCCGTCCGTGCCACCGTGGATTTCATCCACGCAGCGTTCCGGGTGCGGCATCATGCCAAGCACGCGACGGTTCTTCGACATCACGCCCGCGATATCCCCGGTCGAGCCATTGGGATTGTCGACATAGGTGAAGGCGATCCGGTCCTCGTCCTGCAATTGCGCCAGTTTCTCGTCGGTGACGTTATAATTGCCATCGTGATGCGCGATCGGCACCGTGATCTCTTGCCCTTTTTCATAGCCCGACAGGAAATCGCAATTCGTGGTTTCCACTTTCAAACCCGTGGGTTTGCAGATGAACTTGAGGTTCGCATTGCGCATCAAGGCGCCGGGCAGAATGCCGGTTTCGGTCAGCACCTGGAAGCCGTTGCAGATCCCGATGGCATAACCGCCCCGCTCGGTATGCTTGATCAGCGACCGGGTGATCGGCGATTGTGCGGCGATGGCCCCGCAGCGCAGGTAATCGCCGAAGGAAAACCCGCCCGGGATGCCCACCATGTCCAGATCGTCCGGCAGTTGGGTTTCCTTGTGCCAGATCATCGACACTTTCGCCCCGGCGCGTTCGAACGCGACCGCCAGATCACGGTCGCAGTTGGACCCCGGAAATACGATGACGCCCGCCTTCATCACAGCACCTGAATGGCGTAGTTTTCGATGACGGTGTTGGCCAACAGCTTTTCACACATCTTCTTCACGTCTTCTTCCGAAGACCCGTCCGCCAGTTCCAACTCGATCACCTTGCCCTGGCGCACGCTTTCCACGCCTGAAAAGCCCAGGTTACCAAGCGCATGACGCACGGCCTCGCCCTGCGGGTCCAGAACGCCGGTTTTCAGCATCACATCAACACGTAC
>JAUHWP010000081.1 GCA_030424645.1 Alphaproteobacteria bacterium
CGCCGAGATTCTGCTGTGCCTTCCACCCCTACTGCTGGCGCTTCTGGTGGTGACAATTCTGGGGGCCGGGACGTGGCCGCTGATCCTTGCCCTGACCCTGCTTTACACGCCCAACTATGCGCGGGTGGTTTATGCGTCGACCTTGCAGGTGCGGGGGCTGGATTTCGTGACCGCCCAGCATTCGATGGGTGCGCATCCGCTGACGATCCTGTGGCGGACGATCCTGCCCAACGTGCTGCCGCCACTTCTAGTGCAGATGTCGCTCGTGGTCGCGTCGGCCATGGTGATCGAAAGCGGGCTGAGCTTTCTTGGTCTGGGCGTCGTGCCGCCGACCCCGTCCTGGGGTCTGATGATCCGGGCCGCGCGCGGCGCGATGGAAGTGGCGCCGCTGCTGCTGGTCTGGCCGTCGCTGGCGCTGGCGGGCACGATCCTGACCTTCAACCTGCTGTGTGACCGCTTGCAGGCGGCGCTTGATCCGCGCCACGTGACCAAGGGGGGTGCGCTTTGGCTGCGCCGCCCGGCACGCACCGAGGCGCCCAAACCGCTGACGACCACCGATGACGGGCCGTTGCTGGAGGTTCGTGACCTGGCCATCACCATCGGTGCCGAGCCGCCGCTGGAGTTGGTGCGGCAGGCAACGCTGACCGTGATGCCCGGCGAAACCGTGGCTTTGGTCGGGGAAAGCGGGTCGGGCAAGACGCTGACCAGCCTTGCGATGATGGGGCTGTTGCCCGATCCGTTGAAGGTGGCGCGGGGCGAGATGCTGTTTCGCACAAGGTCGGGCGCGGTCATCGACCTGGCCAAGCTGGACGAAACCGCCTTTCGCCCCCTGCGCGGCCCGGAACTGTCGATGGTGTTTCAGGATGCCATCGCCGCCCTGAACCCGGTCTATCGCATTGGCGACCAACTGGCCGAAGCCTTGCGCGCGCAGGGATCGACCGATGCGTCGGCCATCGACACCCGCGTGGTCGAGCTGTTGCGCCATGTGGGCATTCCCGATCCCGAACGGCGGCGGCGGGCCTATCCGCACGAGCTGTCCGGCGGGCAGCGGCAGCGGGCGATGATCGCGCTGGCGGTGGCAAACAACGCACGCCTTTTGATCGCGGACGAACCGACCACGGCGCTTGATCCCACCATTCAGGCCCAGATCCTTGACCTGTTTCGCAAACTGAAAGATGACACGCCTGATATGGGGCTGATCTTCGTGACCCATGATCTGGCCGTGGTGGCCGAGATCGCCGACAAGGTGGTGGTGATGTATGCTGGTGAGGTCGTCGAGACCGGCCCGGTCGATCAAGTCTTTTCGAACCCGTCCCATCCCTATACCGCCGCATTGATCGCGTCGGTGCCCGAAGGCGGGGCCGAGCGGTTGCAGGCCATTCGCGGAACAGTTCCGCCGCCGCATGATATGCCCACGGGTTGTCGCTTCGCGCCGCGCTGCGATTTCGCGACGCAGGCCTGCACATCGCAGGCCCCAGCCATGGAAGCGTCAGGCCCGGATCGGATGACACGTTGTATTCGCTGGCAAGAGGTCTGCTGATGCTTGATACCGGTTCAGTCACCAACGCGCCGCTGGTCGAAGCCGATGGGCTTGGGCGCAACTTTCCCCAGCGACATGGGTTGCTGGGGCGTGCGCGTGACGTTTGGGCCGTGCGCGACGTGACCCTGTCCATCGCCGCAGGCGAAACCGTTGGTGTCGTGGGTGAATCCGGGTGTGGAAAATCCACGCTGGGGCGCATGATGATGGGGCTTGATCGCCCGACGCTGGGCGAAGCGCGGTTTGACGGGCGGGATTTGTCGACACTCAGCGCGGCTGAACGCCGGCAGTTGTCGCGCCGGATGCAGATGGTGTTTCAGGACCCGTTCGGATCGCTCGATCCGCGGCGCAGCGTTGGGGCGCAGATTGCAGACGGATTGCGGATTCACAAGCTGGTGCCAACCGCTGCCGTGGGGGCCGAACTGCACCGGTTGCTCGATCTGGTCGGATTGCCGCGCAGCGCCGTCGACCGCAGGCCGCACGAGTTTTCGGGCGGGCAACGCCAGCGGATCGCGGTCGCCCGCGCGCTGTCGACGCGACCGGATTTTATCGTGGCGGACGAACCGGTTTCCGCGCTTGACGTGTCCATTCAGGCGCAGGTGGTGAACCTGCTGGCCGATTTGCGGCAGGACCTGAACCTGGCCATGTTGTTCATCAGCCATGACCTGCATGTGGTGCGCCACCTGTGCACGCGGATCGTCGTGATGTATCTGGGCCGGATCGTGGAAGAAGGGCCGGCGGATCAGGTCTTTGCGCGGCCCGCGCATCCCTATACCCGCGCGCTTCTGACCTCGACCCCCAGCCTGCATCCGAAGACGGACGAGGGCGCGCATCACATTCTGCCGGGCGAGCTGCCAAGCCCTGCGAACCCGCCATCCGGTTGCCCGTTTCGCACCCGGTGCCCGGTGGCGGAAGAGGCCTGCGCCCTTGAGGTGCCGGATTTTCGCAAGATTGGCGAGGGGTGGAAAGCCGCCTGTATCAAACCTGACCGTGAAGGTGCGGCGTGACCCGGCCCGTCGCAATGATCACCGGCGGCAACCGTGGGATCGGGGCCTCCATTGCCACATCGCTGGCCGCGCGGGGGTATCGGCTGGCCCTGGGCGTGCGGCAGCCCGACAAACTGCCGGACGCGATTGCAGCACTTGACCCGCTGGTCGTTCCTTATAACGCAGAAGACCCCGTGGCGGCACGGGCGTTTGTCGATGCCGTTCACGAACGCTTCGGTCGTATCGACGTTCTGGTGAACAATGCCGGGATTAGCGATCCGTTGGAATTGATGCCGGATCAACGGGTCAACGATGAGGACATGGAGGCCACGCTGGACCGGCTGCTGGCGATCAACATCAAGGCGCCGTTTCGCCTGACGCGGGCCGCGCTGCCGCATCTGTGCAAGGTGGGGCAGGGGCGGGTGATCGTGCTTGCGTCCTTGTCGGGCAAGCGGGTTCTGGGTTTGAATGCGGGCTATCAGATGACCAAACATGCAGCGGTCGCGCTGTCCCATGCCGCCCGCCGCGCCGGGTGGGACGCGGGGGTCCGTGCCTGCGCGATCTGCCCCAGCTTCGTCGCGACGGACATGACCCTGCGCCATGACCTGCCGCGCGAGGAGATCACCCAGCCCGAGGATCTTGGCCGATTGGTGGCCGAGATCGTGAGCCTGCCAAACAGCGCCAGCGTTTCGGAACTGGTCGTGAACTGGCGGTATGAGCCAGGATTATGACGCGGCCCTTTGTGGACACCGTCGCGGGCGATCCGCGTTTGCCCGACACGGTTGACCTTGTGGTCATCGGTGGCGGCATCATCGGATGCTCGGCCGCGCTTTGGGCCGTGGAACAGGGGTTGCGTGTGGCGGTTGTCGAAAAGGGGCGCATCGCGGGTGAACAATCCAGCCGCAACTGGGGTTGGGTCCGGCGGATGGGGCGTGCGGTCAGCGAATACCCCCTTGGCATCGAAAGCCTGCGTCTGTGGGACGGGCTTTCGGCGCGGGTCGGCAAGGATGTCGGCTTTCGGCGCTCGGGCATCGTCTATGCCGCGCGAAGCGACCGCGAAAAGGCATGGCTTGCCACGGTCGAAGCCGATGCCACCCGGTTCGGGTTGCAGACGGTTCGACTGGACCGCGCCGGTCTGGCTGGGTGCTTTCCGGGGACGCAGCTAAGCGACACCGAAGGGTTGATGACCGTCGATGACGGGCGTGCCGAACCAGCGTTGGCCGCGCCCGCAATCGCGCGGGCCGTGCAGGCGGCTGGCGGTGCGGTCCTGACCGGGTGCGCGGTGCGGGGTGTGGAAACCAAAGGCGGGCGCGTGTCATCGGTGATCACCGAGCGGGGCGTTATTGGCTGCGATGCGGTGATCGTGGCGGCGGGGGCGTGGTCACGGCTGTTTCTGGGCAATCTCGGCATCGACATCCCCCAAACCCGCGTCCGGGCATCGGTGTTGCGCACCGCGCCCTTGGCGGGTGGCCCTGAACATGCGCTGGGAAACGGGGCGTTTGGCATACGCCCCCGTATGGATGGTGGTTATACGATTTCGCAACGCGGACGTGCGCGGGTGCAGATCACGCTGGATGCGGCACGCCAGATCCCGCAGTTCCTGCCCGGTATCTGGCGCAACAGGCACGAGCTTGGCGTCACGCTGGATCAAAGCCTGATCGACGGGCTGCGCATGCCGCGCCGCTGGTCCAATGACCGCGAAACGCCGTTTGAACGCTGTCGCGTGCTTGACCCCGCGCCGCAAGACCGGTCGGTGCAGGCGGCATTGCGCGACGTGGGGAAGGTGTTCCCGGCCTTGCAGAACGCGCAGATCGCCGAAAGCTGGGGGGCGATCATCGACGCGACCCCGGACGGGGTTCCCATCATCGACCATGCGCCCGGCTTGCCGGGACTGGTCATCGCCACGGGCTTTTCGGGCCACGGGTTCGGGCTTGGTCCGGGGGCCGGGCAACTGGCGGCTGAACTGGCAACCGGCGCGGGCACGCTGGTTGATCCCGCACCCTTCAGGCTGGCGCGTTTCAGCGCCTGACCGGGGCGGTGCGAACCGACCGGTCCCGCCCCATGGCAAAATTTCTCTATCGGGTCACAAACCCTTTGAATTGGACAGGTCCGCCCCTGTCCGGGTTGACTGAAGACAAGACATGTTACGATGGGAGCCCCCGATGATAGACAAGATCCGCATGGCCGAACTGACATCGGAAGAGGCGCGGCAGAACCTGACCGGGGATGCTGTCGTGCTGCTTCCCATGGGGTCGCTGGAAGATCAGGGCATCCATGCCCCGATGGGCGATTACCTGGCCGCCGACCTGATGGCGGTCGAGATTGCCAAGGCCGCCCGTGCCGATGGTGTCGCAACCTTCGTGGCCCCGGTGATCCCGTTCGGCGGGCGTGATTATTTCGATTCCAGCCATGGTGGCATCTCGATCAGCCACACCACGCTGTGCGGCATTCTGGACGACATGTTCGCCTGCCTGAACCGGCACGGGATACGCAAGCTGATGATCGTCAACGGCCATGGCGGCAACGTCCCCGCGATCACCGAAGTGGCGTTGCGCTGGCGCCAAAAGGCGGGGCTTTTCGTGCCGTCGATGTATCTGTGGCAGGTGGCTTATGGCGAATTGCCAACCCTGATCGGTGCCGACAAGGCGGCGAAATCTTCAGGCCACGGGGGCGATCCGCTGACCTCGGTCGGGCTGCATTTCTATCCTGACCTGCTGCGCCCGGACCTGGTGCGCGCCGCACCTGAAGGGGCCGTGATCAAGGGCCTGCCCATCTCGGGCTTTTCGACGATCACCTATGACGGGGCGAAGATACAGGTGCCCATCGAGGCGCTGGAGGCGACCGAGACCGGTGCCTATGGCTGTGATCCGACACTGTGTTCGGTCGAAACCGGCGAGGTGTTGGTCAAGCGACTGGCGACCATCGGTGCAGGGCTGGTGCGCGATCACGTCGCCAAGGGACTTCACGACTGACGCAGGCAAACTTCACGACGAGCCGGGGCCAACCCGGTCGATCATCACACCGACAAGGAGAGATTTCATGAACAAACTGACAGCACTTACCCTTTCCGCCGCAACATTGCTGGCGATGGCCGCGACGGCGCAGGCCGAAACCACGTGGCGCATGGCGACAAAGATGCCGGTGGACAGCCCCGAAGGGCAGGTCTTCGAGAAGTTCGCGGAACTGACTGAGGAATACACCAATGGCGAGCTGAAGATCGACGTGTATCCGAACGAACAGCTTGGCAAGGAAAACGCGGTTCTTGAGCAGCTTCAGGCCAATATCGTCCAGATTTACGCCGAAGGTTTCAGCTATATGAAGAAATGGGAACCGGCGCTGGACTGGACATCGCCGCCCTTTGCGTTTGACGATTATGATCACTGGGTCCGCTTCATGTCCTCGGACCTTGTCACCGGCTGGTTCGACAATGCCGCCGCGCAGGCGGGCGTGCGCCCACTGGGCGATCCGACCCGCATTCTGCGCGGGCCGTTCCGGGTGACGGTGTCGAACGTGCCGGTCAAGACGGCCGCCGATTATCAGGGTCTGAAACTGCGGATGCACGAAAGCAAAAGCGCGATCGAGACCTGGAACGCCATCGGCACCGACGTGATCACCCTGCCTTGGACCGAGGTGTATCAGTCGATTTCCAAGGGCATCGTTCAGGCCGTCAACTCGCCGGTTGCGCTGGTTGAATCCATGCGGTTCAACGAGGTGGCGCCCTATATCGCGCGGATGGACGAATATTGGCAATCCATCGGTTTCATGGTGAACGTGCAGGCTTACGAAGCACTGGACGACGCCACCCGTGAAGGCGTGCTGAAAGCTTATGACGAAGCCGGGGCCTTGTCGCAGGAACTGATGTTCAGCGTGGCCGACGAAAGCATTGCCCGGATGGAAGAAGGCGGCGCGGAATACACGGTGCTGGACACCGGGCCGCTGGTTGACACCATGAAGGGTTATTACGAAGAACAGGCCGCTGCTGGCAACCTGCCCGAGGGTCTGCTTGAGACCATCGAAGCCACGCGGACAACGGCACAGTGACCCCGTTCGAGTATTCTCCCGAGAGCCCGCTTCGGCGGGTTCTCAACAAACTCGACCGGATAAGCTGGTCGCTGGGTGGTGCGTTCCTGTGGGTGTCCAACATCTGTCTTCTGGCGATGCTGGGCCTGACCACGGCGACGATCATCCTGCGCCCGATGGGTCTGGCGCCTTACTGGATGTGGCCCTGGACGATGGTGTTTTTCATCTGGCTCAGCTTCTTCGGGTTCTTCGCGCTTTACGCGCGGCTCAAGGATGTGCGGATCGACTTTCTGGCCGAGCGGATGGGGATGTGGGGCATGACGTTCACCCGCATCGTGTCGGACTTCGCGACGCTGGCCGTGGCCGGGGTGCTTTTGATGCAGGTGCCCGCGGTGCTGGCGACCTCGACCGGGATTTACGATGGCGCGACCCTGCCCACGGGCGAAGAGCTGCCGCGCATCGCCTTGTCGTTCCCCCTGATGTTGTCGACGGCGCTGGTGGCGTTTACCGCCTTGCTTGATCTGGCCAAGCTGGTCGCGGGGATGCCCGAAAACTCAGCCTCGCTGCACCCGGAGATTTAACCCATGGCATGGATACTTTTCGGGTCGTTCCTGGCACTGATCCTGCTGCGCGTGCCCATTTCGATTGCAATCGGAACCGCGACGGTTCTAACCTTCCTGACCTCGGACTTTTCCAACGCGATGCAGATCATCCCGCAACAGATGTTGGAGGGGGTGAACAAGGCGTCGCTGACCGCCGTGCCGTTCTTCATCATGGCGGGCAACCTGATGAATGCGACCGGCGTGACCGAACGGATCTTCAATTTCGCCAACGCGCTGGTGGGACATCTGAAGGCAGGTCTGGCGCAGGTGAATATCCTGTCGTCGATGATCTTTGCCGGGATTTCGGGCGCCGCCGTGGCCGATTGCGCCGGTCTGGGCGCGATTGAAATCAAGGCGATGCGCGAACGCGGCTACAAGCCCGATTTCGCGGCCGCCATCACCGTGGCGTCTTCGGTCATCGGGCCGCTTATCCCGCCGTCGATCGGCCTGGTGCTTTACGCGTTCCTGGCGCAGCAATCCATCGAACGGATGTTCCTGGCCGGGTTGATACCGGGCATTCTGGTCGGCCTGTCCCTGATGATCTACGTGCGCATCCGCGCGCAATTTCAGGACTTTCCGACCCAACCCCGCGCCACCGTGCGCGAGGTGACGGGAACCGCCAAACACGGCTTTCTGGCGTTGGTCGCGCCTGCGATCATTCTTGGGTCGATCATGTTCGGCTTTGTCACCGCGACCGAAGCCGGGGTGCTGGCCTGCCTTTACTGTATCGGCATCGGCATCTGGTATCGCGAACTGACGGTCAATGGGTTCTTCGGTGCCCTGTCGGATACGGCGATGATGACGGCAGTGATCATGATCATCATCTCGTTTTCCATCGCGATGGGGTGGCTTCTGGCCATCGACCAGACACCGCAAAAACTGGCGGATATCGTGTTTTCGCTGACCGAAAGCAAGAACGTGTTCCTTGCCCTGCTGCTGGTCTTCATCATCCTTGTCGGCTGCGTTGTCGAAGGGGTGCCGGCAAAGCTGATCCTGGTTCCGACGCTGCTGCCGCTGATCGACGCCTATGGCATCGACCGTGTGCATTTCGGGATCATCATCCAGCTTGGCCTGCTGATCGGGATCGCCACGCCGCCCATGGGTATCGGCCTTTATATTGTCGCCGAGGTGGGCCGGGTGCGGTTCGAGAAGGTCACGATGGCCGTCCTGCCGATGCTGCTTCCGCTTTTCGCTGTGCTGATCCTGCTGACCTATGTGCCGCAGACAGTGACTTTCCTGCCCGATCTTGTTCTGGGTGCAAAATAAGGACCAATCATGAGCAATCTCATCTATAAAATGAACCCGATGCCTGCCCCGATCCCGCAGGACAAGCTGGATCGTCTGGCGAAGCTCGAAACGGCCACCATCGGCCATTTCTATCACTACGGATTTGCAGCCCCCGCGATCCAGTCGGTTCTGCCGGGCAAGGTGATCGCGGCGACGGTGGCGACGCTGGCCATTCCGGGGCTGGATTCAACCCTGCTGCATCATTGCCTGAGCCAGTGCGGACCGGGCTATTTCCTGGCCGTGGACCGTCTGGGGGATCGCAAATACGCCTGTTGGGGCGGCGGCGTGACCCGGATGGCCGCGATGATCGGGTTGGAGGGCGGCTGCGTGGACGGGCCGCATACCGACACGGCCGAGATCGAAGAGCAAGGCTTTGCCATGTGGTCGCGCGGACCGTCACCGGTGACGACGCGGCTTTACAACACCGGCGGCGGGTTCAACGTGCCGGTCAGCATTGGCGGTGCGGCGGTTCTGCCGGGATACGCGGTGCTGGCCGACGATTCCGGTGTCCTGTTCATCGCCCCCGAAGATCTGGACGAACTGCTTGAACGCGCCGAAGCGATGACCGAACGTGGCCGCATCAACGAGGCCAAGATCACCGATGGCACCCATCTGGGCCAGATGTCCGGCGCGACAAACATGGTCGAGGAAAAGCTGGCGCAATAGGCGTCAGACCCCGTCGATAAACGAGGTGTATTTCGAATGGTCCCGACACCAGGACTGCGCGCAGTCGCGCGCCAGTTCAAGAATAAGCTTGATCTGCTTGCGCCGTGCCCGGTTGACATAGGTGCACGCCATGTTCAGCTGCGGCATCTCTTCGGTTACGGGCAGGTGAAGCAGATGTCCTGTTTCAAGCTCTTTCTCCAGCGCGGCCAACGCCAGGGCGGACGCCCCGTATCCAAGGCGCAGCATCTCGCAGATCGTGGCAAGCGAGTTGCCATAGTGACGGGGTGCGGGTTGCGACCGCATCTCGTCGATGAACTCGGCCACCGGGTTCCACAGGGGCGAGGTCTTGGGATACAAGACCAGCGGAAGATTGCGCAGATCATCGGCGGTCAACGGGAACCGGTCGGGCGCAACAAGGTCCGGGCGGGCCACCCAGCCGACCTCGAAACTCGTGGTGAAATCAGCTTCCGGCACGCGGTCGCCGCTGGCGGTGAAGGCAAGGTCAAGGGTGCCTGCATCGACGAAGCGGTTCAGCTGAAGATCGGAACCGGAATAGACATCCAGGATGATCTCGGGAAACTCGGCCCGCACCCGTTGCGTAAGAACCGCCCCCCAGGTCATCGACGCCATGCCCGCCAGCCCGATCGACAGGCGCTGCATTTGTTTGTCCAGAAGCCGGGTGTTCATCGCCTCGCGCAGGTTCAGAAATTGCAACGCGAACTCGGCCACTTCCATGCCTTGGTCCGTCAGCCGAAACCGCGGGGCGTCGCGGTCGATCAGCGTCTTTCCCAGATCGCTTTCCAACGACTGGATGCGCGCCGAAACCGCCGGTTGCGTCAGCCCCAGCCGTTGCGCCGTCTGCCGATAGTTCTGGATCTGGCTCAGCCAGTAGAACGCTTCCAACTGTTTGAAATTCATCCTGTTGCCACCTGATATGAAGAAAAGGAAATCCTGATGAGAGCCGCCGTTTACCTGCCGCTAGAAGACAAGACCCAATGGTGGGTCAAGATGTTTGAAGGTCTTTTGCCGGGATGGGACATCATGTCGGTGGATGATGCCACCGACCCTGAAACCATTGATTTCGGCATCGTCTGGCGCCCGCGCACCGGCGATCTGGCGCGTTTCCCGAACCTCAAGGCCATCGTGTCCATCGGGGCCGGGATCGACCATGTGCTTGAAGATACCGAGCTTCCGCAAGGGGTTCCCATCATTCGGACGGTTGGAACCGATCTGACCCAGCGGATGCGCGAATACGTGGCGCTGCACGTCCTGCGTCATCACCGCGACATGCCGCGCCAGTTGCAGGCGCAGGCCGAAGCGGATTGGCATGCCATCGTCGTGCCGGTCGCGCCCAACCGGACGGTTGGCGTGATGGGGCTGGGCAACCTTGGCGCGGCGGCAGCGCAGACGCTGGCCGGGCTTGGGTTCAACACGCGCGGCTGGTCGAAGTCTGCGAAAGAGATCGAGGGCGTGACCTGCTTTGCCGGAGAGGCCGGGTTGACCGATTTTCTTGATGGGTGTGAGATCGTGGTGAACCTGCTTCCCCTGACCGATGCCACCCGTGGCATCCTGAATGCCGAACTGTTTTCGAAGTTGCCGAAAGAGGCGTGTATCATCAACTGCGCCCGCGGCCCCCATCTGGTGGACGAGGATCTGCTGGCCGCGCTGGATAGCGGCCAGATCAAACAGGCCACGCTGGACGTGTTCCATCAGGAACCTTTGCCGGCGGATCACCCGTTCTGGGCGCATCGCGCGATTACCGTAACGCCGCATGTCGCCTCGCAGATCGACGCCGAAACCGGTGGGCGGATCATCGCGGAGAACCTGAAAGAGTTCGCGGCGACGGGCACCTGCAAGGATGTTGCCGACGCAGGGCGCGGATACTGACTGGCACAGAGCTTGGGGGCGCTGATCGGGCGCCCCCACCTTCAGGCTCTGTTTGGACCTGATCATATTGGTCGAAAGGCCAATCAATGAAGTCACACTCAACGTCCTTTTCATCGTTGCCCTAAATGTGGAACGACACACCGGCATCGGCCAGCCCGCCGCCAAGGGCTGACACGGTGCCATCAGCCCGCCAGCACGCCGCGCCGGTCATTTGTCCGTCTGGCTGGAAGGCGATGGCGTTCATGCCGCCGCCGATATGGGGGACCAACTGAACCTCGTGCCCTTTTGCCTCAAGCGCGGCCTTGTGATGGGCATAGTCGGGTTCCAGTTCGACATGCGCGCCCTCGGTCCAGAGGCGCGGCGCCTCGACCGCTTGTTGCGGGGTCATGTCGAAGTCGATCATGTTGACGATGGCCTGCATGGCCGATGGGAAAATCCGCAAGGCGCCGGGCAGGCCAAGGGCAAACCGCAGTGCGCCATCTTTCAGCACGATCATCGGCGCCATCGAGGTCGGCACGCGTTTGCCCGGCACGATCGACAGCGCCTTGCCCGGATGCGGGTCGAAATTATACATGTAGTTGTTCGGGATGATCCCGGTCCCCGGCACCATGAACCGGGCGCCGAACAGGCCATTGATCGTATGGGTGGCCGAGACCACGATCCCGCCCTTGTCAGCCACGGTGATATGGGTGGTGTTCTGGCTTTCGTAACCGGGGGGCACCGGGGTTGCGCCCCCAATGTCGCGCATTCGTTTGCGACACTCTTGCGCATAGGGTTTCGAGATCAGCTTCCCGACCGGGATATCGACGAAATCCGGGTCGCCCGAAGCCGCGCGGCGGTCTTCGAAGCCGACGCGGATGACCTCGGCCAGCAGGTGCAGCCGTTCCGGGTTGTCAAACCCCATGGCCGCCAGGTCATAGCCTTCCAGCATGTTCAGCATTTGCGTGACATGCACGCCGGACGAGGCGGGTGGGGGCGGACCTGCGATCTGAAAACCGCGATAGGTGCCGAAAATGGCCTCGCGTTCGCGGGCGGTATAGCTGCGCAGGTCGTCCATCGAAACGCTGCCCTCGGCCCCCAGACGATCCACCAGCGCCTGACCCAAAGCGCCACCGTGCAAGGCCGATGCGCCGTCTTTCGCGATCAGACGCAGGCTGTCGGCATAGTCGGATTGCACCAGCACATGACCGGGTTGCGCCACCTGGCCATCCGGCAGGAACAGCGCCGAAATCACCGGATCGGCGGCCAGATCATCCGCGTGCCGCTGGATCGTCCCGCTGAGATACGAGGTGACGCGGAACCCCTTGGTCGCGGCCCGTATCGCAGGGTCGATCACATCGGCAAAGGGCAGGACGCCATGCGCCTTTTGCATGGTGCACCACCCAATCAGGTTGCCGGGCACCGCAACAGCGCCGGGGCCGACAAGGTTCTTGCGGCCTTCGGTTTCCATGTAATCCGGCAGGTTGTCCGAAACCGGGCGGAACATGTCCGGCGTTGCGGACGCCCCGGCGTGTGACAGGCAGTCATAGACGATGTGCCGCCCGTCCGGCAGCCGCAGGTGCGACACGCCCCCGCCCGCGATACCAACCATCATCGGTTCGACCACGGTCAGGGTCAAAAGCGCGGCAACAGCTGCGTCGACGGCATTGCCCCCCGCGGCCAGTATCTCGTGCCCGGCGGCCGAGCCAAGCGGGTGGTTTGTCACCACCACGCCACCAGCGCCACTGGCAGGGGACTTGCGGCAGATGAAGGGCAGGGGGGGCGTGTCGGGTCCGGTCATGATCATATATGCCTATGTCGGGGGGTGTTCATTGGCCAGAAGGCTGGGGGCCTCGGCTTCCAGGGTTTCAACGAAGGCGCGGGCGGCTTCGGTCAGGGGCCGGCGCGCCGGTTCCAGAAGGTAAAGCGTGCGCCAGAGGTCCAGCCCTTCGACCCTCACAAAGCGGATGTCGGGGTCGCGAAACAGCAGCACGGCATTGCGCGGCAGAAGGGCAAGGCCAAGCCCGGCCCGCACCATGCAAAGCTGCGCAATCGTCGAATGCGCCTTCAGCCGGGGTTGTAGAAAGTCGCGCGGAATGGCGTCACACCCGACCAGAAGCTGATGCGACCCGGTCTCGTCGTCCAGTCCGATCAGTTCATCGGCCCGGATGTCGGACAGGTTCACGCCTTCTGCCGTGGCAAACGGGTGGGTCGACGGGCAGGCGATCCCGATGGGGTCGCGCAGGATCGGGCGTTGCCGCAAATCGGCCGAATGATGCGCCCGCCCCGCAATGGCGATGTCCAGAAGCCCCTCGGACACCATGCCCGCCAGTTTTTCGGCGATGTCGTCATGCAGGATGCAGCTGACGCCGGGGCGGCCTTCCAGAAATCGGGACAGCACCGGGGCCAGCAGTTCGGAAATCGCCGAGGGCGATGCGCCCAGATGCAGGGTTCCGGTCTCAAGCCCCGCGCGTTGCCGCAGCCTGAGCACAGCACGGTCCAGCCCCCCCAGAAGCGAGCTTGTATCCTCAAGAAACTCCCGCCCCAATGGGGTCAGCGTCGGCGGGCGCGTGCGGCGGTCAAACAGCGGTGCGCCGATATCGGTTTCAAGCTGGCGGATCAGTTCCGACAGGGCCGAGGGCACAACGCCAAGCGCGTCGGCGGCGGCACCGAACGAGCCTTCTGTCGCAACGGTATGCAAGGCCCGCAGATGGCGGAAGTTTATATTCATTTTATTTGGCGCTATATTCATCAAGTTCAGATTTTATGATATTAAACGAGTCAAATCAACCGAATCCAATGATGGCAGCAGGAAATGACAGACGAGCCGCAGCGCATGGCAGGCCGGACCCCGGAGGTCGACGCGGTGATTCAGGCGCTGCGCAAGGCCGGGTTCAAAGGCGAGCTTGAGACCGACAGCGCCCTGCGCGAAGCCATGTCCACGGACAATTCCGTCTATCGAATCCTCTCGGACCTGATCGTCGCACCAAGGGATGCGGATGATATGGTCTTGCTGATGTCGGTCATGGAGCGTCCGGCATTTCGGCATATCCCGGTAACGGCCCGCGGGGGTGGCACAGGCACGAATGGTCAAAGCCTGAACACCGGCGTCGTGGTGGATACGCGCCGCCATATGCACGGGCTGCTGGCGCTGAATGCGCAAGAGGGCTGGGCGGATGTCGAACCCGGTCTGGTGCTGGACGATCTGAACGACCTGATCCGGGACAGCGGCTGGTTCTTTGCGCCGGAAACTTCGACCTCGACTCGCTGCACGATTGGCGGGATGGTCAGCACGGATGCGTCGGGCAAGGGATCGCGGGTCTATGGCAAGACCTCGGACAACCTGTTGGGGGTCGAGCTTGCCCGCGCCGAGGGTCTGTTGTGGAGCGGGGCGGAACCCCCGGATTGGGCCGTGCCCATGCTGGCCGATGCCGAACGGGCCGCACGACAGGGACGGGATGCGTTCC
>JAUHWP010000082.1 GCA_030424645.1 Alphaproteobacteria bacterium
CTGCGACGCGGGGATCTGGACAGGTCCGGTCGGGCGCCGCATCGCACATCACTTTCGCAGGCTTGAAAAACGGGCGATTTCCGACGCTGCATCCATCGTCACCCTGACCGAAGACGCGAAGTCGGTTCTTGCCACGCGCTGCCCCCCGGTCAGAGCCACCACCAAAGTGATCCCGTGCAGCGTCGACCAAAGCCGTTTCCGACCCGACAAGGCCGAACGGATACGCACACGCGCGAACCTGGGATATGCGCGCGATGACGTCGTGCTGGCACATCTCGGATCGGCCGGGCCGCTTTACCAGATGGGCACAACCTATCGTCTGCTGGCCGCCCTTCAGGCGCTGGGAATGCAGGCGCGTCTGCTGTTGATCGGGGATCACGACCCGGACCAGCACATCGCAGCAGCCCGCGCATTTGGTGTAAGGATCGCGCCCGGCGACCTGACCTGCCGCCGCGTGCTGCACGACGCCGTGCCCGCACTTCTGAACGCCGCCGATATCGGCTTGTCCTTCCGTATCGAGGGCAAATCCAGCCTTGGCGTGTCCGCAACCAAGGTTGGCGAATACCTGTCCTGCGGTCTGCCGGTCATCAGCAATACGGGGATCGGGGATATCAGGGATATCCTGCCCGACCGCCGGTTCGGCCTTGTGTTGGCGCATCACGACACGCCCGCCATCACCCATGCGGCCCACGCCATCGCCTCGGCTCCTTTTGCCCCGCGGGCCGTTATCCGCGCCCATGCGGCCGGGCGGTTCTCGCTTGAACACGCCTGCGACGCCTATGACGCTCTGTATCGGTCGGTTGCGCCCAGAAGGAAGGCCGCATGACCCACCGCCCCCGCATTCTGGCCGTGGATGTCTGCGGCACCTTGTATGACACCAACACCACGACCGGACTGGTAACGTTTCATCACGCCCGGCGGGGGCATCGCTGGCGCCATGGCCTGCTGGAAACCCTGTCTCGCCCACGCACGGCGCTTCGGACCGGGCTGATCCTGTTCGCCAGGCTGACCGGATACGACCTGCACCGCGCGCTTGTCCTGTTCAGCCTGCGCGGCGAACCTGCGAGCACGCTCAACGCCTCTGCGGTGCGATACGTCACTGACATTCTGCCTGCCCACGCCATTTCGGCCACCCATGCCCGCGTCGCCCAGATGCGCGCCGACGGTTGGCAGCCGGTTCTGGTGTCGAATGCGCTGGCCCCGGTCATCACCGAGATTGCCCGACAACTGGACCTGCCCTTCATCGCCTCGCAACCCGAAACACGATCGGGGCGGTTGACCGGACGGCTGGCGCTCGATCTGACCGGACAGAAGCGCAAGATGCTTGAGGTCTTTCTGAACCATCCGCTTGACCAAGCGCAATTCGCCGTGATCACCGACAACCGGTCGGATCGGGACTTGATTGCCGTGGCAAACCCTGCCGTGCTGGTTGCCGCCCGCACCCCCCGCAGATGGATGAGGAGGCTGAATGCCGAAATCCTGTGCCACTGACCCGCACCGCCTGATCCTGCTTTTGCCTTTCGGGTATGCGGTCGCATCCCGCTATCACTGGCCGCGCGACTTCATGGTGAACGCCCTGACCGCGTGGGTGCCGGGGGTAATCCTTGTGGCACAGTTGGGCGACCTGTCGGCAGGCGTCGCCATCGCCAGCTATCTGCTGGGCTATGTCGCGTTCATCTGCATCTACGAACTGGGTTATCTGGCCAATGACACCATCGGCCTGCGCCACGATCCCACGCCGCGGCGGCGGGTCGATTTCAGCCCCTCACCCGGCTTCCTGGCGGGGTTTGTGGCGATCCGGCTGGGCACCTTCCTGGTGGTAAGCATGGCATTGGGCGTGGCAACATCGGGCCTTTACTGGGCCGCGATAACGGCCCTTGTCACCACCCTGGTCGCGCACAACACGCTGCGCGCGGTCGAGCTGAAATTCTATACCTTCCTGCAACTGTCCCTGCTCAGGTTCGCGCTGCCGGTTGTCCCGGTGCTGATCGTCAAGGGGGGCATGGAGGCCATTCTGACAACCTTCGCCACCGCGCTTCTTTTGTTCACACTGCCACGCTTTCTGACTTATCTGGACGCCAAGGGCCGGCTGTCCCTGCCCGAACGCAAGGCACGCAGCTATCACCTGAAAGCGCATCTGGCCGTATCTCCGCTGATCGCGCTGCTGTCGGTTCTCAGCCACGAGGCTGCACCGATGATCTGCCTGATATGGGGCGTTCTGGTGCAAACCGCATATGTTGGCAGCCGCAAAAGGCCCCGGCACAGGCAAGGTGTTCGGAACGCATGATCTATGTCGGTATCTTCCTTGCGCTGATCCTGCTTCGGCTGGTGCCGGTCAAACAACCCCGGTTGCGCGATCAGACCTATCCCCTCGCGCTGGTCGGCCTGTTCCTGTTCGTGGCCTTCCGCCTTGATGTCGGGTGCGACTGGAACGGGTATTATCGCCATTTCCTAATCCAGCTCGACCTTGGGTTCAGCGATGCCCTTGCCCAGCGCGAACCGCTGTGGTGGGCGCTGGTGCAGATCGTCGGACAACTGGGGCTTGGCTATCCCTGGCTGAACGTGGGTGCGGCCCTGATCTTCTTTGCCGGTGTTCACGTGCTGGCACGCCAGCAGCCCGACCGGCTGGGATTTCTGATCCTGCTGTTTCCCGTGCTGATCCTGAACATGCCGATGTCCGGCATCCGGCAAGCCGCCGCCATCGGGATCATGTGCGCGGCCTTCGCAGCTTTCACCGCGGCGCGACCGGCACGCTTTGCCGTTCTGACCCTGATCGCCACCGGATTTCATTCCAGCGCAGCCGTGTTTCTGCTGCTTGCCCCCCTGGTCGGGCACGGTCGGATCGGGGCACGCCTGTTGGCCGCCCTTGTTCTGGCCGTGCCGGGCGCAACCCTTCTGGCCACCGGCGAAGGCACGCAGCTTGCCCTGACACGCTATGTCGACACCGGGGTCGATGCGCATGGCGCGCTGTATCGCTCCGCGCTGCTGGCGCTGAGTGGCGGCGTGTTCTGGCTGCTGTTGCGGCCCGCGTGGCGCCGCAGGTATGCACAGGATCACAGGCTTCTGGCCCTGGGCGCGCTGATGATGCTGGCGACCGTGCCGATGATCAGCCTGTCCAGCGTTATCGCCGACCGGATCGGGTATTACCTGGTGCCGCTTCAGGCGATGATGCTGGCCCGCATCCCGTTCCTTGACCTTGGAACGACCGGCATAATGTTGACCGCCGCAACCTATGCCCTGCTGCTTGCGATGCTGGTGGTCTGGACGGTCTATTCGGCTCATTTCCACTATTGCTATCTGCCGTATGACAATTGGCTGTTTTCCATGCCCGACATCTATCGCTCTCCGAACCGAGGTTTCCCATGAACGTCCTGTTGACCGTCAATGCCGCGTGGAATGCGCTGAACTTCCGCCGCCCGGTGATCAAGGCCTTGCTGGATCAGGGTCATCACGTGACCATTCTGGCGCCGCCCGATGACGCCACGCCTGCCCTGCGCGCCATGGGGTGTCGCGTGGTCGCGCTGGACATGGATGTGCAGGGGGTATCGCCATGGCAGGACGCCCGACTTGCCAGCCGACTTGCACGGCATTTTGCCACGCTCAAGCCCGACATCATCCTGAGCTATACGGTGAAGAACAACATCTTCGGGGCCGTCGCGGCCAAGCGATTGGGCATCCCGTTTCTGCCCAACATCTCGGGCCTTGGAACGGGGTTCTTGTCTGGCACGGCGCTCAGGATCGCGGTTGAAACCTTGTATCGCGTCGCCTTCCGGGGCCTGCCGATCCTGTTCTTCCAGAACCCCGACGACCGCGACCTGTTCGTGCACAGGCGGCTGATCACGCCGGACCAACCCCGCCTTCTGCCCGGTTCGGGCGTCGATCTGAACCACTTCGCACCCACGCCCTTGCTGCCCGGCAGGGACACCGTGTTCCTGATGATCTCGCGCCTGCTGCGTGACAAGGGGGTCAGGGAATATGTGGCCGCCGCGCGTCAGCTCAGGTCCATCCGAAGCGACGTGCGGTTCCAGATCCTCGGCCCCGTTGGGGCGCGCAACCGCTCGGCCCTGGGGTCCGGCGACCTGGCGGGCTGGGTGGACGAGGGTGTTATCGAACATCTTGGCGAACACGACGATGTGCGCCCCTTCATCGCACATGCCGATTGTGTGGTCCTTCCGTCCTATCGCGAAGGGGCACCGCGCACGCTGCTTGAAGCCGCCAGCATGGCCCGCCCCCTGATCGCCACCGATGTTCCGGGCTGCCGGCATGTGGTGGATGACGGGAACACCGGCCTGCTTTGCGCGCCGCGCGACATCGACAGCCTGCGCCACACGATGGAGGCGTTTGCAAACATGCCAACCAACGCACGGGTGATGATGGGCGGGGCCGGGCGGAACAAGATGCTGTGTGAATACGATCAGGAGATCGTGGTCGAACGCTATCTGACCGCGATCTCGGACCTTGTGCCCCATCTTGCCCTGCCTGCCCCCGGGCCCGAGATCCGGCTGCGCGCCTGACCCTCTGGCCCGCCGCAATTTCGCAACACCATGGACCCGAGGTCTCTTTGCCGATAACAACCTATGGTATTTTAATCTTGCATTTCTACAATTTTTATATGAGTCAACGCAGACCCTGACCGGGGGGTCGGACGGAGGATAACATGCACCACAACGGACTGCGCACATTCTGTCTTGGCACGAGCCTGTTTTTGTCCGGGTGCGGTGTGACCTATCACAGCCCGACCGTGCAAAGCCAGGCTGCCGGGCTGGACGTGAAGGTGATCCGGATCACCGCAAGCTCGGTAAAGCAGGCCAACAGCGCACCCTATGTTCCGCTGAGCCTGCCCGCGGCTTTTCACGCCGTGGCTGGCAGCACGGGACTGCGCGCCGCCACACCCTTGCCCGATCTTCCCGACGGCCCCGCCACATCGCCCGAGAAGATTGCCCTCAACCTGCCCCAACAGGTTGCGCCGCAACCCTATGAAATCGGGGTTGGTGACGTGGTGATGCTGGTGACAAAAAACGCCGCCAGCACGATCGAGGATCTGGGCGGGCTTCTGAATGCACAAACCCAGCGGCAGGGGTTCACCGTGCGTGACAACGGGATGATCGCACTGCCGGACATCGGACAGGTCGCGGTCGCCGGAAAAACCCTGGAACAGGCCGAGGACGCGGTGTTCCAGGCCCTTGTCGCCAAGAATATCGACCCCGCTTTCAGCCTTGAGATCGAGGAATTCAACTCGCAACATGTGGCCATCGGCGGGAAGGTCGCGCGGGCGGGGCTGGTGCCCGTCACGCTGAAACCCCTGCGTCTGGGCGATGCGCTGGCACAGGTCGGCGGGATCATCGGCGACGACGAAGGGGCAACCGCCATTCGCCTTTATCGCGACGGCAAATTGTTCCAGATGCCCGCCTCGGCCGTGCGAACCCGGGCCAAGGCCCGCAACCTGACGCTGCTTGCTGGCGATGCAATCTATGTCGATGAAAGCTATGCGCTTGACCGGGCGCTTGCCTTCTATGAAACGCAGATTGCCGCCATCGGCCTGAAGCGCACGGCGCGTTTGCAGGCCCTGACCGAGTTGAAAGCCGAAATCGCGGTTCAGCGTGATGCGCTCGATGAACAGCGCGCCACCTTCTCGGCCCGCCGCGCGCTTGACGCGGAACGGCGTGATTACGTCTATCTGGCGGGCGAGGTCGCACAACAGGGGCGCGTGGCGCTGCCCTATGGGCGTCATGCAAGCCTGGCCGACGTGCTTTACGACGAAGGCGGGTTCGACACGACAACCGGCGACCCGGCCCAGATCTATGTCATCCGCCCCGATGCAGGCAGCGACGATACGCAGGTCACGGCCTGGCATCTGGACGCCACCAACGTGATCAACATCACGTTGGCCACAAGGATGCAGATGCGCCCCAACGATATCGTCTTCATCGAAGAGCAGCCGATCACCAAATGGTCGCGTGCCTTCGAACAGGCCTTCCCGATCCTGATCAACAAATCCGTCAATGGCGACAGCAGCGCCCCCTGAAGCGTTTCACACGACGCTTCAGGTCACACCGTAATACCCTTCACCGTAAATCGCATAGGCTTGGTTGGTTCCGCCATACCCGTATCGCGCCATCTCGCCGGGGTCGACCCGCGACAGGATCAAGCCCGTGACCGTGCTGTTCACCATCTCGAACTGCCGCAAGCCCTCGGCCACCTGTCGGCGGGTGGTCTTGTTCCATCCCACGGTGAACAGAACCGCATCCACATGACGGGCGATCACGCGCGCATCCGGCACCACCAGAACCGGCGGGCTGTCGATGACGATCATGTCGTATTCTGCCCGCGCCTCGTGCAACAGGTTTTCAAACCGGCTCGAGGCGAACAGGTCCGCCGCGCTGTTATCCGTTTTCTCCCCGAACAGGACATCCGCCCCCAAACCGGGAACATGCTGCACGGCGTCTGACAACCCGATATCGCCCGCCAGGACCGAGATAATCCCGCATGTCGGCCTTTCGGGAACATGCTGTTCCATGGTGCGGCGGCGAACATCCCCTTCGATCAGCAAAACCCGCTTGCCCAAGCCAGCCAGATTCTGCGTCAGGGCCAGCGCTTGCGTCGTCTTCCCCTCGCCCGGCACCGCCGATGCAATCAGAACGACCTGCGGCGGCCGGTCGATATCCGACAACAGCAGTGACGTGCGCAGGTTGCGGATCGCTTCGACCCCCGCAGCGGTCGG
The DNA here is from genome assembly GCA_030424645.1 of Alphaproteobacteria bacterium. Classification (GTDB taxonomy): domain Bacteria; phylum Pseudomonadota; class Alphaproteobacteria; order Rhodobacterales; family Rhodobacteraceae; genus Aliiroseovarius. The sequence continues at coordinate 6,722 of JAUHWP010000082.1, forward strand.
ATGGCTTGCCAGAAAGGGCAACAGCGCGCGCCTGCCTTCAACCGGAATGACGGGAACCTGCCCCAGCACAGGCTTGCCTGTTGCCTCTTCCAGCTCCTCCGCCGCGCGGAACCCCGAATGCAGGAACTGTCTAGACAGGACGTAAACGCCACCGGCAAACATACCCATCATCGCCGCCGCCAGCATGATCAGCCCCTTCCGGGGCGACTGATAGGTTCCGGTCGACGCTGTGGACAGAATGCGCGCATCGGCCTGCTGCAACCCGCGCACGGTGCTGGCTTCTTTCAACCGGGCAAGCAGGGTTTCATAAAGCACCCGTGTCGCCTGCGCCTCGCGTTCCAGCTGTTGCAGCTCGTTCACATCGGAACCCTGGGTTTCAACCGCCAGCTCAAGCTCGGAAATGGACTTTCGCAGCGCCGTTTCCTGCAGGGTCAGACGGTGCAGGCCGGGGTTCAGGTCTGCACGCAGTTGCACATCCTGCAACCGCGCACGCGCGTCCTTCAGGCGTGCGTTCAAGACGGCCAGCCCCTCGACCGAGACCAGGTCCATTCGCATACGCAGCCGGGCCACCGCATCCTCCTGCGTGGACAGGTCCTGCCGCAACACGCCAACGCGGTCCGACAACCACCGGACCGCGTCATCGGCGGCCTGAAACTTTGCATCAACCTGATCCTGCACGTAAATACCCGAAAGCGTATTGGCCAGCGTCGCAGCCTTTACGCGATCTTCCGACCACGCGGTAAGCGCTATGATACGAGTGTTTCGCTGCACATGCGCCGAAATTGCTGCCTGCACGTTTCGCGTCACCTCACCGGTGATCTCCGGGTCATCGGCAGGTAATGCCGGATCGGGTCTTGCTGGGAATATGGCAAACCCTGTCCGCAGCGCCGGATTGAACTCTGCGTCGCTGGTCAGATCAAGCGTATCGACCATCCTTTGCACCAGACCGCGGGACTGAATGATGTGAAGTTGCGTGTTCAGGTCCGACAGGCCTTGCGGCACCGGTTCCGACCCGACATCGCCCGCAATGACCGGGTCGGGCAACGGCGCCATCACGAGCAAAGCGGTCGCCGCATAGTTCGGGCGCGCGATCCCGAACCCGTAAACGGCACCAAGCACCGCCCCCACGAAGCCCAGCACGGCAATCACGGCACGGCCACGCCACAGGGCCTGCCCGACGCCGAGAAGATCCAGCCCGCCAGCGGGGTCCAGACCGTCGCGAACCGCCGTGCCACCAGCCTTGGAAAACCCCTGCCGCATATTCATTCGATGTCCCTTACCTTGCCGGCAACCATGGATGGGCACCCTAGCGACCGGTCCGGGCGATGACCGTGACCAGCGTTCGCCAGAAAATCCAGGCTTCGAACCGAAAGTTGCGGTTGGCGATGTAATGAAGGTCGGCCTCGACCTTCCTGACCGTCGCCTGTGTGCCTTCGACATAGCCAAGCTCGGTCTGGGCGAAGCCGCTGATCCCCGGCAGCACCGCATGACGCTCTTTGTAGCCGGGCACGTCGCCAAGAAATGTAACGGCATGGTCATAGCAATCGGGGCGCGGCCCGATCAGGCTCATCTCGCCGCGCAGCACGTTGATGATCTGCGGCAACTCGTCCAGACGGCTTTGCCGCAAGGCTGAACCAAGCCCGGTGATACGGTCGTTTTCAAGGGGATCGTTCGCCCGTCGCCGCCGCGTCGAAGGGGTCATGGTGCGAAACTTGTAAGCCATAAAAGGGGTGCAGTTGCGCCCCATGCGGGGTTGCCTGAACAGCACCGGTCCCGGGTTGAACACACCGTTCAGAACCAACAGGAACAACGCAACCGCACATAAGATCGGCAACAACAGCAGACTGAACAGAATATCGAAAGCACGCTTGCCAGCCGCAAAACCACGAGGAGTCAGCAGGGCCGCGTTGCCCGGCACCGGCGTCAGGTCACCGGTGTGCTCCGGCGCCATGTCGAAATGCTGTATGATTTCTCTCATGGTTGCATATACCTAAGATTTAATCTCCCTTAGGTTGCTAGCATGATTTAGCCAAACTGCAAAGCATTTCAATCGCTGCGCAAGCGATGGTGCCTTTCTGCCCACGTCGCCTTGGGTCGCCATGGGCAGAAAGATGGCTTAGTCTTCGACCGGAACGGGCGACAGGCCAAGAAGCGGAATGGCCAATCCGGCATCCAGTCCGATGACGGCAACAAGGCGACCCGATCCAACCTCGGGAAAGCTGTCGGGTGACGCAGGCGCCCAGATCTGCAACGCGGCTTGCGCGCGTGCGGCCCCCGCCACGTCCGCATCTGGTGAATGGGCCGGCGCCTGCAACACCGCCGCCGCAGTCTGAGGAAACACCTCTCCGGCAAGAAGCGATGCCAGGGCATAGCGTTCGCCCGATCCATCCTCCCACGTCGCGGCACCGAAGGTCTGCACGTCCGCAGGCGTGTTGCCCACGCAGAGCGCAAACTGGTTGGCATCGGAAACCATGCCCTCGGGGCACGCGATGGTAATGCGAATGCTCATAGGGAAACCCCCATTCTGGCGGCAAGCCAGGCTTCCAGCGCACCGATTTCCGATGCGCCCGGCTGCGGCGCATCCAACGCCCAGACCTGCAAGCCAAACAGGCGGAACGCCCCCGGTATGCTTGCTGTCAACACGCCCATCCCGACACGCAGCGGCTGCGCCGCAATGGACTGCACTGTCAGATTTTGCGCCGTATCAATCACGGTTGTACCATCCAGACGGACAGTGACCTGCCCGGCGGTGGCCTGCACCGTAACAACATGCCTGTCATGGTTTCCCCAAACAGTGGGGGAGGCTACATTGGTGGACGACACCCCGTGCTGTGACATACGGCTGTAATATTGCAGGCGGTCGATATTGGGCCGCACCCCGACCGACATCCCGTTTGTGCTGCTCTGGCTGATCTCGGCAATGTTCACCCGCGCCGTGCCCGAGGTTGACAACATCTGATACCCCAGCACCATCGTCAAAGGATTCCCGACTGTGAAGACAGGTGCCGTTTTCAACCCGTCATCGACCCCGTCCGCCTCGATCCAGTGAAACGTGCCATCGGTCCGATATGTCGGACGGGCCGCGCTGACTGCCTGGCTGAGGTTCTGCCCAGTCGCTGACAGATCGTGCCAAAGCCCGACCGGTTGATTGTCCGCCGTCACTGGGGCCGTGCCGGCCTCGTCCTGAAACAGACCCTCCACCTGCGACGGGTCAAAGAACACCGACGGCGCCAATGACAGGGGCGAGAACGGCGCAGGCGCGGCTGCCGTGGCCCGGCGCATCGCAAGCGCCGGAATATCGTATCCCAACCCCATCATCAGACAAGCACGAAGGCATGGATACCGCTGGCCGTGGTGCCCGTGGCAAAGACCCGGCTGACCCCGACCGGCAAGATGGCATTGTCCCCCACCGTGACCACGCGGTCATGTCCAGCCACCGACCTGAATGCGATGGCCCCGCCGGTTTCAACATACAGTGCAACGGCGACGTTGATCATGTCCCGCGCATCAGACGGCGTCACAGGCGCCATATCGGTTGCAGGCCCACGCAGGGAAAGCGATCGGTTCTCGAATGGGTTTGTCATCATAGGCTCCTGACAGTTTGGCACATCGCCCACCGCCAGACCGAACAGATCGACCGCGGCGGCAGTTCGCCAGAGTCCTATGAACACGGTATTGAAACAGGCTAACCTGCGCGCGCTTGCCCGTTACGCATTGTTAACCGGCGTGTAACCGCGGGGCAGCCATATTGGGGTGCCGCTGCAACCGCAATTGCTGTTCCTGCTGCAACTGCTTCCACAGCTCGTCCAGCGTGCCCTTCCTGTTCTTTGGGTCGCGATAAACGCGCACCTCAAGATCGGTTGCCAGCCTTTCATCGACGATGGCCAGCCGTCCCTCGGCCAGCTCGGTCTTACACAGGTTCAGCGGAAGCCACCCCATGCCGAACCCTTCAAGGATCATCGCCTTGACGCTGTTGGCCAGCGCGTTCTGGTTCACGATCAGGATCTTCTGCGGGGTGACGGTTTGCCCCAGCAGGAAATCCTGCACGGCGCGCAAGGCCGACACCACCCCGTATGACAACAGCGGCAACGCCTCTTTGCTGCCCGCCTTGAAGTGAAACTCCGGCCCGCCCCCCGGCCGTGCGCGCGACACCAGCACCAACCGGTCCGCCGACAGGGTCAGATACTCGAAATTCGCCACCTCAAGCGGCCCAAGGAAATCCATCGAAGGGTGCCAATAGGTCAGGATCACATCGCAATAGCTTTGCTGTAGTGCGCTCACGAACTGATCGGCTGCCCACGAGGTCGAATTAAGATCGGTATCCACACCGCCCTTGCTGGCCAGCGGGGCAATCAGGTTCTTGTAGTGCGTCATGTAAAGCGACTGAGAGGTCGCAAAGCGAATGACGTTCTCGCTCGCGGCGTCAATGGTCTGGCACCGCTCGATGGTCTCTTCATAGGTGCGCAGCATGATGCGCGCCTGCGACAAGAACACCTCGCCCGCCGGGGTCAGGGTCAGCGGCAAGGTCTCGCGGTTGATCAGGCGCACGCCGATTTCATTTTCCAGCGCACGAATGCGCCGGGAAAAAGCCGGCTGGCTGACATTGCGTTCTTCCGCGGCGCGCGAGAAATTCTTGCACGCAACCAATGCCTCAAAATCTCTGAGCCAGATAATATCCAATGCTGCGGATCCGTATCAGACGCCGATCACATCCTGATCCAACCGGTCCTCTTCGACAGCATGACAAGCCACAAGGCTACCGTCGGGTTGGTGAATGGCATTCGGCTTTTCACTTCTGCATCGGCTATTCGCAAATGCGCAGCGGCTTTGGAAGGGGCAACCTTGCGGCAAGTTGATCGGCGTCGGGATCTCGCCCTTCAGGCGGATATGGTTCGGCCGGTCATCCTTGAGCTGCGGAACCGCGGACAACAATGCCCGGGTATAGGGGTGTTTCGGGTTCGAAAACAGGGTCGCCGAATCCGCCACTTCGCAGACTGACCCAAGATACAACACCGCCACGCGCGTCCCGAAATGCTCGACCACGCTCAGGTCATGGGTGATGAACAGATAGGTCAGGCCACGGCTTTCCTTGGCCTCAAGCATCAGGTTCAGAACCTGCGCCTGGATGGACACGTCCAAAGCGCTGATCGGTTCATCCGCGATGATGAATTCGGGGTTCACTGTCAGGGCACGCGCAATCGCGATCCGCTGCCGCTGACCGCCCGAAAATTCATGCGGGTAACGCTTGGCCCAACTGGGGTCGACGCCAACGGACATCATCACTTCGGTCACCTTGTCGCGCACTTCCGCCGCAGAATATGAAGGGTAGTGATGCCGCACCGGCTCTTCCAGCGCTTGCCGGATGGTCATGCGCGGGTTGAGCGACGCATAGGGGTTCTGAAAGATCATCTGGATCTTCTTGCGCAAGGGCTGCATCTCGGCGCGGGATTTATCGTCGATCCGGGTTCCGTCGTAATGGATTTCACCATTCGTCGGAGTCAAAAGCCCGGCCACCAGACGCGCAACCGTGGACTTGCCACAACCACTTTCCCCGACGACGCACAATGCCTCGCCCCGGTTCACGTCCAGCGTGACGCTGTTCACCGCATGAACGGCGCGCGTTTCGCGGGTGAACCGGCCATCGCGAAACCTGAGGGTTTCAAGAAACCCTTGATCAAGGTCAAACCGTTTTTCCAATCCCTTGATTTCGACCAGCGGGGTCTGAACATTCATGTCTTTCATGCGTTCTGCTCCTGTCGCTCGCCCTCGGCCTGAAGCCGCTGCACCTCGTGACATGCCACTTGCACTTCACCATATTGCGCGATCTCGGGCAGGCGGGTGCGACACAGATCGGTCGCATACTCGCACCGTGGATTGAACGGACAGCCCGGCGGGATATTCGTCAAGGACGGCATATTGCCGGGTATCTGGCGCAGCTTCCGACCCGGCAGGGTCTGCTGGGGCAACGCGTTGATCAGGCCCTGCGTATAGGGATGTTGCGGATCGTTGATGATCTCGCGCGTGCGCCCGGCCTCGATGATCCGGCCTGCATACATGACCAGGGTCCGTTCGGTCATCTGGCTGACAACACCCAAGTCATGGGTGATCAGGATCAGACCCACCTTGTTGGACTGGCACAGCTCCAACAACAGCTCCATGATGTCCGCCTGAATGGTCACGTCCAGCGCGGTGGTCGGCTCGTCCGCGATGATCAGTTGCGGGTCCAGAAGCAGCGCGATGGCGATGATGATCCGCTGGCGCATCCCGCCCGACAATTCGTGGGGATACTGGTCCAACCGTTCCTCGGGCGACGGGATATAGACCTCGCGCAGCTTCACGATGGCAATCTGGCGCGCCTCTTCCCGGCTCAGCTTGCGATGGGCCAGCAAGGTTTCGACCATCTGCTGGCCAATCGTCAGGACCGGATTCAGCGTCACCATCGGATCCTGAAAGATCATCGCCATCTTGTCACCGCGCAACTGGCGCAGGCGCTTGCCGCTCATCTTCACGACGTCTTCGCCATCGAACAGAATCTCGCCCCGGTCAACGAAACCGGGACGGCTGATCAGGTTCATCAGCGAGAAACCGGTAATCGACTTGCCCGCCCCGCTTTCGCCGACGATGCCCAGACGTTCGCCCTTGGCGACGTCGAAGGAAATGCCGTTCAACGCGGTCACGGTTTCATCGCGCATGGCGAATTTGACGGTCAGGTCACGCACAGAAAGCAAAGACATCGCGTTACCCCTTATAGAGTTTCGGGTTCAGGACATCGCGCATCCAGTCGCCCAGCAGGTTGATCACCAGCACCAGCACGACAAGGACCACACCGGGGATCACCGTGATCCACCAACTGCCCGAGAAGATGTAGTCGAACCCTGACGAAATCAGCGACCCAAGCGAGGGCTGGCTGGGCGGCATGCCCAGACCCAGAAAGCTCAGCGATGCCTCGGAAATGATCGCGTTGGCCACCTGCACCGTCGAAATGACAAAGATCGGAGACAGAGAGTTCGGCAGAATATGCCGCACCATGATCCGCATGGGGCCAAATCCCAGCACACGGGCGCTGTCCACGTATTCCTTCTTCTTCTCGGCCAGAACCGTGGCACGCACGGTGCGCGCGTATTGCGGCCACTCGGCCACGCCAATCACGGCGATCAGGAAAAAGACGGCGTATTGGTTGAAGGTTTCAGATCCGAACATGGCCTGTGTCACGGCCAGAAAGATGATCGCAACCATCAGCGTCGAGAATGACAACTGGATATCCGCCAGCCGCATCAACAGGTTGTCCAGTCGCCCACCGATATAGCCTGCAAGCAAGCCAATGGTGATGCCCAGAAAGGCCTGCAACGCCACCGCACATACGCCGATGATCAGCGACAACAGCAGGGACATCATCATTTTTTCAATGCGTATGGCCCGGAAGTAGCTGGC
>JAUHWP010000083.1 GCA_030424645.1 Alphaproteobacteria bacterium
GCATTGACGAGATCGAGGCCGAAACCAAGCACGACGTCATCGCCTTCCTGACCCACCTTGCCGAACATGTCGGCAGCGAAGAAGCCCGCTTCGTCCATCAGGGCATGACCTCGTCCGACGTGCTGGACACCTGTTTCAACGTCCAGCTTGTCCGTGCCTCTGACATCCTGATCGAAGACACCAAGGCCTTGCTTGCCGCGCTGAAGAAACGCGCGTTCGAGCACAAGGACACGATCCGCATCGGTCGCAGCCACGGCATTCACGCCGAGCCCACCACCATGGGCCTGACCTTCGCGCGCTTCTATGCGGAAATGGATCGCAACCTGAACCGTCTGGAGAAAGCCCGGTACGAGATCGCCACCGGTGCGATCTCGGGCGCGGTCGGCACCTTTGCCAATATCGACCCCGCCGTCGAGGAACATGTATGCGAGAAGATGGGGCTGGCGCCCGAACCGATCTCGACCCAGGTCATCCCACGTGACCGCCACGCCGCCTTCTTCGCCGCGCTTGGTGTGGTCGCCTCGTCGATCGAGAACGTCGCCACCGAAATCCGCCACATGCAGCGCACCGAGGTTCTGGAAGCCGCCGAGTTCTTCTCGATGGGCCAAAAGGGCTCGTCGGCGATGCCGCACAAGAAAAACCCGGTCCTGACCGAGAACCTGACCGGCCTCGCCCGTCTGGTGCGTATGACCGTGGTGCCCGCGATGGAAAACGTGACCCTGTGGCACGAGCGGGACATTTCGCATTCGTCGGTCGAGCGCAATATCGGTCCCGACGCCACCATCACGCTGGACTTCGCATTGGCGCGCCTGACCTCGGTGATCGACAAGCTGCTGGTCTATCCCGATAACATGATGGCCAACATGAACAAGTTCCCCGGTCTGGTCATGTCCCAGAGGGTTCTTCTGGCGCTGACCCAAGCGGGCGTCAGCCGCGAAGACGCGTATCGCATGGTGCAGCGCAACGCGCTGAAGGTCTGGGAAACCGGTTGTGATTTCAAACAGGAACTGCTGGCCGATGACGATGTGGTGAAGGCGCTTGGCGTGGACGGGATCGAAGAAAAATTCGACCTCGGCTATCACACCAAACATGTCGACACGATTTTCAAGCGGGTCTTCGGCGAAAGCTGAACCGGGAACGCACAGTGTGATTTGAGGATCGGCACATTTCATGCTATCATGGGACTTCCGAAAAGGAGGTCCCAATGCAATTCAAGACCCTGCTCTGTGCACTTGTGCTGACCGCTCTGCCGACGCTGTCCGTTGCCATGGGCTGCGAACGCGGCAAACACACGGCGGCAAGCTGTAGTTCTGGCCAAACCTGGGATGATGCCACACAAACCTGTGTGGACGCCGTTTCCAGCTAGACCGCGGCGGCGGTAAGCCCGCCTTAACCCAGCCGTGACATTCTGGTGAAAACCAGAGGAGCGAGGCTGCGCGTTGACCGCATCGAATATCGAAACGACCGACATCGTGCCGACAAATGTCAGGGTGTCGCCTGATACGTTTGGCGCAAGCCAAGGCGGGGCATCCCGCGGGCGGGCGTCGGCGGACACTCGTTTTTTGTCCAGAAAACAGAAAGCGGCCATCATCGTGCGCCTGTTGTTGGCGGAAGGGGCCGTGCTGTCGCTTCAGGATCTGCCCGACGGGCTGCAAGCAGAACTGATCCGGCAGATGTCCGAATTGCGGTATATCGACCGCGCCACCCTGAAATCGGTGATTGATGATTTCGTGCGCGAGATCGAAGATATCGGTCTGGCCTTTCCGGGCGGGATCGAAGGCACATTGTCGATCCTGGATGGCACCATCAGCGCCGCAACCGCGACGCGGATGCGCAAGATGGCGGGCGTGCGACTGACCGGCGATCCGTGGGCCACCATCGCAGCTTTGGACCCGGACGTTCTGCTTGAAATCCTGGAGACGGAAAGCACCGAGATTGCCGCGGTTTTGCTGTCCAAGCTCAAGGTTTCGGTCGCAGCGGACCTTTTGGGCCAGTTGCCCGGCCCACGGGCACGCAAAGTCGCCTATGCGGTGTCGCAGACCGGCGCCATCGCACCGGACGTGGTCGAAAAGATCGGGCGATCACTGGCCGATCAGCTTGGCACGCGGCCGCCGAAAGCCTTCGATGACGACCCCGTGGCACGGGTGGGTGCGATCCTGAATGCTTCGGCCTCTGCGACTCGTGACGATGTGCTGGACGGGCTGGATCAGGATGACACCGTCTTTGCTTCGGCGGTGCGCAAGGCGATCTTCACCTTCGCCGATATTCCTGCCCGGATCGCACCCGTGGACATTCCGAAAGTCACCAAGGATGTGGATCAGGCGACACTCGTGACCGCTCTGACCGCCGCGACCGACGATCTGGCCCCGGTTGCCGATTTCATTCTCGGTGCCCTGTCCAAACGCCTGTCTGAACAGATCCGGGAAGAGATGACGGAACGCGGCCATGTCAAACCAAAGGATGGCGAAGCGGCCATGGCCGCAATCGTCGCGCAGGCGCGCGCGCTTGAAGCCTCGGGCGAAATCACCCTGATCGCCGACGATGACGACGAAGCCTGACCCGAAGCGTTTCGAAATGAAACTGCGATCCCATCTGATCCCGGAACGCTGTGACAACCGGTGCGGCAAGTGCTTGCGAGCCCTTGCCGCCGCTTGTATGTCTGATCCCCGATAGACGCCGCGCGGGCTGAAACCAGTCGCCGCGCCCCAGGAGACAGGCAAGATGGTGCAAGAAAAACGGGGGGTTGGCCCCTATCTGACACATGTGGCGCTGTCTGCCGTGTTGAACCTGCCGCGCCTGTTGCCCTATCGCTGGCGGCTGCCCGCCGTTGGCTGGCTGGCCGCGCATGTGGTCGGCCCGATTGCCGGCTATGACAAGCGCATTCGCAACAACCTGGCCCTGGCCCGCCCCGACCTGCCCCCCGCCGAGGTCGATCGCCTGGTGGGCGCCGTCCTGACCAATGCGGGCCGTTTCCTGGCCGAGATGTGGTCGGGCGCCACCTTCTATGACCGGCTAAAGTCCACCAAACTGTCCGGCCCCGGCCTGGCGGTCTTGGAACAGGCGAAGGCCGAAGGGCGGCCGATCATCGCGATTTCGGGTCATTTCGGGAATTACGATGCCGCGCGGGCCGTGACCATTCAGGCCGGTTTCAACACCGGCGCGCTTTATCGCCCGATGTCCAACGCCTATTTCAACGAAAGCTACAAGGCGCGGATGGAGGGGTTCGAGGGCAAGGCGTTCGAACAGTCCCGGCGCGGCATGGCGGAAATGGTGAAGCACCTGCGCCAGGGCGGGCTTTTGGCCATTCTTCTGGACCAGCGCGAAGATCAGGGCGAGAAGCTCAGCTTTTTCGGCCAGCCCGCCATGACCACGCTGGCGGTGGCGGAAATGGCATTGAAATACGACACGCTGTTCATTCCGATGTTTGCCATTCGCAAGGAAAACGGCGTCGATTTCGATGTGATCGTCGAAGATCCCATCGCCCACAGCGATGCGAAAACCATGATGCAGGAATTCAATGATCGGTTCGAGGCCCGCGTGCGTCAGAACATGGATCAGTTCCTGTGGATCCACAACCGCTGGCAGTTGCCAGAAGCAGACTGAAACGGCGATCAGTCCAGCTTGATGGCGGCCAGGATTTCACCGGGATATCCGCCCTTCCGGGCGGCCTGCAGGACGATGGCCGCTTCTTGCCCGTCCGGGGCGATGGGGGTGGGCAGGTCAAGTTCGACCGCCTCCATCCCATCCCAGACGCCAAAGCCCTGAATATCCGTCACCACGTTGGTCGACGTGATCGACAGCCCGGCGTTTTCGCCCCGGCTGATATTCACCTGCGCCCTGGGGATGAAGCGCACGATCTGCACCAGCATCTGCGCCGGAAGCGCACGATAGGTCATCCGCTCGATGCGCAATCGCGGCGTCCCGTCCTCTGCCCCCGCGGTCTGAAGCGCCACGCGCTGCGGCCTCGCCTGATGTTGATGGATGACATCCATAACCTCGACCACATGGCTGCCGACCGCCTGATCGACGCCGCCGATCACCATTTGCGGGGTATAGATGGACCGTGATCCGAAGCTATAGGCATAAGCCTTCTGCCGCTTGGTATGCGCCGCTTTCGCGAAGGTGTCTTTCCAGCCGATATAGTCCCAGTAATCGACATGCAGCGCCAGGGGCAGGATCTCGTCATACTCGACCAGCTTGCCCAGCAACGCATCCGCAGGCGGGCACGAGGAACAGCCTTGCGAGGTAAACAACTCTACCACCGTGACCGGACGCTCTTGCGCGGCGACGGGCACAGCACCAAACCACGCGGCGCATATCAGGATCAGGGGCAGGACTGCTCTCATCAGGGGTCTTTTCCATTTGGGTCAGTCTTTAGATAGCGCGCCCACCAAGGCGTCGCCAATCAAGGTTTTGCGAGGGGTTTGTTACAGTTTTCGCCGATAGGTAGCGACAGAGCGTTTCGCGAAGAACCTGACCGCAGGTTTTCGGAAACGCTCATGACATATCGACGTTGTGCGCATCTCGCCTTTATCTTGAACGCAGGCTGACACAAAGCGCTTTAGGAGTCGATTTTTGGTGTGCAGTCGTATACAAAGCGCCGGAATCCCCTTGCGTCGCCCCCCTTTTTTAGGGCAAATGCAAGCCAGCCCAACCCTGTATCCTGACCATAAGGGAGCCAATTCATGACCATTATCGTAGGTTCAGACACCGCCAAGACGCGCAAGTCGCTGACGGCCGGTGGCTCGTCCATCGCCTATTACTCGATTCCCGCCGCCGAAGCCGCAGGTCTTGGCGATTTCTCGCGCCTGCCCGCCGCTCTGAAAGTCGTGCTGGAAAACATGCTGCGTTTCGAAGATGGCGGCCGTACCGTCAGCGTCGATGACATCAAGGCCTTTGCGGAATGGGCCGATAAGGGCGGGAAAAACCCGCGCGAGATCGCCTATCGCCCGGCCCGCGTGCTGATGCAGGATTTCACCGGCGTGCCCGCGGTGGTCGACCTTGCCGCCATGCGTGACGGCATCAAGGCGCTGGGGGGCGATGCCCAGATGATCAACCCGCTGAACCCGGTCGATCTGGTGATCGACCACTCGGTCATGATCGACGAGTTTGGCAACCCGCGCGCGTTCCAGATGAACGTGGACCGCGAATATGAACGCAACCTCGAACGCTACACCTTCCTGAAATGGGGTCAGTCGGCGTTCAACAACTTCCGCGTTGTGCCCCCCGGCACCGGCATCTGCCACCAGGTGAACCTTGAGTATCTGGCCCAGACCGTCTGGACCGACGAAGACCAGAACGGCGAACAGGTCGCCTATCCCGACACGCTGGTCGGCACTGACAGCCACACCACCATGGTCAACGGCCTGGCCGTTCTGGGCTGGGGTGTTGGCGGGATCGAAGCCGAAGCCGCGATGCTGGGTCAGCCGATTTCGATGCTGATCCCCGAAGTCGTGGGCTTTGAGCTGACCGGTGAGATGGTCGAAGGCACCACCGGCACCGATCTGGTGCTGAAGGTCGTGGAAATGCTGCGCGAAAAGGGCGTGGTTGGTAAGTTCGTCGAATTCTATGGCGAAGGTCTGGATCGTCTGCCGCTGGCAGACCGCGCCACGATTGCCAACATGGCCCCGGAATACGGCGCCACCTGCGGCTTCTTCCCGATCGACAACGAAACCCTGCGTTACCTGCGCACAACCGGCCGCGACGAGGATCGCATCGCGCTGGTTGAAGCCTATGCCAAGGAAAACGGCTTCTGGCGCGGCGAAGATTACGCGCCCGTCTATACCGACACGCTGTCGCTGGATATGGGCACCATTGTGCCCGCGATTTCCGGCCCGAAACGCCCGCAGGATTACACCCCGCTGGATCAGGCCGCGAAGGCCTTCCTTGACGTGGTGAACGAATATCGCGGCATCGACGATGACGCGGCAGCCCACGACATGGCGGCCGAAGGCCCGACGCCCAAGGCCCCTGCCGACCCACGCAAATCCGCTGCGGTCGAAGGCCAGGATTACAAGCTGCGCGACGGCTCGGTCGTGATTGCCTCGATCACCTCGTGTACCAACACGTCGAACCCCTATGTGATGATCGGGGCCGGTCTGGTGGCGCGCAAGGCGCGGGCGCTGGGTCTAAACCGCAAACCGTGGGTGAAAACCTCGCTGGCCCCCGGCTCGCAGGTCGTGTCAGCCTATCTTGAGGCCGCTGGTTTGCAAGAGGATCTGGATGCCGTCGGCTTCAACCTTGTCGGCTATGGCTGCACCACCTGTATCGGCAACTCCGGCCCGCTTCAGAAAGAACTGTCCGACGCCATCGCCGAAAACGATCTGATCGCAACCTCGGTCCTGTCGGGCAACCGGAACTTCGAGGGCCGTATTTCACCGGATGTGCGCGCCAACTATCTGGCCTCGCCCCCCTTGGTGGTGGCCTATGCGCTGGCCGGTGACATGAACCTCGACATCGTCAACGACCCGATCGCGCAGGACAAGGACGGCAACGATGTCTATCTGAAAGATATCTGGCCGACGACGCAGGAAGTCGCGGAACTGGTCGAACAGACCGTCACCCGCGAGGCGTTCCAGTCGAAATATGCCGACGTGTTCAAAGGCGACGAGAAATGGCAATCGGTCGAGACCACCGGGGACGAAACCTATGACTGGCCGGCCTCGTCAACCTATATCCAGAACCCGCCTTACTTCCAGGGCATGTCCAAGGATGCAGGCGTCATTTCCGACATCGAAGGCGCGAAAGTGCTGGCGGTGCTGGGTGACATGATCACCACCGACCACATCTCGCCCGCTGGCAGCTTCCCGGTGACCTCGCCTGCCGGTCAGTATCTGACCGAACGGCAGGTGGCCCCGCGCGAGTTCAACTCCTATGGCTCGCGTCGCGGCAACCACGAGATCATGATGCGCGGCACCTTCGCCAATATCCGCATCAAGAACGAGATGCTGGAAGGTGTTGAAGGTGGCTACACCAAAGGCCCGGACGGCAAGCAGACGTCGATCTATGATGCCTCGATGGCCTATCAGGACGCCGGCACCCCGCTGGTGGTCTTTGGTGGTGAACAATACGGTGCAGGCTCGTCGCGCGACTGGGCGGCCAAGGGCACCAGCCTTCTGGGCGTCAAAGCCGTGATCGCCGAGTCGTTCGAGCGTATCCACCGCTCGAACCTGGTTGGCATGGGCGTGATCCCGTTCGAATTCACCGGCGGCGACACCCGCAAATCATTGGGTCTGACCGGCGATGAAACCGTGTCGATCAAAGGGTTGGCCGGTGATCTTAAACCGCTGTCCACCGTTCCTTGCGAAATCACATTCGCAGATGGGTCGACCAAAACGATCGAACTGAAATGCCGGATCGACACCGAAGTCGAGATCGAATATGTCGAAAACGGCGGCGTGCTGCACTATGTGCTGCGCAATCTGGCCAAGTCGTAAACAACCCGGATCGACAAATCAAAACGCGCCCTCTGCAGGGCGCGTTTTTTTTGGGGTTTTTGATCCGAGTGAACATCCCGAAGCAATTACCTGAAAAGCATCAATAGATGTGATCGAAAGCACATCCAGATCCAGAAACGTCACATAGTTTTATGGCAGAACATCTGGTTTTTTTCGGCAGATTGAATTGTCTCGCCCAGCCAAAAAATGCTAGAGTTCCTCAAGGTCGGAATATTTCTCTGACCGGTTTGAAACGTATATTAGATCGCTATTGGACCCGTCTATTTCATGTATAATTTCTTGCGCCAATTCCCGCTCCCACTTCTGGAAACAGTCGCCTTCAGCGCATTTATCCTGATGCTGAACGCCGCCGGTTAGCGGCTGGCGGCGTCTGCAATCGCGGGGCGGATCACGCTTTCCAGAATGCTTTCGGTGATCGGACCGGCAAAGCGTTTCACCACCGTGCCATCGGCGGCGATGATGAAGGTTTCCGGCACGCCGTAGAGCCCCCATTCAAGACCTGTGCGCCCGTCAGAATCCGCCATCAGCTTGGCAAACGGATCGCCCAGTTGCTCAAGAAAACGGCGCGCATTGGCCGGTTCATCCTTGTAGTTGATGCCGTTGATCACAACACCTTCTTCGGCCAGCGTTTCAAGCTGCGGATGCTCGGCCCGGCAGGGCGCGCACCAGCTGGCCCAGAAATTCACCAGCTTCACACCGCCCGAGGTCAGGTCCTCGTGGGTGAACCCTTCCGCCCCGTCGAACGCCGTCAGTTGCAGCGCGGGCACGATATGCCCCTCGCGGGTCGAGGGGAGTTCACGTGAATCGCCCTCCTTAAAGAGCATGGCCCAAGTAACCAGACCCAAAAATCCCAATACGACGACAATCGGGATCACATAGAAGATCGGAAATTTTTGTTCTTCAGCCATCTTTGGATGCCCTTTTTTCCGCTGCTTGCAGTGCTTTCTTCACTTGGACCGAACGGCGCCAGGTGACAAGGACCAGCGCGATCAAAAGCGCGAGAGTGATCCCCCAAGAGGACAGGATCGCGCCTGCATATTTACCCAGTTCAAGCATCTTTCATCCTTTCGCGAATCTCCAGACGGTGCAGGCGCACAAGGCGCAGCTCGGTCCGGGTGCGGATCAGGACGAGCGCGACGAACAGCAGGATGAAACCGGCGATGCAAAGAAGCAGTGGCAGGTAATAGACATCGGCGACATGCTCTTCCCGATCCATCGACAGCGACGCGCCCTGATGTAGCCCCTGGTTCCAGAAATTCACCGCATAGCGGCTTAGAAGCGCAAACACCGAGCCCACGATACACAGGACAGAGGTCAGGTCGGCGGCGGTGTCCGGGTTCTCGATTGCCGCCCACAGGGCCATGTAGCCCAGATAGAACAGAAACAGGATCAGGAAGCTGGTCAGACGCGGATCCCAGGCCCAATAGGTGCCCCACATCGGTTCGCCCCAGATCGCGCCGGTGATCAGCGCAATCACCGTCATCGTCACCCCGATCAGCGCCGCCGCCTTGGCCGCGCGCACCGACACATGGTGGCGGCGCACGATCCAGATCAGCGAGGTGACAAGCATCATCGCCCAGATGTTGATCGCCATCATCGCGGACGGAACATGGATATAGATGATCTTGACCGAGTTGCCGAAATTCGTGGCCTCTGGCGTGAAGAAGAAACCCCAGATCAGGCCCGGTATCAGCGTCAGCGCAGCCAAGCCGATCACCCAGGGCAATACCTTGCCGCTGAGCGCCATGAACTTGACCGGGTTTGCGAATTCCCAAAGTGACATTTGCTTCCTCTATTCGGTGGCTATGATTTGCGCAAGCATAGTGGGTCTGAACTCACGGCGACTTGACCTATCTCAGATTGATGCGCAAAGCGGCGGCGGCGGCGAAGGGCAGAAGCGCGACCGATCCGGCGGTAATCCCCGCCATCATCAGAAGCGGCGTCACCGCCGACAGCCCGGCGGTGCCGCGGGTCGCGGCCTCGGCCCCGAAGATCAGGGTGGGGATATAGAGCGGCAGAACCAGCAGCGACAGCAAAAGCCCGCCCCGTTTCAGACCGACCGTCAACGCCGCGCCAAAGGCACCTATCATCGACAGGGCCGGTGTGCCGATCAGAAGGGTGATGAAGATCCAGTAATGCCCCGGCGATTGCAGGTTCATCAGCGCCCCGAACCCCGGCGCAGCCAATGTCAGGGGCAGCCCGGTCACAAGCCAGTGCGCCAGCGCCTTGATGGCCACGGTGCCTTCCATCGGGATCGGCGCGGTGGCCAGCAGGTCCAGCGATCCATCCTCGAAATCCAGTTGAAAAATGCGATCCAGCGACAAAAGGCAGGCCAAAAGCGCCCCAACCCACAGGATACCGGGGGCGATCCGCGACAGGATCGCGGCCTCGGGCCCGACGCCGAAGGGCACCAGGGTCGAAACGATCAGGAAGAAGGCAAGGCCCAGGCCAAAGCCCCCACCCGCACGCACGGCAAGGCGCATGTCACGAACCAAAAGCGCAATCATGAAAACGCCTCGTCAAAATCTGCATAGCGGTCGCGTTGCTGGCTGGGGGCGGTCTTGTCCCCGTTGGCACGGAACGGGCCGATATCGAACGTGTCGGCCTTCAGGCCAAGGTCGATATGGGTGGCGATCAGTGCCGCGCCGCCGCCCGCAACATGCCCGCGCACCGCATCGGCAAACAAGCCGACCGAGGCTGTGTCCAACGAGACCGTCGGTTCGTCCAGAAGCCAGATCGGGCGCCCCGTGACCAATAGCCGCGCCAGACCCAGCCGACGTTTCTGGCCCGCAGACAGGTTGCCGGCGGGGCGATGGGTCAGGCCATTCAGATTGAACCCCTTGACCGCCGCGTCGATGCCCTCGATGCCATGCACGGCGGCCCAGAAACGCAGGTTTTCCTCGACCGTCAGGGTTGCTTTCAACCCGTCGGCATGGGCGCCATAGGTGATATGTTCGGGATCTGCCGATACCTGACCGGCAATCGGGGGCTGCAACCCGGCAAGTGTGCGCAAAAGGGTGGTTTTGCCCGACCCGTTCGGCCCGCGCAGGATCAGAACCTGACCTGCGGACAACGTGAAGCTCACGCGTTCCAGCACCGGCACACCGCCGCGCGCGACGGACAGGTTATCGACCCTCATCTCCATGCCAGAAGCCTTAGACCGGAAGGGCGGCCAGCGCAATGCGCCGACCTTCCGAGATCAGCACATTATAGGTGCGGCAGGCTGGCGCAGAGGCCATCGCCTCGACCCCGATCCCGGCCTCTTCCAAGGCGGTGCGCAACGCGGCGGGCGGATGGGCGGGGTCGGCACCCGTGCCATAGAACAGCACGTCGATCTTGCCCGCCAGCGCCAGCAGCGGCGCCGGATCGTCGGGGCCATCCCAACTGATCGCCATATCTTCTGTCACAAGGATCGCACCGTGGATCACCTCGCCCGCCACACGAAAGAAACCGGGGCCATAGCTGTCGACCGGCTGGGCGCTGTCATATGTGACTTCGTGAAACTGCATGTCGGGTCCTTGTGGATTGGGCGGGTTGGGTCAGGATAGGGCGGCGTAAAGCCCGGACAGGCTGGAGGCCGCGATGATCAGGTAGGCGACATAACGATAGAGGGATTCGTATCTAGGATTAAAGACCGCCCCGCCAGCCAGATTGCCCAAGAGGTTGGGCAGCATGACCAGCAACCCAAGGATCAGGGCCATGCCGCCAAGCCGTCCGGCAAAGGCAAACCCCGCCAGCATCATCACATCGAAGAAGAACAGATAAGAGGTCGTGTTGGCCCGGATCACCCGGGCAGGATGGGACGATGCCATGTAAAGCAGGATGACCGGCGGGCCGGGAATACCCGCGGCCCCGCCCAGCACCCCCGCGATGCCGCCGGTGGCCCAGACAACGGGGGGCGTAACCTCTCGGCTATAGCGCACCCCGGTCATCAGAACCGCCAGCATCGCCAGGCTGATCACCGACACCACCAGCTTGAAGATTTGCGGATCCACCGCGAACAGGGCGGCCAGCCCCAAGGGCAAGGCCAGCGCGGTTGCCACGACCAGCCGCATCAGGTCCCTGGGATGCCCGTCTTTCAGGGCGCGGGGGATTGCCGGGGCGGGTCCGGCCAGGTCCATCACGATCAAAACCGTGACGGCCCAGACGGGATCAATGATCTGGGCTGCGATGGGCAGAAAAATCAGGGCCGTGCCGAAACCGGCAAACCCGCGCACCAGCCCGGCCACGAAGGCGGTGACGACAAGCCAGCCGAGCCCCGGCAGCGCCAGGGCATCGGCCAGCAGGTCAGGCATCTATGTCGGCAAACTGATTGCCCGCATTGGCGTCCGGCTTCGACCAGTCGCGTTTCACCCCCAGCCGCAACAGGATCGCCGAAGCCACGAAGATCGACGAATAGGTCCCGACGACGACACCCCAGATCATCGCGAAGACGAACCCGCGGATCACATCGCCGCCCAGCACGTAAAGCGCGATCAGCGCCAGCAGCGTGGTCAGCGAGGTCATCATCGTGCGCGACAAGGTCTCGTTGATCGACAGGTTCAGAACCTCTTTCAGGTCCATCTTCTTATAGCGGCGCAGGTTTTCCCGCACCCGGTCGAAGACCACCACGGTATCGTTCAGCGAATAGCCGACGATGGTCAGAAGCGCGGCGATGATCGCAAGGTCGAACTTGATGCCCAAGAGGCTGAAGATCCCGATGGTCAGCACCACGTCATGCACAAGGGCCGCAACCGCGCCCAGACTGAACTGCCATTCAAAACGCAGCCAGATATAGACGAGCACGGCGGCGATGGCAGACACGACGGCCAGAACAGCGGTCGTGACCAGCTCGCCCGATACTTTCGGCCCGACACTTTCCACGCTTGGGAAGGTGATCGCCGGATCGACCTGCGCCAGCGCGCCTTCGATGATTTCGATGGTTTCAGGGGTGATCGCCTCCTGCCCCTCCTGCGCTTCGATGCGGATCTGCGCCACGTGCTGATCTTCCCCGAAGTTCACGTCAAAGACCTGCGCGATCGAGATGTCGCCAAGCCCCAGCGGGGACAATGCGTCGCGATACACCCCCACATCGACGGCTTGCGTGCTTTCGGTGCGGATCGTCGTGCCACCCCGGAAGTCGATGCCGAAATTCAGCCCGACGATCAGGAACAGCAGCACCGAGGCAACCATTGCCAGACCGGATGCCCCCAAGGTCGCAATCGAGCCGCGGAAGAAATCGAACACCCGGTTTTGCGGCGCGATGCGAATGCCTTTGATCTCAAGCTGGCGCGGACGCTTGCGCTCGAACCACATGACCAGCATCAGCCGGGTCAGGAAGATCGCCGTGAACACCGAGGTCAGGATACCCAGCGCCAGCGTGACCGAGAACCCGCGCACCGGGCCAGAGCCCATGATGAACAGGATCACCGCCGTGATGAAGGTGGTGATGTTCGCGTCCAGAATGGCCGACAGCGCCTTTTCATAGCCAAGCTCGATGGCCCGCGCGGGGCCGCGGCCGGACTTCAATTCCTCGCGGATCCGTTCGAAGACCAGCACGTTGGCGTCCACCGCCATCCCGATGGTCAGCACGATCCCGGCGATACCGGGCAATGTCAGCGTCGCCCCGATCATCGACAGAAGGCCGAAGATCATGCCCACATTCAGGATCAGCGCCACATTGGCGATCACCCCGAACCAGCCATAGGCGGCCACCATGAAGACCAGCACGCCGACGAAGGCCACGACCGAGGCGATCTTGCCCGCGTCGATACTGTCTTGTCCCAGCTCCGGGCCGATGGTGCGTTCTTCCACATAGGTCAGTTCAGCCGGCAAAGCGCCTGCACGCAACAGCACGGCAAGGTTGGTCGATTCCTCGATGGAGAAATTGCCGGTGATGATCCCCGATCCGCCACAAATCTGTTCGTTGATACGCGGGGCCGAAATCACCTCGGCGTCCAGCACGATGGCGAAGGGGGCACCCACATTGGCCCCGGTATAGTCGCAGAACTTGCGCGCGCCGGACACGTTGAAGCGGAAGTTCACCGCAGGCTGGCCGTTCTGGTCGAAAGCCGGCTGCGCGTCGTTCAGCTCTTCGCCCGTCACGACAGGCGTTTGTTCCAGCACGTAAAACACGCCGTCTTCATCCAGCGACGGATACAGCACGTTGCGCGGGCCGGGCGTCGTGCTTGCGTCGGTCGAGCGGCTGACCACCGGATGGAAGGTCAGCTTGGCGGTTTTGCCGATGATCTCTTTCAACTCGGAGGCACTGCCGATCCCCGGCACCTGGATCAGGATCCGCGCATCGCCCTGCCGTTGGATCGTGGGTTCACGTGTCCCCA
>JAUHWP010000198.1 GCA_030424645.1 Alphaproteobacteria bacterium
ATCTGGGGTGGCCCTCCGGGCAGCGCCGAGGAGGATGGCGACCGGTTCATCGAGATATGGAACGTCGTGTTCATGCAGAACGAGCAATTCGAAGACGGCTCGATGAAGGCGCTGGACATGCAGTCCATCGACACCGGCATGGGGCTGGAGCGGATCGGTGCGTTGTTGCAGGGCAGCCATGACAATTATGACACGGACCTGTTCAAGGCGCTGATCGAAGCCTCGGCCCATGTCACCGGTGTCGATCCCTATGGCGATCAGAACGTGCACCACCGGGTGATCGCGGATCACCTGCGCTCGACCTCGTTCCTGATGGCCGATGGGGTGATGCCGTCCAACGAAGGGCGCGGCTATGTGTTGCGCCGGATCATGCGCCGCGCGATGCGTCACGCGCATCTGTTGGGGGCGAAAGACCCGGTCATGCACCGTCTTGTGCCCGAGCTTGTGGCGCAGATGGGGCAGGCCTATCCCGAACTTGGCCGTGCCCAGACGATGATCGAAGAAACCCTGCTGAACGAAGAAACCCGGTTCCAGAAGACGCTCGACCGTGGCCTGAAGCTGCTGGATGACGAAGTGTCTGGGCTGGCTGAAGGGGCGGATCTGCCCGGTGAAACCGCGTTCAAACTCTATGACACCTATGGGTTCCCTCTGGACCTGACGCAGGATGCGCTGCGTGAAAAAGGGCGCGGTGTGGACCAATCCGGGTTTGATGTCGCGATGGACGAACAGAAGGCGCGCGCGCGGGCGGCCTGGTCCGGCTCGGGCGAGGCGGCGGATGCCACCATCTGGTTCGACCTGGCCGAGCAGAATGGCGCGACGGAATTCCTGGGCTATGATACCGAACATGCCGAAGGGCAGGTGCTTGCGCTGGTTGCCGATGGCGCGTTGACGGACCGGGCCAAGGCCGGGGATGTGGTTCAGATCGTGGTGAACCAGACGCCGTTTTATGCCGAGGCGGGTGGTCAGGTTGGGGATACCGGGCTGATCCGCACTGACACCGGGTCGGCCCATATCACCGACACCAAGAAAGTGGCGGGTGTGTTCATCCATTTCGCCAAGGTTGATGAGGGCGAGATTGCCAAGGGGCAGGGGGCGGAACTGGCCGTCGATCATCTGCGCCGCACGGCGATCCGCGCCAACCACTCGGCCACCCACCTGCTGCACGAGGCATTGCGCAACGAGCTGGGCGATCACGTCGCGCAGCGCGGGTCGCTGAACGCGCCGGATCGCCTGCGGTTCGACTTCAGCCATAACAAGGCGGTATCGCCGCAGGAGCTGGGCAATATCGCCCGCGAGGTGAACACCTATATCCGCCAGAACGCGCCAGTCGAAACCCGGATCATGACCCCGGATGACGCGCGCGAGATCGGCGCGCAGGCGCTGTTCGGAGAAAAGTATGGCGACGAGGTGCGTGTCGTCTCGATGGGGCATGCCGCGACCGGCAAGGGCACGGATGGGCAGACCTATTCGATTGAACTGTGCGGCGGCACCCATGTGAAACAGACCGGCGACATCGGCGTCTGCGTCATCCTGTCGGAAGGGGCCAGTGCCGCGGGCATCCGCCGGATCGAGGCGCTGACCGGCAAGGCCGCCGTCGCCTATATCGAGGAAGAAGCCGCGCGCGCCTCGGAATTGCAAGGCATGTTGAAAGCCAAGCCGGCCGAGGTCGTGGACCGCGTCAAGGGGCTGTTGGACGAACGCAAGGTGCTGCAGGGCGAGATTGCGAACCTGAAGCGTGAATTGGCGAAAGCCGCCGGCGCGGGGGCGGAAGCCAAGGATATCGACGGCGTGAAGTTCCTTGCGATGATCGTGGCTGGCGTCGCGGGCAAGGACCTGCAAACCCTTGTCACCGAACAGAAAGACACGCTTGGATCGGGCGCGGTTCTGATCATTTCGGACAATGACGGAAAGGTGGCTGTTGCCGCCGGTGTCACGCCGGACATGACCGACCGCGTATCGGCGGTTGACCTTGTGAAGGCGGCTGTCCCGGCGCTTGGCGGTAAGGGGGGCGGTGGCCGCCCTGAACTGGCGCAGGGCGGCGGGCAGGACTTCTCGGGCGCCGACGCTGCCGTGGCCGCCGC
The DNA here is from genome assembly GCA_030424645.1 of Alphaproteobacteria bacterium. Lineage (GTDB taxonomy): Bacteria > Pseudomonadota > Alphaproteobacteria > Rhodobacterales > Rhodobacteraceae > Aliiroseovarius. The sequence goes on from JAUHWP010000198.1 coordinate 2,082, forward strand.
CGAGGCCGCCATCGCAGGCTGACAGCACCCCATTGCAAATCCTGAAGGGCCGCGTATCGTCTGCTGACTTACGCGGCCTTTTTATTTGCAGGAGAGACACGATGCCCGCCCTTTGGATTGCCCATGTGACCGTGACCGATGACGAGGCTTACGGCAAATACGCCGCCCTTGCTGGCCCCGCGATTGCCAAACATGGCGGGCATTTCATTGCGCGCGGCGGGCGGTATGTGCAGTTGGAAGGCAAGGACCGCCCGCGCAACGTGGTGGCGAAATTTCCCAGCGTCGAGGCAGCGGAAGGGTGCTATCACTCGCCGGAATACCAGGAGGCGCTGAGCCACGCGCGAAACGCGTCCGAACGTGAATTGCTGGTTGTTGAAACCGACGAGTAATCCACGGACCAGAAACCAAAAAGCCCCGGCGTCGAACCGGGGCTTTTGTGTTTTAATCGTGATGCTTATTGATCTGACGACCGTGCCTGCCGCTTCCGCTCATGCGGGTCCAGGAAGCGTTTGCGCAGGCGGATGTTGTTCGGTGTCACCTCGACCAGCTCGTCATTGTCGATATAGGCGATGGCCTCTTCCAGCGACATGGTG
>JAUHWP010000084.1 GCA_030424645.1 Alphaproteobacteria bacterium
TGTGCCCGCGATATTGGCCAGCCCGATCAGCGAAATCGAAATGGCGCCAAGGGCCGAGGTCGTTGAAACCCCGATGGTTGCCAATGTGCCGGACGGGTCGATTGCACCGCACATCTCGGTCACGAAAGCTGGAAAATGCGCGGTGATGAAGGCCAACTGGTAGCCACAGGAAAAGAACCCCAGGAAGATCAACGTATAGCTGGGATCGCGAAAGGCCTTGATCAGGATTTGCCCCAAGCTGTCTTCAAGCTCGGACCGGGTGGCGACGGTTTCGGTCTTCATCAGGGGCAGCAGCGCCAGCGTCGCCAATATGGCGGCAGCAAACAGGACAAAGACATTCTGCCATGACATGAAGCCCAAAAGGTATTCTGCCAAGGGCGCGCCAAAGACCTGTCCCGCAGACCCGGCCGCCGTTGCAATCGCCAGCGCCATCGACCGGTTGTCGTCGCTGGCAGCCCGCCCGACCACCGCAAGGATCACGCCAAAGCCCGTTCCGGCAATGCCGAAACCGACGGCAATTTCCAGCACCTGATGTGCCCCGGGCGTGACCGCATAGGACGACGCAACCAGCCCGACCGCATAGATCAGGGCGCCCATGATAATGGCTTTGCGATCCCCGATCTTTTCAGCAATCGCGCCGAAGATCGGTTGGCCGATACCCCATGCCAGGTTCTGAATGGCAATTGCCAGCGAAAACTCGGCGCGGGGCCAGTTGAATTCGGTCGCAATAGGGATCTGGAACACCCCGAAGCTTGCGCGGATGGCGAAGCTGACAAGGATGATCAGGCATCCGGCCACAAGGACCGGGGTAATCAGGGGCGCGCGAGTCTCGTTCATACCGGCAAATTCCGCGAAATCGACCGTTTGGTCAATTCTTCGTTTCTGATCCGTCACTTCACCTTTCCTTATCCATGGAAGCGATTTATTCCTCGGCCATGGCAAACCTGACCGAGATTTACGAAACACTTGCCCAAAACGGCGAGATTACCCGAGACCCCGCACAGCTGGCTGCACTGCCTGCGCTGGAAGATATCCGCGCACATCTGGAGGCCGCGCCCGTGCGCAAGCGGGGAATTCTGGGTGGGCTGTTCCATTCCAAACCCGAGGATGTGCCGCAAGGGCTGTATCTGTGGGGCGGCGTGGGGCGCGGCAAATCCATGTTGATGGACCTGTTCGTCGACAGCCTGGACAGCCCGGCCAAACGTCGTGTTCACTTCCACGCCTTCATGCAAGAGGTGCACGAGGGCATGGCCGCCGCGCGCAAGACCGGGGTGGACGATCCGCTTGGCCCGGTCGCCGATAAGATCGCCGCGGATGTCCGCCTGTTTGCTTTTGACGAGATGCAGATCACCGACATCACCGATGCGATGCTGGTGGGCCGCTTGTTCGAAAAGCTGTTCGATGCCGGTGTCGTGGTGGTCACGACCTCGAACCGGCACCCCGATGAGCTGTATAAGGATGGTTTGAACCGACAGCTTTTCCTGCCCTTCATCGCGCTGATCAAGGAACAGATGGTGGTGCATGAACTGGTCAGCCCAAACGACTATCGGCAGGACCGTCTGGCGGGCGAGCGGGTCTATTTCACCCCGGCGGATGCCGACGCGCGCAAAGCGATTGATGCAATCTGGGGCGATCTGACGGGGGGGGAGGCCGAGCCGCTGACCCTGACCGTCAAGGGGCGGGACGTGGTTCTGCCCGCCTTTCGCAACGGCGCGGCGCGGGCGGGATTTCATGACCTGTGCGGCGCCATGTTGGGGCCGGGTGATTATTTGACGATTGCCAACAACGTCAGGCTTCTGGTGTTGGAAAACATCCCGCGCCTGAGCCGGTCGAATTTCAACGAGGCCAAGCGCTTCGTCACCCTGATCGACGCGCTTTACGAAGCGAAAGTGCGCCTGATCGCCTCGGCCGCCGCCCAACCCGAGATGCTGTATGTCGAAGGCGAAGGGTCGTTCGAGTTCGAGCGCACCGCCAGCCGATTGCGTGAAATGCAGGACAAGGACTGGGGTGCAAAATGAAGCGGGGCCGCCATTGGCGACCCCAAGGTCTTGTCCTGCCCGCCTAACTTACCGCATCACGACCCGCAAAGCTGATGCCAGCTTCGCCGACCTCAGAGACATGGCACATACGCGCGATGGTCGCGCCTAGTGTCGTGGACCTGTGCCGGGAAAGGGGTTGGCAGGGGTGGTCCCTGATGGTTGAACAGTCGCGGGAAGGTCTGTGATCACAAACCGAATTACCGCTTCCTGTCCCGACCAAAACATGAGACCCCCCGGTCAAAAGTACTGCTCGACAAGCCGTTCACTTGGTGTGAACTTTACCTGAAGAATACCCTATTTGTAGTAGCTAACTGCTTATTCTGTCAACATATTAGCCCGAATCGCTCACCGATTCGCCTGAGGCCGAAAAAGTGATTCTTTTCGGGGGGTTGGTGGATGAAGTGAATCCATTCCGCCGTGATCGATGAAAATTAATTTGTGATCACGGCAGGGATCAGGCGGCCAAACCGCTATCCATTCTCTTTCAGGACCGACCCGGCCAGATAAAGAGACCCGCAAATCAGGATACGGCTGTCCGGCGCGGTTTTCCGAATGCCCTTGATGGCCTCTTCAACCGATGTCGCCTCGTGGGTCCTGAAGCCGACGTTGCGCGCCGCGCGGGCGGTGACATCGGCGGGCAGGGTGTTGGCTTCACCGGGAATGGACACAGCGGTCAGGCTGTCGGACACGCGCGCCAGGGGTCGCAGATAGCCTGCGATGTCCTTGGTGTTCAACATCCCGCAGATCAGATGGGTGGGGCGGGTGGGCAGGTCCGCCAGCACCTTGGCCAGTATTTCGCCCGCTGCCGGGTTGTGACCGCCGTCAAGCCAAAGCTCGGCGTCCCCAGCGGCATCGACAAGCGGGCCATGGCGCAGGCGCTGCATCCGCGCAGGCCATGTCACGTCGCGCATCGCGGCTTCGCAGGCGGTCTCTCCGAATCCCAACTGGCGCAGCGCGGCGATGGCGGCGCCGGCGTTTTCAAGCTGATGCGGCCCGATCAGGGCGGGCATCGGCAGATCGAGCAACCCGGTTTCATCCTGAAAGATGAAGCGCCCGCGTTCTTCCCACATGTGCCAATGCTGGCCATGGGCGAAGACCGGGCAACCCAGCCTAGCGGCACGTGCCTCGATCACCTCAAGCGCGTCGTCGGGTTGCGGACCGACGATACAGGGCACGCCGCGTTTCAGAATGCCCGCTTTCTCGCCCGCGATGGCGGTCAGTGTATCGCCCAGAAATTGCGTGTGGTCGATCGAGATGGGCGTGATGATGGTCATCGCTGGTTTGTCCACCACGTTGGTGGCATCCAGCCGCCCCCCCAACCCGGTTTCCAGCAGGGTGTAATCCGCAGGTGTTTCGGTGAAGGCCATCAGCGCGGCAACGGTCGTGATTTCGAAATAGGTGATGGTCTCGCCACCATTGGCAGCATAGGCGCGATCCAGCACCTCGGTCAGGGCGGCCTCGTCGATCAGGTCACCCGCCAGCCGGATGCGTTCATGAAACCGCGCCAGATGCGGCGAGGTATAGGCATGCACCCGTTTGCCCGCACCTTCCAGCCCGGCGCGCAGCATGGCCTGGGTGGACCCTTTGCCATTGGTGCCCGCCAGATGGATCACCGGTGGCAGCGTGTCCTGCGGATCGCCGACAGCATGCAACAGCCGCCAGACCCGGTCCAGTGTCAGGTCGATGATCTTCGGGTGAAGGGACATCATCCGTTCAAGGATGACGTCCGAGCTGGTCACGCTCACGCTTTCTTTGCCTCGGTCTTGGGCTTTGCGGGGTCTGGCTTGGCGTTTTCTGCCGGGGCCGGCGTATCCTCGGGCTTGGGAAGGTCGCCTTTGACGGCAGGGCCTTGCCCCGTCAACATGCGCAGGATGGTGACAAGCTCGTCCTTCATATCCTTGCGGTGCGTGACGCGATCCAGCATCCCGTGATCCAGCAGGTATTCGGCGCGCTGGAATCCATCGGGCAGTTTCTCGCGGATCGTTTGTTCGATGACGCGCGGCCCGGCAAAGCAGATCAGCGCATTGGGTTCAGCGATGTGAACGTCGCCCAGCATCGCATAAGAGGCCGTGACGCCGCCGGTGGTCGGGTGGGTCAAGACGACGATATAGGGCAGCCCGGCTTCTTTCAGCATCTGCACGGCAACGGTGGTGCGCGGCATCTGCATCAGGCTCAGGATACCTTCCTGCATTCGCGCGCCGCCAGCAGCGGAGAACAGAACCAGCGGGCGTTTGGCGGCAACGGCCCGTTCGGCGGCTGCGATGATAGCGTTGCCCACATACATGCCCATCGACCCGGCCATGAAGCTGAAATCCTGCGCGGCGGCCACGATGGGCGTGCGGCCGATATCGCCCTCGGCAACCAGCATCGCCTCACGCTCGCCAGTATCCTTGCGGGCGGCTTTCATGCGTTCGGGGTATTTTTTCTGATCCTTGAACAGCAGCGGGTCCTCGACCGGGGCGGGCACCTCGACCTCGGTGAATACGCCGCCGTCGAACAGGGCCAGGAACCGCTCGCGCGGGGTGATTGCCATGTGGTGGTCGCAATTCGTGCAGACGTTCAGGTTCTCGGCAAATTCCCGGTGAAATAGCATCGTTCCGCATTCCGAGCACTTGGTCCACAAGTTCTCGGGCACCTCGCGGCGCGAGAAAAGCGAGTTGATGCGGGGGCGGACGTAGTTCGAGATCCAGTTCATCGCCTGTCTTCCTTGGTCGTTTGGTTTTACCTAGTCCGCCTGTGCAGTATTTGCAATTGGCTGGTTGCGCCGGGTGATCCCCCACCACAGGGCAAACGCGGCCAGAACCACCGAGGTTTGCGACAGGATGGACCATGTCATCTGGGCGCTGGTCAGGTCGATTTCGGTCAGGAACAGCGAAAAGCCGTCCAGCGTTCCCCTGGTGCCGGAAAAGATCAGCATGGCGTTGTTGCCGAAGTGCAGACCGGCGGCGGCACCGATATTCCCGGTGCGCAGGGTGACGATGGCCAAAAGAATCCCGATCACCATGGTATGGGTGACATAGAAGATCGCGTTGATGCCATAGGTGGCCGGGTCGAAATGCAGCACCCCAAAGGCGAGTGACGGCAGGATCGCCCAGATCCAGATCGACTGGAACCGTGCACGAAGCTGTTGCAGGACATAGCCACGGAACACCAGCTCTTCCGCGAAAATCTGGACCAGGACCAATGTCAGCGCCGGCACGACCAGCAACGCCCATGTGGCGAAGGGCATGGATTGCTCTGCCGTGGGGGCGGTCGTGGGGGACAGGAACAGGGGTTGCAGAAATTGCAGCAGGATCGCGGCGATGCTGATCCCGATGGCGATCAGCAATCCGCGCCTGAAATGGCGCCAATTGACGCGCAGGGCTGGCCCGAACAGGCTGCGAAAGCCGCGCCTGTGCAGCACCCTGACGGTCAGCCAAAGCCCAAGGTGATAGCCAAGGAAGGTCAGGAAAAATACCGCCGCCTCGGCGGGCGTTGTGGCGCCGAGCATGTCTGCCGGTGTCGTCCCCAGCATATTTGCGCCAGCGATGAAGATCGCGAACGTGGCCGCAAAGAACACCACATGGATAAGCACGATGCCCAGGATCGTGCGCCACAACTGAATGCGCGGATAAGCGGGCGACCAGAAGGGGCTGGCGGTCATCGGGGCGTTGGGGTCTGGGGAAGCGGACACTTGGATACCTGGTGATGCGAACATATTGGCGGCATGATGGGGGTGATCTTACGGATGGACAACCGGGAATAGTTGGTGACATCTTATGGGTGGTGAAGTGGTGCCCGAATTGTAGTGCCTCGGGCGGGGGGACGTCATGATCAGGAACGGGATGTGCGGCAGAGCCGCTGCACTGCGCGCCGGGTTGGTGCTGGGTGTTGCATTGTGTGTGTCCGGCTGTTTGGGCGGCGGAGGAAAGTCCCGGCCCGATCTGTCGGACAGCCCCATTTTCTCGGCCGGGACGGCAACACCGCGCGCGGACCTTGTGCGCAGCAAGGCGGTCATGGGTGGGGCTGTCGTCATCGCGGCGCCCAAGGGCTTCTGTATCGACACCACCGCGCATCGGGACACCGACGCAGGCGCATTCGTCCCGATGGGGGCTTGTGCGGCGCTGACCAGGAATCCTGCAGACCCCAAGCCGGCCAAACCCGCGTTTCTGACAGCCACCGTCCTTCCCATGCCGGTTCAGGCTGCGGCGCTGCCGCAAGACCCCGACGCCCGTCTGCGCGAGGCGCGCGCCTTTGTGCAAAGCGACGCGGGCCGCGCCGCGTTAAGCCGGGCGGGAACCGCGGATACCGTTGCGTTGCTGGATGTCAGGTCGGCATCGGATGTTTTGTATGTCCGGGTCAAGGATACGGCGGACGGGTTGCCCCCGGCGCTGTCCCAAACGACCTGGCGGGCCTTTTTCGAACTGAACGGCCTGCTTGTTACCGCCAGTGCCACGGCCTTTGCCGAACATCCCTTCGGGCAGGGGGCAGGATACGAGCTGCTGCGCGACTTCGTGACCCGGATACGCCGGGAAAACAAGCGCAGCGGGGGCAAGGGCGGTCTGAAAAGCTGGTTGGATGGTTTGCGCAACTGAACCTATTCTGTTTTAAGAATGAATGCCGACAGGCAGGCGAATCCTAGCAAGGCAACACAGCATCATGGCGCGACGCGTGAACGGTTTCCTGGACGAGTGGTTTCAGCGGCGATCGCTGCAACGCTGGCAGTCTGTCGGGCAGAAGGCCGAAAACCTTGATTTGGTCATGTTGCGTGATGCGCGCATGCGTGCGCGTCAGTTGCGGCAGGTTCTGGATCGCGTTCTGCACGTGGCGGATGGACGCCTGATGCGACCGTTGACCGGGTCTGGCGCCATTCAGAAACCGTTGCACAGCGATTGGGCCTATCGGCCAGAACTCTGGCGTGGGTCATTGTCGCCACCGGGCCAATCGGCTGTTGAAACCGCGTCGAAATTCGGCGGCGAGGCCACGATATTCCACGATTGCCGGGTTTCGGAGCTGACGGTCCGGCAGGTGCGCAACACTGGTGAAAGCGATCTGGCACCGTTTGGTGTGCGGATGGACGTGTTCGGTTTTGACGGATCGTTCCTGTCGCTTGTGATCGAGCTTCCCCAGTCTGCGGTTGATGGGCTGAAGCGCAACCACCTTATCCGCCTGACCACATCGGTCGAACTGGAAAAACCGCTTAAGGTGTTTGCCCGCCTCAATGTTCAACACGGGCCGAACACGGAACAAATCGTGCGCACATTGCCCGACACGGACGGCGAGGCGATGGTGGAGTTTGATCTTGCCTATACCAACATCAACGAGAAGCGGGTCGACCGGATGTGGGTCGACCTGGTTTTCGAGAACCCCGAGATGAGCCAGGTGATCCTGCGCGACGTGACATTCAGTCGCCGCCCAAGGGCAGAGGTCTGACAAGGAGCGTGAAGTGACAATACCCCAGTTGGCAAAAGCGCGTATTCAAGCGGGCGTATGGGAAGGCGTTCTTGTGAACGCAAATGCGTCCGGGGCACCGCCCGACCTTCAGGTCACGCACCTGTCGCAGAAGATCGACGGCGTGACAGTGGCGCCGCACCCCGATCAGGCCGATGCGTTCCTGGTGAAGGTCCCGATCCCGGCAGAGGTTTTGACCGATGGCGTGCAAACCTTCCTGATCACCGAAACGGCAAGCGGTGAGGTGCTGAATTCCTTCTCGATCGTGACCGGTCAGCCGTTGGAAACCGACATCCGGGCCGAGGTCGATCTTCTGCGCGAAGAGCTGGACATGCTCAAACGCGCATTTCGGCGTCATTGCACGGAAACAAGCTGACCCATGTCCCGGCTGTTGGTCAGTGCCTGCCTGCTGGGGCAAAAGGTGCGCTATGACGGGCGGGCCAGGACCTTGCTGCACAGCTGCCTGACACGCTGGAATGCCGACGGCCGTGTCGTGCCGTTTTGCCCGGAACTGGCCGGGGGGCTGGCCGTGCCCCGTTTGCCCGCCGAAGTCACGCCCGGACATGACGGCAATGACGTGCTGGCTGGGCGTGCTAAAGTCGTGGACAGCAGCGGTGCGGATGTTACCGACGCGTTTGTCACGGGTGCGCAGTTGGCGGTGAAACTGGCGCGGTCCCAAGGCTGCACCCATGCCCTGCTGACCGAGGCCAGCCCCTCTTGCGGATCGACCGTCTTGTATAGCGGACACCATGACGGTGTGCGGCGGCCCGGGTTCGGCGTGACCACGGCGGCGCTGCGTGCGGCGGGCATTGCGGTTTATCCACCCGAACAGATCGACCGGCTGGCCCAGGATTGCGCGTGGTAAACCGGGCTGGTTACGCAGCGTTTTGAATGACAGCGCGCGGCCCCTCGTCCAGATTTGCGCCAATTGACAGGAGACCGCCAGCATGACCAGCTATCCGACCCTTCTTTCGCCCCTTGATCTGGGCTTCACCACCCTGAAGAACCGCGTCCTGATGGGATCCATGCACACCGGGCTTGAGGAACGTGGCGACTGGCCGCGCGTGGCCGAATTTTATGCTGAACGTGCCCGCGGCGGGGCGGCGCTGATCGTCACGGGGGGCATGTCCCCGAACCCCGAAGGCGGGGTGTTTCCCGGCGCGGCGGGTCTGTTTACTGATCAGGATATTGCGAACCATCGCTTCGTGACGGACCGCGTGCACGCGGAAGGCGGTAAGATCGCGATGCAAATCCTGCACGCCGGGCGCTATGCCTATGGGCCGGATTGCGTGTCGGCCAGTGCGATCAAATCCCCGATCTCGCCTTTTCCGCCGAAAGAGCTGGACGAGGATGGCATCCAGAAACAGATTGCCGACTTCGCCACCGCGGCTGCCCGCGCGAAAGAGGCGGGCTATGACGGGGTCGAGGTCATGGGGTCAGAAGGGTATTTCCTGAACCAGTTCCTTGTGACCCATACGAACAAGCGCGAAGACCGCTGGGGCGGGTCCTATGAAAACCGGATGCGCTTGGCCATTGAGGTGGTGAAAGCCGTGCGTGCGGCGGTCGGGCCGGAGTTCATCATCATCTATCGCCTGTCGATGATCGACCTTGTGCCCAATGGCTCGACCTTCGACGAGGTCGTGCAATTGGCGAAAGAGATCGAGAAAGCAGGCGCAACGATCATCAACACCGGCATCGGCTGGCACGAAGCACGCATTCCAACGATTGCGACGTCAGTCCCACGTGCGGCGTTCACATGGGTCACGAAAAAGCTGATGGGGCATGTATCTGTGCCGATCATCACGTCAAACCGGATCAACCACCCGGATGTGGCCGAAGAGGTCTTGTCGGGTGGCGCGGCGGATATGGTGTCGATGGCGCGACCTTTCCTTGCCGATCCGGATTTCGTGGCCAAGGCCGCCGAGGGGCGCGCGGGCGACATCGCGCCCTGCATCGCCTGCAATCAGGCCTGTCTGGACCACACCTTTGGCGGCAAGATTTCGACCTGTCTTGTGAACCCGCGCGCATGTTACGAGACCGAACTGCGCTATGACATGACCGACACCCCCAAATCCATTGCCGTTGTCGGGGCGGGACCTGCGGGTCTGTCCACGGCGCTGGTGGCGGATGAACGTGGTCATAAGGTTACATTGTTTGATCGCGCCGATCAGGTGGGTGGGCAGTTGAACATGGCCAAGAAGATACCGGGCAAAGAGGAGTTCATCGGGCTGGTCGACTGGTATGACCGACAAGTCGCCGCGTCAGATATCGACCTGCAATTGGGCAAAGAGGTCACGGCGGACGATCTGGAAGGCTTTGACGAGGTGATCATCGCAACCGGCGTTGTGCCCCGTGATCCGGGGATTGACGGGCAGGGGGGTGCGAAGGTGCTGTCCTATATCGACGTGCTGCGTCACGAGGTGCCCGTTGGCGACCGCGTGGCGATCATCGGGGCAGGTGGCATCGGCTTTGATGTGGCCGAATATCTGACCCAGGCCGGTGACAGCCCGACCGAGAATCTTGAAGAATGGTTGGCCGAATGGGGCGTGACCGACCCGGCCACCGCGCGCGGCGGGCTGGCCCCAGATGGCCCGAAGCCTGAAAGCCCGGCGCGTCACGTGACCCTGATGCAGCGCAAGGCCAAGGCGCTGGGCAAGGGGTTGGGCAAGACGACCGGCTGGATTCACCGCGCGACCCTGCGGATGAAAGGGGTCGAGATGGTGGGCGGCGTGAATTACGAGCGGATCACCGATGATGGGCTGATAGTCTCGACCGGCGAAGCGCGGGAAAATCCGCGCGTGATCGAGGTCGACAACATCATCCTCTGTGCCGGTCAGGTCAGCGACCGCAGCCTTGCCGACGCGCTAGAGGCGCGTGGAAAGGCGCCGCACGTGATCGGTGGGGCAGATGTGGCTGCCGAACTTGACGCCAAGCGGGCAATCGACCAAGGATCGCGGCTGGCGGCCTCTCTCTGATCTAGCGACACCGGGGCGCCTGCCCCGGAGGTCACATGGTTTTCATCGCCGTCTTTGCCGGTCTCATGCCCAGCTTCCTTCTTGTGGGGCTGGGTGGGCTTTTGCGCCAGCGGCTGTCCGAGAATGCGTGGCAGGGGCTGGATCGGCTGAACTTCGAAATCCTGTTTCCCGCGCTTCTGTTCGTCGCCGCCGCCAGCCGACCCATTGATCCCGAAAAGCTGGTTGTCATGGCCCCCGTTGTCTGGGCCATTCTGTCACTTGGTCTGGTGTTGGGCTGGCTGGTGCGTCGTGCCGGTCCCGACCGGTTTCTGGACTTTGCCGGTGCCTGGCAGGTCTGCTGGCGGTTCAATACGGCCCTTGGCCTGGTCGCGGTCGAGCTGTTGACCCATGGCGGGGCGGGTGAAATGGCCGTGGCGGTCGGCATGGGGGTTCCGGTTGCCAACCTGTTTGCCGTGTCGGCCCTGTCACGTGGTGGGGCGCTGGGTGTCGGCGCGACGGTGACCCGGGTGGCGCTGAACCCGTTTCTGCTGGCCAGTCTGGGTGGTGTGGTGTTCGGGCTGATGGGGTGGCGTTTGCCTGCCCCCATCATGGCGCCCATCGAAATGCTGGCGCGCGCGGCCATCCCCATCGCGCTTCTGTCGATCGGTGCGACGATGAACTGGGGCGCGCTGGCGCGGCTGGATCGGTTCAGCGGCGCTATCTGTGCGATCAAGCTGGTGGCCCTGCCGCTTTTCGCGCTGACCATCGGGCTTTTGCTGGGCCTTGATCCGGCGATCGCCTCGGTTCTGGTTGTCTTTGCCGCGCTGCCAACGGCGTCGGCGGCGCATGTGCTGGCCTCAGGCTTTGGCGCTGACCGAAACCTTGTCGCCACGCTGATCGCACAGACCACTTTGCTGGCGGCCCTGACCCTGCCCATCTGGATCAGCGTGGCAGAACTAGTCTTTTCAACGCGCTAGCGCACCTGCGTCGTTTCCAAGGTCATAACGATCCCTGCAATTACCCCCGTATTGTCGGGTGTTCTTCACAGTCTTGCCCCAATTGGCCCGGATAAACGGGGGCACTGGGGTGAACTTGTGGAAAGAGTGAAATGGATCGATTGACCGAAATGGAAGCCTTTGCCACTGTCGTGGATCAGGGCGGTTTCACGGACGCTGCCAAGAAGATGGGAATCTCGAAATCTGCGGTGTCCAAGCATGTTTCAAGCCTCGAGGCACGATTGGGCGCGCGGCTTCTGAACCGCACGACGCGGCGGGTCAGTCCGACGGAAATCGGTCTTGCCTATTACGACCGCGCGCGGCGCGTGCTGAACGATGCGGGCGAAGCGGATGCGCTGGTCACGTCGATGCAATCCGCCCCCTCCGGTATCCTGCGCATTTCTGTCGCCACCGATTTTGGCGTCAATCATCTGAGCCCGGTGCTGGGCCAGTTTCTGCATGACTTCCCCGAGGTGCATGTGAACATGGATCTGGCCAACCGCTATGTCGAGCTGATCTCGGAAGGGTTTGATATGGCGATCCGCGTGGGCGAGTTGGAAGACAGTTCGCTGCGGGCCCGCAAAATCTCGACCACGACGCGCCGCATGGTCGGCAGCCCTGACTATTTCAAGCAATATGGCCGCCCCACGCGCATCGACGATCTGAACGAACACAAACTTTTGCACTACTCGAACCAAAGCTCGGGCAATGTCTGGAAAGTGCCCGCCCCCTCGGGCGAAGTGCGGCAGGTCCGGTCCGCCGGATGGCTGAGCGTGAATGACGGACAATCCTTGCTGAACGCGGCGATTTCGGGCCTTGGCATCGCCTATCTGCCCAGCTTCCTCTATGCAGACGCGCTGGAGCAGGGGCTGGTCATCGACGCGATCCCAGACCTGCCGCAGGATGTGCAGGGCATCTATGCGGTCTATCCGCCGGGGCGTTTCACCCAACCGAAAGTGCGCGCCTTCATTGATTTCCTTGTCCACGCCTTTGCCGAAAAGGGGCCGGACAACTGGTAAGGCCCGGGTGGCCTAGTCCGTGCTGATCAGCACCGCTTCCACACGCCGGTTCGCCTCGCGCCCCTCTGGCGTCAGGTTTGGTGCCAGCGGCATCAGATAACCTACCCCCTCGGCAGACACCTGTGCGGGGTTCACGTCGTGAAGCCGGATCAGGTTTTCCATCACGGCCGCAGCCCGTTTGCGTGACAACGCGACATTCCCGGAAAGACCGCCTTCAGCATCTGTATGGCCCACCAGCACAATCTGCCGTCCGGAGTTCTGATTCAGATACTGCGCAAGCTCGGTCAGGACCGGCACATTCCCATCATCGAGTTCAGAGGATCCCGTCGCAAAGCTCAACCCTTGAAGAACGGCGCGACCCAGCGTTTCCAACTGCGTCTCCAGCGGCCCATCCGACGGTGCGGGTCGATTGGGTGGGGCAGGTGCGTCAGGTGCTGATATCTCCGTCCCGGTGCTGCCGGGCGGTGTTATCTGTAGCAGTTCGATGAATGCTGCTTCCTTCGAGCGGCTGACCAGAACGCTGGTCAAATGATCGCCCTTGCGGGCACTCAGATAATGGTAATCACCCAGATCAACGAACATATCCGGCGCCTTGAAATGACCGATGCCAAACCGGAAATCATAACCGCCGCAGGAAACGGATTGGCATTGAAACAGAATGTCGAACCCGCCCTGATCCAATTGATCACGCAACCCGGTCAGGATCTGGAAACTGGTCTGGCTGGTGCCGTCCACCCGCCACGCCTGCCGTATAACCTGACCCTCGGCGGCG
>JAUHWP010000085.1 GCA_030424645.1 Alphaproteobacteria bacterium
GCACGTTGGGCGGGTGCACCGCCCATAACGCGATGATCCTGATGTATCCGCACAACGCCGACTGGCAGGGGATCGCGGATATGACCGGCGATGACAGCTGGTCGCCCGCAGCCATGCACAAACTGTATCAGCGGCTTGAGGCATGTCGCCACCGACCCGTTCAGCGGGTGTTGAACAGCTTCGGTATCGACCGCACCGGCCACGGTTTCAATGGCTGGCTTGCGACTGAAAAGGCGATTCCGCGCGCGGCCATCCGGGATGACGACATCATGGAGGTGGTGCGCAACGGCTTGCGCGAAAGCTGGCGGTCGGTGCCAGAGTTCCTGCAACGCCTGCGCTGGCTGGCCAACAGTGCCGCCGACCCCAACGACCGCGACCGGATCGGGGACGATGCGGTCGGCATGGTCTATACGCCGTTGACCACGCGCAACGGCACACGCGTGGGCACGCGGGAACGGGTGCTGGATGTGGCGCAGCGGTTTCCCGACCGGCTGACGGTCGAGTTGAACGCGTTGGCGACAAAGGTGCTTCTGGACGATGACAACCGCGCCATCGGGGTCGAATACCTGAAGGGTGAACGGCTTTACCGCGCCCACGCCCAGCCAAGCGAGTCCCCCGGCGAACCAAATCAAGCCCTGGCTGCGCGCGAGGTCATATTGGCAGGTGGCGCTTTCAACACGCCTCAGCTTCTGATGCTGTCGGGCATTGGCGATCCGGATATGTTGGCCCCGCACGGCATCACGCCAAAGGTGGCACTGCCCGGTGTCGGACGATCATTGCAGGACCGGTACGAGGTGGCCGTCGTCAACCGCATGGCGTTCGACTGCTGGGAAAGCATGACGGATTGCCGATATAAGAAAGGCGATCCGCTCTGGCAGGCATGGAAGGCCCGAGGGGGCGACCTTTATGCCACGAACGGGGCCGCGCTTGCGGTGATCTGCAAATCCGCGGACACCCAGCCGCTGCCCGACCTTTTCTGCATGGCGCTTCTGGGCCGGTTCAGCGGGTATTACCCCGGCTATGCTGCCGATCTGGCCCAAAGCCGCAATCACCTGAGCTGGGCCGTGCTGAAGGCGCATACGCAGAACCGCGCCGGGCGCGTGACGCTGGCGTCCACCGATCCGCGCGATCCGCCGGTGATCGACTTCAACTATTTTGCCGAGGGGGGCGCGGACGACCTGTCCGCCGTGGTCGAAGGGGTCAAATTCGTGCGCAGGCTGTGCCAACCATTGCATGACACAGGACGCATTGAAGCCGAGGAAATTCCCGGCCCCGACGTGCAAACCGACGCCGAGATTGCGCAATTCGTGCGCGACAATTGCTGGGGACATCATGCGTCCTGTTCCTGCCCCATCGGGCCAGCCGACCAGGGCGGTGTTCTGGACAGCCGCTTGCGCGTCCACGGCACCACGGGATTGCGCGTGGCCGATGCGTCCGTCTTTCCACGTATCCCCGGATTTTTCATCGCATCCGCCGTTTACATGATCGGTGAAAAAGCTGCCGACATGCTGCTTCAGGATGCCCCATCCCACCCCCAACACGAGGAAATGCGATATGGCATATGATATCGACACGCTGATGGACATGGAGCAGGAGGCGCTGGACGACCTGTTCTCAAGCGTCACCGCTGGCCCGATCCCGGATGGCGAGGCCGAAGGCACCGCGATCATCGCTCCGGGCACCCGCTTCACCCCCCTGATCTCGCGCTTCATCAACGGGTTTGCCTGGCAGGGCAAGGTGTTCGACAGCGAGAAAAGCGTGCTGAAGAACCGCATCCTGCCCTTCGGTCTGAACGCCATTCTGGCCAAGGTCTATAAGGATAAAAGCTGGCTGGATGGCAAGGAATGTATCGTGCTGGACTATTCCGACACGTCGATTGTCGCCCAATGGATCCGCGATGAAATCCGCCAGATCGGCCCCGGCATGTATCTGGGCAAGGTCTATTGGGACGACACCCGGCTGATCGACTTCGCCCTTGACTTCAACGCGGAAAGCTAGGCAACAAGATGATACCGCAGGACACATTCTTCATTCTGGCCCCGGTCGCGGAAAACCGGGCCGAAGATCTGTTGTCGCTGCTGAACGACATGACCAAGGCCCCCGGATATGCCGACCCGGACAACCGGCTTGTGCCCTTTGGCCGGTTCGGCCAGTTGCATGTCGCGCGGTTTTTTCTGGTCCGGGCGCAGACCTGGCGCGATATCGCGGCTTATGGTCAGGACCCGCAACCTTATCCGTTGCAGTTGGCTTTTCTGGGCGATGTGGACGGCGACCGACAAGCGTTTCTGCGTGAACTTGTGACACGCTGCGCCGATGGGCTGTCCGAGATTTTCAGCCACTGCGCGGGGTTCGATCGCGGCACCGACCTGTTGCGGTGGATGGAAGACCATAACGTCAAAGAGGCCGCGAATTACGTCAACACGCGCGGGCGCACCGTGCGTCAGGTCCACGAAGAAGCCGCCCTTGCCGCCGCCCTGCGCCGCGAACTGACCGCCGTCGCCGAACGGGGCGAGGCCACTGACCCCTTCGCGCTGCATGATCATCTGGTCGACCATGTCCGCCGCCAGACGGCCAACGGGACGCTGCATCTGACCCGCCCGCCCCGGACCAGCCTGCGCCAACGCATCCCCAACTGGCTTGATCTCATCAGCGTTCCGGCGATCCTTCTGCTGCTGTCACCTCTTCTGCTCATCACCCTGCCCTTTTTCCTGCTGTGGTTGCGGCGGCTGGAACGCACCGACCCCGAAATCCTGCCCCGCCCGGACAATGCCCATCTGGCCGATCTGGGCCGATACGAGGATCACGATGTCACCAACCCGTTTTCCGCCTTTGGCGATGTGAAACCCGGCCCGCTGCGCCGCCTGATCACCACCACCGCGCTGTATCTGTTGAACTATTCCGCCCGGCACATCTATGGCCGGGGTTATCTGACCCGCGTGCAAACCATCCATTTTGCCCGCTGGGTGTTCGTCGATGACAAGCGCCGGGTCATGTTTTGCAGCAATTATGACGGCGCGGTCGAAAGCTATATGGATGATTTCGTGAACAAGGTGGCGTGGGGTCTGAACCTCGTTTTCTCGAACGGCATCGGCTACCCCTCGACGCGGTTTTTGATCAAGGACGGGGCCGAGCAAGAGGACAAGTTCAAACGCTTCCTGCGCAATCGCCAATTGCCCACGCAGGTCTGGTACAAGGCCTATCCCGGCCTGACCGCCCGCGATCTGGTGCGCAACAGCGAAATCCGGCACGGTCTTGAAAACCGCCCTGACGGGGCGAAGGCCCTGCACAACTGGTTGGCCAAGATATGACCCAAACGCCCAACATCCCCGCCGATCCTGTCGAGTTTGACGATATGCAAGGGTTGATCCGGTTCGGCCATGGCCGGTTGGTCGAGGCCGAGTTCATCCTGTGCACGCTGAAAAACCGCAAGGCCGCCCAAGCCTGGCTTATGGATGCGCCTGTTACCCGTGCGACGACGCTGGACAGCCCACCCGACACCGCGCTTCAGATCGCCTTTACCGCCGCAGGTCTGACGGCCTTCGGACTAACAGACGACATCACGGCTAGCTTCTCTTACCCGTTTCTGGCGGGCATGGCAGGCGAAGACAGCCGGTCGCGCCGTCTTGGGGACACCGCCGAAAACGCCCCCGACCACTGGAGCTGGACCGATACGGAAGCGCATGTTCTGATCATGCTCTACGCCCGCGCAGGTGGTTTGGACGCTTGGAAAGACGCGGTTCTTGGCAATGCGTTCTCGGCTGCCTTTGTTCCGATCCACAGCTTTCCGACACGCCCCAATGACGGGGCCGAGCCGTTTGGCTTCCGGGATGGGATATCCGAGCCGAAGATCGACTGGCAAAACGCCCATCCACCCGCCAAGCACGGGCGTGAGGACTTCAGCAACCTGATCTCGCCCGGCGAGGTCGTGTTGGGGCACCGCAATGAATACAATGCCCGCTCGGCCTCTCCCACACTGGCGGCGGACACCCCGGCCAGCGATGTTCTGGCCGCCGCGCCGGATACAGACGGATTGCGCGATCTGGGGCGCAATGGCAGTTATCTGGTGTTTCGCCAACTGGCGCAGGATGTTCGCGGCTTCTGGCGCTGGGTCGACAGCGCCACCGGCGGCGATCCGGTCCGCCGCGAGGCGCTGGCCGCCAGGATGGTGGGGCGCGAACGCGACGGCACCCCGCTGGTTCACAACACACGGGATGTCGATGGGTCGCCGCGCAGCAATGACTTCACCTATGAAGACGATGTGAACGGTGTCTGCTGCCCGCTTGGCGCCCATATCCGGCGCGCAAATCCCCGCACCGGGGATCATCCGCATCACGTTGAAGGGCGCATCGCCTGGCTGCTCAGCACACTGGGATTTCGGCGTCGGCGCGACAAGCTGCCGGGGCGGCACGATCTGGTCGCCTCGACCCGGTTTCACAGACTGGTGCGGCGCGGGCGGGTCTATGGCCCTGACATGACGCCCGAGGAGGCACTGACCAAAGACAGCGCACCCGGCGAACAGGGGCTTTTGTTCATCTGCCTGTGTGCCGATCTGGTGCGCCAGTTCGAATTTGTCCAGAACGCCTGGATCGCGTCGCCGAAGTTCAACGGGCTGGACGGCGAAGCGGACCCCCTGCTTGGCGGGCGGGCGCCGTTCAGCGGGGTGCCAAGCGATGGGTTCTCGATCCAGAAGGCCGACGGCATGGCCGACCATCACCCCCACCTGCCCCGTTTCGTGACGGTCAAGGGTGGTGGATATTTCTTCCTGCCCGGCCTGCGCGCGCTGCGCTTCATTGCCCGTCATGGCAACAAGGAGGTCTGAATGCGTCAAATCCTGATCCCCCTTCGCCGCCTGCTTCACCGGGCCACACAGATGGGCCTGCATGTCGAACGACGGCTCGAACCGTTCTTCCGGCGGCGGCTGAACGCGCTTGTCCGCGCGCCGCTCGCCCGCTGGATTCAGGCTGCAAAAAACCGAAAACGCGAGAATCTCGGATTGAAACTGGCCGAAGAAAAAATCTTCGACTGGGAGGAAGAAGCCCTTCAAACCATCATCGACGAGATGCGCGAACAGATGAACCTGCATTTCCAGCCCGGCGCCTATGAACGCGGCGGCAACACCAAGACGCACGGTCTGGTCCGCGCCACCTTCACGGTCCTGCCCGACCTGCCCGAGCATCTGCGCCATGGCGTCTTTGCGACCCAGCGCGACTATCCCGCCTATATCCGTTTTGCGGGGCCCGGACCGGACGTGCCCGAGGATATTCGCGACGTGGGCTTCGGGTCGATGTCGGTGAAGCTGATGGACGTGCCCGGCCCCAAACTGATGGAGGAGGAGAAGTTCACGCAGGACTGGCCCGCCGTCGTCACCCCAACCTTCGTCACGCCCGATGTGCGCGAAAACGCCAAGCTGCAATACTGGAGCACGATTGACGAACCGCTTTGGTATTTCCTGAACCCGAAAGACAGCCACTTGCTGGATTTCCTGATGCAGGGGCTGTGGAACGAAACGCAGTATAACCCCTTGGGGCAACGATATTACAGCTGCGTGCCCTATCTGCTGGGCGACGGTCAGGCGATGCTGTATTCCTATGTGCCGCGTTCGGATGTGCCGATGGATATTCCCGGCGTGCCGTTTGGGCGCGTGCCGCCCAATTACCTGCGCGACAACATGGCACGAACCCTGCGCGACAGGCCGGTCGAGTTCGACATGGTCGTGCAGCTTCAGACCGACCCCCACCTGATGCCGATCGAAGATGCCTCGGTCCTGTGGCCGGAAAGGCTGTCACCCTGGATTCCGGTCGCCCGCATCCATATTCCGATGCAGGAATTCGACACCCCCGCGCAAATGGCCTTTGCCCGCAACATGCGGATCAATCCGTGGCACGCCCTGCCCGCCCATCGCCCGCTGGGCAATCAAAGCCGGGCGCGGCGGCGGATGTATCAGGAACTGGCCGCTTATCGACAACACATGAACCGGGCGGACCATATCGAACCGACCGGTGACGAGGTCTTCGACTGAGCACGTATCCTGCTGCGATGACGCGGCACGATCCCGAAACGCTTTACGGCGCTTCACACCCGTCATCGGTGCACCCGCCCGTGTCTGCGGTGCGGTCCGGCCCCTTATGCGGTGTGGGTTTGGCAAGCAACGCCCCGATCTCGGCCCCAAGTGTCAGCGCGCTGACCTGACCGAAATAGTGGGCCCTGAGCACCCCGGCCCGGTCAATCAGCAACAAAGACGGTGTGCCACGCAAACCATACCGCTTCATGGTTACAGGCATGGTGCTGTCGCCCTTCATATCGACACCGACCGGAAACCTGATCCGGTATTCATGCAGGAACGCCGCAAGCGAGACCGGCGTCATGGCCTCGTGGTGCTCAAACACAGTGTGCAGACCGATCACCGCAACATCACTTGGCGCGAACGCTTCATGCACCTGCCGGGCCAGCGGCAAGCCATGTGTCACGCAACCCGGGCAGAGCATCTGGAACGCTTCGATCACGACGATCTTGCCACGCAGATCGGTCAGGGAAATCGGCCTATCGGTGTTGAACCACTGTTCGACCGACCAGTCAGGCAGAGGTGGGGTGCCCGTCATCGTGCCCTCCAAACCCCGATGGCGGGCGCAACGGGCGTGGCGTCAGGCTGCGTCGTCCTGACGGCGTCGCGTGCCGGTTTCACCGCCTGATCACGTTCGGCCCGCGATGTATTCGCTTGCCGCGACGGCAGCCAGGTCTCTGTCATGTCATGCTCCGTTCCGGGTTGGGCCGCGCCACCGGGGCGCGGCTGTCAGGTAAGGGTCAGTCGATCTTGCCCGGCAGGCTCAGATCGCCCGATGCTACATCGAAAACATCAGTCACGCATAGAAGCGGCGCGTGGATATTCGCGTTCACGCGCAACGCGGCTGTAACACCGTCATAACCGGCCCCCGCCACCGCATCCGGGTCGGAAAAAGGGACGGTCACGACGATTTCAGGCCCGTCAAAAAGTGGCGTATAGCCGGGACTGTCGATGAAGATGGGCAAGCCCGGCCATGTCACAGGCATCGCCGGCTCGGTGCCTTCGGGAATGTCGCGCACGCCAAGTGCGCCTGCCCCGCAGGCCTCGGTCGGGGTCAGGACGACCCAATGGCTGTGCCACAACAACCCGTCATTGGCCGGATCGCCATCGCCGTCTTCATCATAAAGCGGCGTGTCGTCGAAATCGGGGTGACTGGTGGCGGCCAGCGCAAGGATGCCGGTGCCACCTTCGAAACCGACTGTTGCCGGGTCCAGCGAGGTTGGCCAGACATAGGACAGCACCGGCGCACCGCCAAGCGATCCGACAGGATCGGGCCGCGCCTCGCCCGCCACGCCGTTGGTCGTCATGTGAAACGTCACCAAGCGCCCGTCACGATGGGCATGGGCGGCCAGAATATCAAAGGCGGCAAGCGTGGCGGTATCGGCCGCCGAGGTGATCGCGCCCTGCTGATGGATTGCATGGGTTTCGTCTGCCCTGACACCGGTGGTCGTCAACAGCGCCGCGCAGACGGAAGAAAGAAGAATACGGTTCATGGTGGCCTCCACTTCGTTGCTAATAGCGAGTCGATACCATTTTGACGAGGTCTTCGCAATATTAATTTCGATTCGCTACTATTAAAGCGAGGATACACCCAACCGGAACGGACCCGATCCAAGCGTCGCCGATGACAATATCCGCTTATCCAAGCGTTCTGGCATAGTCCTCAAGCTGTGTCGCAACGGTGCCCCACCCGTCGAAGAACCCCATATCCTCGTGGGACTTCCGCGCTTCGGGCGACCTGTGACGGGCAATGGCCGTATAGGTCGTGCCACCCGCGCCATCGTCTTCAAATTCGACGATGGCGGTCATGAACGGATCGGCGGCGGGCTTCCATCCTTCGCTATAGCCATCCGTAAACACCAGGCGCTTGCCGTCAATGATCTCAAGAAAGACACCGGTGTTCTCCATTGCTTTGCCCTCAACTTCAAACGTCGTATTGAACTTGCCACCGACCCGCAGGTCGATCTCGCACGCTGTCACCTTGTGCGGCCTGGGAACGAAGAAATTCCTGATATGCTCCGGGGTGGTCCAGCAGTCCCACAAGACAGACCGCGGCGCCTTCAGGGTGCGGGTGAACGACAGGTCGGTTTCGGGATCGAGTTTCATGTGCTGCGTTCCTTCATCAGCTTGGTGATATAGTCGTCAAAGCGGTCAAGCCGCCCTTCCCAGACCGCGCTTTGTTCGCTGAGCCAGTCCCTGGCAGGCGTGAAAGCGTCGGGGGACATCTCGCAGATTCGCGTCCTGCCCTGCTTCGCCGTGGTCACAAGCCCGGCCTCTTCCAGTTTCCTGAGATGCGCCATGAACGATGGCAGCGCCATGTCATGCGGCGCGGCCAGTTCGCTGACGCTTGCCTGACCGCGCGCAAGACGTTGCAGGATCATGCGCCGCGTCGGATCGCCGAGAGCGGAAAAGCAAAGGTCCAGCTGCGATTCATACTTAGCCATGCAGCTAAGTATCATACAGCCGACTAAACGGCAAGATACTTAGGTTTATCACTAACTGTTCCGCCCGCCTTTGTTGCGTTCAGAAGGATGGGTTTGCGCCCGGGCCTGATATATCTCTTGCGCGATAGTTGTTAATTCAGTAATTCGTGAATTATGGAAAAATTGATTCCCACCCGCCTGTCCACCCTTGGTCATCCGCACCGGCTGGCCGTGTTTCGCTTGCTGATGCGCCGTTACCCGGACCGCGTGCCCGCAACCGAACTGGCGCAGGCGCTTGACCTGAAGCCAAACACGCTGTCGACCTATGTCAATGCGCTGATGCAGGCCGGGCTGATCACGCAGGAACGTGTCGGAACCTCGCTGCGCTATACCATCGACATACAAACCGTCCGCCAGACCTTCGATCACCTGCTGCTCGATTGCTGTCGCGGTCGCCCCGATATCTGCTCACCCCTATCCTATCCCGCCTTACACGGAACCCGTCCTATGACTGACCGGAAATACAACGTCCTGTTCATCTGCACCGGCAACTCGGCCCGGTCGATCTTTGCCGAAGCCATCCTGCGTAAAGAGGCTGGCGACCGCTTCAACGCCTATTCCGCCGGCACCAAACCCTATTCCGAACTGAACCCCTTCGCGTTGGAGGTGCTGGAACAAAAGGGCCATGACATTTCCCTTCTTGAAGCCAAGAACATCGCGGCCGTTCAGGGCGACGACGCGCCCGCGTTCGATTTCGTGTTCACCGTCTGCGATCACGCCGCGAACGAGGAATGCCCAGCCTGGACCGGACAGCCGGTCAGCGCCCATTGGGGGATGCCCGATCCGGTCAAAGTCGACGGGTCAGGCGCGGAAAAAAGCCTGGCGTTTCAGCAGGCTTACGGCGCGCTGCGCAACCGGATCATCGCCTTCGCCGCGCTGCCGATTGCATCGCTGGATCGGATCTCGTTGCAAAAGGCCGTCGATGAGATCGGTCATATGGAAAAAGGGGCGTCCGCATGACCGTCTATGCCGTGAATGGATTGGGGCGGATCGGCAAGCTTGCCCTGAAACCGCTGCTGGAGCGTGGCGCGACCATCGCCTGGATCAATGACGCGGTCGGCGACTCCGAGATGCACGCCCATCTTTTCGAGTTTGACACCGTGCATGGCCGCTGGAAGGCCGTGTTTTCCCATGATACCGACAGCGTCACCATCGACGGTGTCCGGCTTCCCTTCATCGGAACGCGCGACATTGCCGACCTGCCGGTGGAGGGCGTCGACGTGGTGATCGACTGCACAGGCGCCTTCAAGACCGAAGCAAAGCTCGCGCCCTTTTTTGCCGCAGGCGTCAAAAAGGTGGTGGTGTCGGCCCCGGTCAAGGATGCAGGTGCCGCGAATATCGTCTATGGCGTGAACGAAGACACTTATCAGCCCGACCGCCACCATGTCGTGACGGCGGCCAGTTGCACCACGAATTGTCTGGCCCCCGTGGTGAAGGTGATCCATGAAAACCTTGGCATCAAGCATGGCTCGATCACCACGATCCATGACGTGACCAACACGCAGACCATCGTTGACCGGCCTGCAAAAGACTTGCGGCGCGCACGATCAGCCTTGAACTCCCTGATCCCGACCACCACGGGCAGCGCCACGGCGATCACGCTGATCTATCCCGAGCTCAAGGGCCGTCTGAATGGCCACGCCGTCCGGGTGCCGCTGCTGAATGCCTCGCTGACCGATTGCGTATTCGAGGTCGAACGCGCCACCACCGCCGAGGAGGTCAACGCGCTGTTCAAAGCCGCTGCGGAAGGCCCTTTGAAGGGCATTCTGGGATACGAGGAACGGCCGCTGGTGTCGACCGATTACACCAATGATGAGCGTTCCAGCATTATCGACGCGCCCTCGACCATGGTAATCAACGGCACGCAGGTGAAGATCTATGCGTGGTATGACAATGAAATGGGATACGCCCATCGGCTCGTCGATGTGGCCCTGATGGTCGGGGCGTCGGTGTGACCACCACGCCGGCCCGCCCCGAAGGACTGTCGGCCTATATCGCCGTGACGGCGGCCTATTGGGCGTTCATGCTGACCGATGGCGCGCTTCGTATGTTGGTGCTGTTGCACTTTCACACGCTGGGCTTTTCGCCGGTGCAGCTTGCCTATCTGTTCATCCTGTATGAGGTCGCGGGCATGGCGACCAATCTTGGCGCCGGATGGATTGCCGCGCGCTTTGGTTTGACCACGACTCTTTATGCCGGGCTGGGCCTTCAGGTTCTGGCCCTTCTGGCGCTGGCACAGTTGGATCCCGGTTGGAGCATCGGGATGTCGGTGGTCTTTGTCATGGTGGTGCAAGGGGCCAGTGGCGTGGCCAAGGACCTTGCCAAGATGTCGTCGAAATCGGCGGTCAAGCTGCTGGCCCCCAAAGACGATAACGGCCTGTTTCGCTGGGTTGCCATCCTCACCGGGTCGAAAAACGCGGTCAAAGGTCTGGGCTTCCTGTTGGGGGCCGCATTGCTGGCGCTGTTCGGGTTCGCCTGGGCGGTGCTGGGGATGGCGGTAATCCTGTTCGCCATCCTTCTGACGGTCCTGTTCGCCATGCCACCTGGCCTGCCGAAAGGACGCAAGGGCACGAAATTCTCGGAAATTTTCTCGCGCTCGCGGAACGTGAACTGGTTGTCGGCAGCGCGCGTCTTCCTGTTCGGTGCGCGGGATGTCTGGTTCGTGGTCGGCATCCCGATCTATTTCTACGCGGTGCTGTCCGATGGCAGCGAGGCCGGCAATCGCGCCACCTTCTTCCTGATCGGCACGTTCATGGCGCTGTGGATCATCCTTTACGGCGCGGTTCAGGCTGCGGCCCCCCGCCTTTTGCGCGCGCGACAGCGGTCGGAGGCTGATCTGATCCGCGCCGCCCGCCGGTGGGCCATGGGCCTGTCCAGCGTGCCAGCCGCCCTGACGCTGCTGGCCATGCTGGCCAACGGTCCCGAGCCCTGGCTGACCGTGACGCTGGTTGTTGGGCTGCTGGTCTTCGGCGCGCTTTTCGCTGTCAATTCCTCGCTTCATTCTTACCTGATCCTGGCTTTCACACAGGCCGAGCGCGTGACGATGGATGTGGGCTTCTATTACATGGCGAATGCGGGCGGGCGCCTGCTGGGCACGCTGCTGTCCGGCCTGACCTATCAGATCGGCGGGCTTCCCCTGATGCTGGGCACCGCGACCGCGATGGTGGCTCTGTCAGCCCTTGCCGCCGGACGGCTGGACCCGCATTTGCGGGCGGGCTGACACCCGGTGCTATCCGTTCAGATAGGCCGTGACCGCCGCCTCGACCCCGTCTGACCACACCAACCGGAACCAGCGCACGAAGCTGTCGACAAAGCGCGCATCATCGGCAAGATCGCCATAAAGGCTGTCTTGCCGCACCCACGCCATCGGATCGGTTCTGGCCGCCTGGGCGACCTGGGTCAGCGTGCCCCAGATCGGATCGTTCGGCGCGATCTCGCTCCCGTCCTCGCGGGTGCCTTCGCACATCCGTGCCCAGATCGCCTGCGACAGCGCCAGCCCGTCGATCGGGCCGCCCGTGGCAAGCGCATCGCGCAGGGTGGGCAGCACGAACCCGGTCTGCCGGGACGAACCGTCAAAGGCCACGCGGCGCACGGTGTCGACGATCTCGGGGTTCGAAAAGCGCCGGTCGATCAGATCGACATAGGCATCCGCCGTCATCCCCGGCACCGGGTCCACATGCGGCGCAATCTCGGTCACGGCCACCTTGCGGAAGAACGGACCGATCAGCGGATGGTCCATACACTCGGCGATGCTGTTGACCGACAGAACCTCGCCGGGGTTCGAGATCAATTGATGCCCGCCGTTCAGAATGCGGATCTTCATCGATTCGTAGCTGTGCACATCATCGGTGAAGGTGGCGCCCACCCGGTCCCAATCCGGTCGTCCGGCGCAGAAGTCATCCTCGATCACCCATTGGCGATAGTTCTCATGTGTGACCGGTGCCGCGTCGTCGATGCCCAGCGCCTGTGCCAGGTCCAGTTCGCGGGGGCCGGTGGCAGGGACGATGCAATCGACCATGGAGTTTGGGAAAGTGGCGTTCTCGTCGATCCAGGAAGCGAGGTCGGGATCTGTCAGTTTGGCCAGTCCGACAATGGTCTGCCGCAAGACGGCGCCGTTACTCTGCAGGTTGTCACAGCTTTGCCCTGTAAAGGCGGGCAACCCGGAAGCTCGTCGGTCCTTCAACGCCGCGACCATCGCGCCGAACGCGGTTTTGGGTTTTTCCGGGAATTCTGCGTCGTGTCGAATGTCGGGATGATCCGCATCGAAAGCGCCGGTCGCGTTTCGATAGTATCCGCCTTCGGTGACGGTCATGGCGACGATGCGAATCCGGGGATCGGACATCATCCGGATCAGGCTTGCATTGTCCTCTTCGACCGGCAGGAAGTCGATCATCGACCCGATGACTTCAGCCGACATGCCGGCCGGATCGAGCTCGATCAGAGTCGTCAGGCAGTCTTGGGCCAGCAACCGGTCTCGCATTGCGGCGTCGCC
>JAUHWP010000086.1 GCA_030424645.1 Alphaproteobacteria bacterium
TTCGGTGTTTTCCAACACCTCCCACGCGCCTTCGACGATGGTGGCAACCAAGAGCCGCCAGCCCAGCGCAAAGCGGCGCATCAACAGGAAGGTCGCGCCATAGAACAAGACCCCGTGGATCAAATGGCTGGGCGTATACCAATCCATAAGATGCTGCGACCCCTGCCCGCTGTCATCGCCCGCATACCAAAGCAGTGTATAACCGCAGGGGCATGACAGATTCCGACCCATCGCCAGCAATGTGATAAGCGTGGCGAGGGTGACACAGAAAACAGCCCAATAGGGCAGAGACCGACGATCAAACATGAGGCGAAGGAATCACGTTCCCAAGCCCCTGTCCAGAAAGGAAAACCTGACCATGGCAAAAGCATTCGCATCGCAAGGCGACATGACCGAGAAGAAGATCAGCTTCACCCAGGTGGGCGACGGGCTTTATGCCTTCACCGCCGAGGGCGACCCGAACTCGGGCGTCATCATTGGCGATGACAGTGTCATGATCGTCGAAGCACAGGCGACGCCGCGCCTGGCAAACAAGGTGATCGAATGCGTGCGCAGCGTGACCGACAAGCCGATTTCCCACGTGGTGCTGACCCATTATCACGCGGTGCGGGTTCTGGGCGCGTCCGCCTATGGGGCCGATCAGGTCATCATGGGCGACACCGCCCGCGCGATGGTCGTTGAGCGCGGGCAAGAGGATTGGGACAGCGAGTTCCAGCGCTTTCCGCGCCTGTTCGAAGGGCATGAGAGCATTCCCGGCCTGACCTTCCCGACCACCACATTCTCGGATGACATGACCGTCTATCTGGGCAATCGGCGCATTGACCTGATGCATTTGGGCCGCGCCCACACGGCGGGCGACATCGTCATCCATGTGCCCGACCAGAACGTGATGTTCACCGGCGATATCGTCGAATATCATTCCGCCTGCTATTGCGGTGACGGGCATTTCAGCGATTGGGGCGACACGCTGGACAACATCGCCGCTTTCGACGTGGACGCGATTGCACCGGGGCGCGGCGATGCGCTGGTGGGCCGCGACATGGTGAATGCCGCCATCGAAAACACCCGCGACTTCGTCGAAAGCACCTATCGCCCGGTGGCCAAGGTTGCCGCCCGTGGCGGATCGCTGAAAGAAGCATGGGATGCCTGCCGCGCGGAATGCGACCCCAAGTTTGCCGATTACGCGATTTACGAGCACTGCCTGCCCTTCAACGTCGCCCGCGCCTATGACGAGGCCCGCGGCATCGACACGCCCCGGATCTGGACCGCGCAACGCGATCTTGAGATGTGGGACGCCCTGCAGGGCTGACACCCGGCGAGGGGGTGCGGTGACGCATATCAGCGCATCCCCACCGGATTCGTAGCTTTCGCAACGAAATCCATTAAAATGCGTATCGGCGACCATCGCCAGCCGGAGGAGAACCGAATGAACAAGATTTTCGAAGTCCCGCTTTATCCGTATGAGCACAGCCCCGATCAGGATGCGGCGGCCCCTGTTCGCCACCCCGTCGTCATCATCGGCGCCGGACCCATCGGGCTTGGCATGGGGATCGACCTGGCCCAGCAGGGCGTGAAGGTCGTCATCCTGGATGACAATGACAAGGTCAGCTTCGGCTCGCGCGCCATCTGTTTTGCAAAACGGCCGCTGGAAATTCTCGACCGCCTTGGCTGCGGTCAGGCGATGGTCGACAAGGGTGTTGAATGGGATGTGGGCAAGGTCTTCTTCGATGACCGCGAAGTCTACAAATTCGAACTTCAGCCTGAACAGGGTCACGAACGCCCCGCCTTCATCAACCTGCAACAGTATTATTTCGAAGAATACCTGGTGAACCGGGTTCGCGAGTTGGAGGCCGGAGGCGCCCCGATCGAGATACGCGGCGGCAGCAAGGTCACGGCCATCGGCACCCACCCCGACCACGCGACGCTGGAAATCGACACGCCGGACGGGTCCTATAACATCGAGGCCGATTGGCTGGTGGCCTGTGACGGCGCCGGGTCACCGACGCGTCAGATGCTGGGGCTGGACTTCGTCGGCCGCGTGTTCGAAGACAACTTCCTGATCGCTGACGTGATCATGGAGGCCGACTTCCCCTCAGAACGCTGGTTCTGGTTCGACCCGCCCTTCAACCGCGGCCAGTCGGCCCTTTTGCACAAGCAACCCGATGGCGTCTGGCGCATCGACCTGCAACTGGGCTGGGATATCGACAAGGAAGAAGAAAAGAAGCCCGAAAACGTCATCCCCCGTCTGAAAGCCATGCTGGGCGACGATGTGGAATTCGAGCTTGAATGGGTGTCGATCTATACCTTCCAATGCCGCCGGATGGAAAAGTTTCGCCATGGCCGTGTCCTGTTTGCAGGCGATGCCGCGCACCAGGTCTCGCCCTTCGGTGCACGGGGGGCAAACTCGGGCCTGCAAGACACGGATAACCTTGGCTGGAAGCTGAAACTTGTCATCGAAGGCAAGGCGGGCGAACACCTGCTGGACAGCTATGACATTGAACGCATCCATGGCGCGGACGAAAATATCCTGAACTCGACCCGCTCGACCGATTTCATCACACCGAAATCGGAGATGAGCCGGTTGCTGCGCGACTCGGTTCTGGATCTGGCCGAACATTACGAATTTGCCCGGCCCCTGGTGAACTCGGGGCGCCTGTCCGTGCCCTGCACCTATGACGGCTCGCCCCTGAACTCGGCCGATGCGCTGGACGGTCCGATGCGAACGCGCCCCGGCTCGTCCTGCCCGGACGCACCGCTGGGGGATGAGTTTCTGTTGCGCAAACTGGGCAACAAATTCACGCTGCTGACCATCGACGCGGACGCCCCCGACAGCATCGAGGAAGACGGCGTCACGGTCGAACGCCTGGCCCTGTCGGTGAAAGACGACAGAACCGGTGCGTTGAAGGACCGCTATCTGGGTCACGCGCCAAGCGCGGTCTATCTGATCCGGCCCGACCAGCACGTTGCCGCCCGCCGCCCCAGCTTTGACGAAAGCCTGTTCCGCGCCGCCATCCGCCGCGCAACGGGGAAGGAGTAACCGCCATGACCGATCTTATCCTGACACCGAACATCAACCGCGCCGATGACTTCTATGCCGAACTTCTGGCCATACACGAGGGATTGTCGAAGGACGACAGCGATGCCCTGAACGCGCGGCTGATCCTGATCCTTGCCAACCATATCGGCGACCGCGACGTGCTGAGCCAGGCCGTGCACGCCGCTGCGTTGACGGATTGAAGCGGTTCGTCCCAGGACTGTTCAACAGGAACAACAAAGCCCGCGGCATCAACCGCGGGCTTTTCGGTTTGGCTGCTCGCTCGGGTCAGCTGGGGTCGGCGATGGTCCGCAGATAGGGCAGCTTGATATCGACATCGCCGAATTTCGCCTTCGCCTCTTCGTCATTCAACGTCAGCGCAACGATCACATCCTGCCCTTTGACCCAGTTTGCCGGGGTGGCGATGGGCGTGCCGAAGGTCGCTTGCAAACCGTCCAGGGCGCGCAGCACCTCGGCGAAGTTCCGGCCCACCGACATCGGGTAGGTCATGATCAACTGCACCTTCTTGTCGGGCGAGATGATGAACACCGACCGGACCGACGCGGAATCGGCAGCGGTGCGCCCGTCGGGCAGATAGGCTTCGGCAGGCAGCATATCGAACATCTTGGACACGGCCAGATCTTCGTCGGCAATGATCGGGAAGCTGGCCTTGGCACCGGCATAGCCTTCGATATCCTTCTTCCAGCTGACATGCTCTTGCGCGCTGTCGACGGACAGGCCGATCACCTTGGTGCCGCGCTTGGCCCATTCATCGGCAAGCTGGGCAACGGCCCCGAACTCGGTCGTGCAGACCGGGGTGTAGTCTTTCGGGTGCGAAAACAGGATGGCCCAGTCGTCGCCGATCCAGTCATGAAACGTGATTTTCCCCTGATCCGTGTCCGCAATGAAATTTGGCACGGTGTCGTTGATGCGAAGTCCCATAAAAATTCTCCTGTCCGGGTGTATGATTGTTCTAAAGTTACGATCTGTTCTGCCTTTTTAAAGACTCGGAACACCGTCGAACGCAACTAAATCGTCGCACCCCATAAATTTGATCAAATTTTGTTTCCGTGGGTTGCGCCGGGCAAATCCCGGTGCCAGAGTGCACGCAAATCCGACCAAGGAGACTGGAATGATCGAGAAACGCGACTTCTATATCAACGGCCAGTGGGTCGCCCCCAAGGCGCCCAATGACCTGAATGTCATCGACCCGTCGACCGAAGAGGTCTGCGCGGTCATTTCGCTGGGCGATCAGGCGGATACCGACGCCGCCGTCGCCGCCGCCAAGGCCGCCTTTGCCGACTGGGGCTTTTCGAAGAAAGAGGACCGGCTGGCCCTGATCGAGACCCTTCTGAAGGTCTATCAGAAACGCTCGGACGATCTGGCCGAGGCGATGAGCCTGGAAATGGGCGCCCCGATTGATCTGGCCCGCACCTCGCAGGTCGGGTCGGGCACATGGCACATCCAGAACTTCATCACCGCTTTCAAGGATTTCGAGTTCGACAAGATGCTGGGGGCGCATGCTCCGAATGACCGACTGCTGTATGAACCCATCGGCGTCTGCGCGATGATCACGCCATGGAACTGGCCGATGAACCAGGTGACGCTGAAATGTGTGGCGGCGATGGCGGCGGGCTGCACCATGGTGTTGAAGCCATCCGAAATCGCGCCCCTGTCCTCAATCGTCTGGAGCGAGATCGTAGACGAAGCAGGCTTCCCTGCCGGTGTCTATAACATGGTCAATGGCGACGGCATGGGCGTCGGCACGCAACTGTCCACCCATCCTGATGTCGACATGGTCAGCTTCACCGGTTCGACACGCGCGGGCATCGCCATTTCCAAGGCGGCTGCCGATACGCTCAAACGCGTGGCGCTGGAGCTGGGCGGCAAAGGGGCGAACATCGTCTTTGACGATGCCGACGAGAAGGCCGTGAAACGCGGCGTGATGCACATGATGCAGAACACCGGCCAAAGCTGCAACGCACCGTCGCGGATGCTGGTGCAGCGCGGCGTCTATGACCAGGCCGTCGAAACCGCACGCGAGGCCGCCGAGAAGGTGCAGGTCGGCCCGGCCAGTCAGGAAGGCCGCCATATCGGCCCGGTGGTCAGCGAGGTTCAGTGGAACAAGATCCAGGACCTGATCCAGGTCGGTATTGACGAAGGCGCGCGCCTGATCGCGGGCGGCACCGGGCGACCCGAAGGCCTGAACAAGGGCTATTTCGTCAAGCCCACAATCTTTGCGGATGTGTCCAATGACATGACCATCGCCCGCGAAGAAATCTTCGGCCCGGTGATGGCGATGATCCCCTTCGACACCGAGGAAGAGGCCGTCGAGATCGCCAATGACACCGTCTATGGCCTGACCAACTATATCCAGACACAGGACGGCACCCGCGCCAACCGCGTGGCCCGCCACCTGCGGTCCGGCATGGTCGAGATGAACGGCACATCCCGCGCCGCAGGCTCGCCTTTCGGCGGCTATAAACAATCCGGCAACGGCCGCGAGGGCGGCATCCTGGGGATCGAGGATTTCCTTGAGGTCAAAGCCGTATCGGGCTGGTCGAACACGTAAGAACCTTGCCGAAACACGTTGGAAAGGCCCGCAACTGCGGGCCTTTTTCTTTGTTTGCCCGCCAGATTTCCCGCAATGACAGGTGGTCCAGCACCGTCAGATCGAATATCCACGGCCTGACAACGTAGGTCAGATTAACGAGGGAACACATGCAAAGCATCATCGAACAGATCACATCATACGGGCCACTTGTGACCAACGCCCTGAAGGCCATCCTGGTTCTGATTATCGGCTGGATCGCAGCCAATGCGATCTCTGGAATCGTCCGGCGCAAGATCAACGCCAACACGTCGATAGACCCGACCCTTGGAAACTTCGCCGCATCCATGGTCCGCTGGGTCATTCTGCTGATGGTGCTCGTTGCGGTCCTGTCCCTGTTCGGGATCGAGGCAACCAGCCTTGTCGCCATCATGGGCGCGGCAACCCTTGCGATCGGACTTGCCCTTCAGGGGACGCTCAGCGACATCGCCGCTGGCTTCATGCTGATCCTGTTCAGACCTTACAAGATCGGGCAATTCGTCGATATCGCAGGAACCTCCGGCACGGTCAAAGAACTGAGCCTGTTTGTCACTGAACTGGTGACGCCGGACAACGTGCAGATCATCGTCCCCAACGGCCAAGCGTGGGGCGCCATCATCAAGAACTTCTCGCATCACGACACACGTCGGGTCGATCTGGTGTTCGGCATCGACTATGACGACAATGCAGACAAAGCGATGCAGATCATTCTTGACCTCGCGACCGCTGATGCGCGTGTCCACGATGACCCCGCCCCCTGGGTCCGGCTGACAAATCTTGGGGATAGCAGCGTCGACCTGACGGCGCGGGTATGGACGGACAGCGCCGAATACTGGAACGTGAAGTTCGCGCTTACGAAGGCCGTGAAAGAAGCCTTCGACAAGAACGGCATCACCATCCCTTATCCCCACTCGGTCGAGATCAAGAAAGTCGGCTGATTGTTTTCCCGATAGCGAAGAGTTGGGCAGGCGTGCCCAACTCACTTAACCCGCCACGCACAACGCCTAGGCTTTGCGTACCACCACCGACCCGACCGAATACCCCGCTCCAAACGAGCAGATCACCCCGGTGTCGCCCGGCGCCAGGTCGTCCGAGTATTTCGAGAACGCGATGATCGACCCGGCGGAGGACGTGTTGGCGTAGTCTTGCAGGATGTTCGGTTGTTCGCCCTCTTCCGGGGTGCGGCCCAGCACCTTCTTGCCGATAAAGTCGTTCATCGTCTTGTTGGCCTGATGCAGCCACAGCCGTTTCAGGTCATCGGGCGCGACGCCGATGTCGCCGATATGATCCAGAATGTGTTTTGACACGATGGGCAGCACTTCTTTGAACACCTTCCGCCCGTTCTGCATGAATTGCATGTCGCGGCGGTCGGGCAGGTCGTCCCCTGCCTCGCGGGTGCGGCGCAGGAAGCCGTTGTTGTTGCGGATGTTGTTGGAAAACTGGGTCAGGCAGCGGGTCGACAGGATCTCGAAATGGTCGCCCTTGGCGTCCTCTTTCCGTTCGATCAGCGTCGCGGTGGCCACATCGCCGAAGATGAAATGGCAATCCCGGTCGCGCCATTCCAGGTGGGCCGAGCAGATTTCCGGGTTCACCACCAGCGCCCGCCGAACCGACCCCGACCGGATCATGTCAGCGGCGGCCTGAATGCCGAACGTGGCCGAGGAACAGGCCACGTTCATGTCGAACGCAAACCCGCCCGCGCCCAGCGCCTGTTGGATTTCTATGGCAATCGCCGGATAGGCGCGTTCGTGGTTCGACGCCGCGCAGATGATCAGGTCGACTTCGCCTGCTTGGCGTCCGGCTTGCGCCAAGGCCTTCTGGCAGGCGTCCATCCCCATTTCAGTCATGATGCCCGGTTCGTCATCGCTGCGCTGTCGCAGGATCGGGTGCATCACATCCGGGTCCAGCACACCCGTCTTGTCCATCACATAGCGTTGCTCGATCCCCGAGGCAGACACGATGAACTCTTCGCTGGAATGCCCGATGGGCCGCATGTCACCCGCGGCAATAGCAGCGGCATTCCGGGCATTCTGCTTGTCGGCATAGGCATTGAACGCCTGGACCAGTTCGGCGTTGGTGACGACCTGTTCGGGTGTAAACACCCCGGTGCCGGATATGACGGGCTGGATCATGTGAACCTCCTTGACGTTGGCGCAGTCAAGCAGGAAGGCGCGGTTGCGGCAAGGGGAACTGCCCTAAGGTCATCCGCTCAAAACGGGCATCTGGCCTTGAAGGTCAGCCCTTTTCCGCCATCGGGGTGGCGCAGGCGCAGGCTTTCGGCATGCAGCATCAGGCGCGGCGCATTACGTGCTTCGCCTTCGGCATAGAACGGATCGCCCAGGATCGGGTGGCCGATTTCCTTCATATGCACCCGCAACTGGTGGCTGCGCCCGGTCTGGGGAAACAGGCGCACGCGGGTCGCCGTATCCTCGTGTTTCAGCACCTTCCAGTCGGTCACGGCGGGTTTGCCGTTCTCGAAATCCACATGCTGCTTGGGCCGGTTGGGCCAGTCGACGATCAGCGGCAGATCAACCGTGCCTTCGCGGTCCGCCACATGTCCCCAGACGCGGGCGACATAGACCTTCCTGACCTGACGTTTTTCAAACTGAAGCCCCAGGTGGCGCTGCGCGTGCGGGGTCATCGCAAAGACCATAATGCCCGACGTGTCGCGATCCAGCCGGTGCACCAGAAGCGCATCCGGAAACACCGCTTGAATGCGGGACAACAGGCAGTCGGCCAGATGCTCGCCCTTGCCCGGCACCGACAGAAGGCCCGAGGGCTTGTCGACCAGCAAAAGCTCGTGATCCTGATGGACGATCACCAGCGGATCGTCGGGTGGGGCATATGTGTCTGACATGCGCGCCAGATAACCTGTGTGGTGGACAGGGACAAGGCTCAGCGCCTGCGGCGCATCCCGCGCAGCATCGACGTGGTATAGATCACCAGCGCCAGCCAGATCAGCGGAAAGGCAACCATCTGGGCCCGGCCGAACGGTTCATCAAACACAAAGACAGCGATCAGGAAGATCATCGTCGGCGCGATATACTGAAGAATGCCAATGGTCGAAAGGCGCAGCAGCTTTGCGCCATTGGCGTAGATCATCAGGGGGACGGCGGTGATCACACCGCACCCCAGAAACAGCATCGTGTTCGTGCCACTGTCCAGAAAGTGACTTTGGCCCCGCACGAACAACCACCCGACATAGGTCAGCGCCGGGATCAGCAGGATCAGAACTTCCAACAGGAACCCCTGGTTTGGCCCGACGGGAAGGGATTTCTTGAAAAAGGCATAAAACCCCCAGGATACCGTCAGGGTCAACGCCGCAACCGGCAGTTTGCCGGTGTCCACGGTCAGGATCACAACCGCCATAAATGCCAGTGCAATGGCAACAAGCTGTGCACGTGACAGGCGTTCGCCCAGCAAAACAGCACCAAGAAAGATCGAGAACAGCGGATTTATGTAATAGCCCAGCGCAGCCTCAAGCGCATTATCCGTGACAATCGCCCAGATGTAGGTACCCCAGTTCACCGAGACCAACGCCGCCGTCAGACACGCCTGCGCCAGCATCCGGGGATTTGCCAGCGCGGCGCGCAGATCGCGGGTGCGCCGCGACAGGATCAGGACAAGGCCCGCAATCGGCACAGACCAGATAACCCGGTGGGCGACGATCTCGGCCACCGGCAGATGCGCCACTGCTTTCATGTAAAAGGGCAGGAATCCCCACATGACATAAGCCGTAATGGCAAAGGCCAGCCCCTGCGGCGTGTCGTCGTTCTCGGGTCGGGTCAAATCGGTCATCGCGCGTTCCTTACGCCGCCTTTATGGCAGGTGGCGCGAAAAACGGTAGCGTGATTTACGTGCGTGTCATCATCACGAACCGTGATGATGACACGCGCGCTTAACCTGTTGCCAGGTATCGCGCTCAAGACACAGGCACAGCCATGGCACAGCTGTGCCCGACCCGGTCAGATCCAGCACCTGTTCCTTATGAAACACCGCCCCCAATTTAGCGGTGGCTTTCTGTGACCGGATATTCGTTGGGTCAATGTGAAACCATACCCGCTCAAACACCATGAAGGCATGATCCAGCATCAGGGTCTTCAGTTCGAAGTTCACGATGCCACCCCAATATACGTGGTTCAGAAAGGTAAACCCGATGGCGATGTCACTGGGCGCATCCGGCCCTACATAGTAGCGCGAACAGCCAATCAGCCGGCCCTGATCCAGATCCCGTATCGCACAGGTGCCACCGGCTTTCAGCAGGAAGTCGAAATAAGTGTTGAAAACATCGGGTTTGAAGCGGTCATGCGCCGGATGCCCGGCCCATGTTTTCGGATCGCTTGCCGCCTGATACAGACCCGCACGATCGGTTTCACACAGACCGCGCAGGGCGATTGTTTCTCCTTGCAGGTTTGGCTGGATATCGAAGCTCATGCACGCATTCTTTCCGATTTCGGATCATACATGGGCTTCAGCGACGCATCAGCCTTCACCCGCGTGCCCGCCACGTCGATTTCATAGGACGACGCCAGAATATCGGCCGCACTTTCCCCTTTGCAGGGCACGTATCCCATACCGATCGCCGCCCCAAGATGATGGCCATAGCCGCCCGAGCTGAGATAGCCGACGATCTCACCATCACGGATCAGGGGTTCATTGTGATAAAGCAGGGGTTCGGGGTCGGTCAGTTTGAACTGCACCATCCGGGTCGACAGCCCTTCGTCTTTCTTGGCCAGCACCGCATCCCGACCGATGAAGTCGGGCTTGTCGGTCTTGACCGCGAAACCCAGCCCGGCCTCAAGCACATGATCTTCACAGGTGATGTCATGCCCGAAATGGCGGAACGCCTTTTCGATTCGGCAACTGTCCATCATGTGCATTCCGCAGAGCGTCAGGCCTATGTCCTGCCCGGCTTCATACAGGGTTTCGAACGCATGGGCGGCCATGTCGGACGAGATGTAAATCTCCCACCCCAGTTCGCCCACATATGAAACACGATGGGCGCGGGCCAGACCCATGCCCAGCTCGATCTCTTGCGCGGTTCCGAAGGGGTTGGCGTCATTGCTGAAATCCGCGGGGCTAACACGCTGCAGAAGCGCACGGGAATTTGGCCCCATCACCGCCAGCACGCCTTCGCCTGCCGTCACATCGGTGATCACCACCCGCGCGTCGCGCAGATGGCGGCGCATCCATGTTTCGTCCGCCAGACGGGTGGCAGAGGGTGTGACGACAAGATAGGCGGTTTCCGACAGGCGGGTAACGGTCACGTCCGCCTCGATCCCGCCGCGTATGTTCAGGAACTGCGTATAGACGATCTTGCCCACAGGCACCGATATATCGGCCCCACAAACCTTGTTCAGGAACCCTTCCGCATCCGGGCCTTCAACGCGGATCTTGCCGAAGGATGACATGTCATACATGCCGACATTCTCGCGCACCGCCCTGTGTTCGGCGGCGGCGTTGTCGAACCAGTTGGGGCGGCGCCAGGTGTATTCGTATTCCCGCACCTGGCCTTCATTGGCAAACCAGTTGGCACGCTCCCACCCCGCCGTTTCGCCCATCACGGCACCCCGGTCCAGCAGGTGCTGGTGAAACGGCGTGCGCCGGACGCCGCGCGCCGTGGCCTTCTGGCGGAACGGGAAGTGATCGGCATAAAGCAGGCCCAGCGTTTCCTTGGACCGCTCAAACAGATAGGTCCGGTTGCCCTGGAACGGCTGCATCCGGCTGATATCCACATCACCAAGGTCAAACGGTTTCTGCCCGTCCTCCATCCATTGTGCCAGCGCCATCCCGGCCCCGCCTGCCGACTGGATACCGATCGAGTTGAAGCCCGCCGCGACCCAGACATTGTCCATTTCGGGCGCAAGACCAAGGTGATAGGCATCGTCGGGCGTGAAACTTTCGGGGCCGTTGAAGAAGGTGTGGATGCCCGCCTCGGCCAGCATCGGCATCCGGTTGCAGGCGGCTTCGAGGATGGGTTCGAAATGGTCGAAATCCTCGGGCAGTTGGTCGAACTCGAACGTGTCGGGAATGCCATCCATCGCCCAAGGCTTGGCGTGGGGTTCGAACGCGCCCAGCAGGATCTTGCCCGCATCTTCCTTGTAATAGGCGCATTCATCCGGCACCCGCAGCACCGGCATCTGGGTCAGGCCCGAGATGCCTTCGGTCACGATATAGAAATGCTCGCAGGCGTGCAGCGGCACGTTCACCCCGGCCATTTTGCCGACCTCGCGACCCCACATACCCGCGCAGTTGACGATCATGTCACAGGCAATGGTGCCCTGATCCGACCCGTCATCCGACACCCAAGTCACGCCCGTGACCTTGCGCCCATCCCGCACGACCCCCGTGACCTTGGTGCGTTCCTTGATCAACGCCCCCCGTTGCCGCGCGCCCTTCGCCAGGGCCAGCGCGATATTCGCCGGGTCGGCCTGCCCGTCGGTGGGCAGCCAGATGCCCCCGGTCACACCATCAAGGTTGATATGCTCATATCGTTCCTTGACCTCGGCGGGCGACAGTTCCTCGCATGGAACGCCGAAGGCCCGCGCCATTGCAGCACTGCGATAAAGCTCCTCCAGACGCTCATCGGTCAGCGCCGCCGACACGGATCCGACCTGCCGCATACCGGTCGCCACGCCGGTTTCATCCTCAAGCCCCAGATACAGGTCAGCCGAGTATTTGGCGAGCTTGGTCATGTTCGACGACGAGCGTAGCTGGCCGATCAACCCGGCCGCGTGCCACGTGGTGCCCGATGTCAGCTGCTTGCGTTCCAGCAGCACCACATCTGTCCAGCCCAGCTTGGTCAGGTGATAGGCAACAGAACATCCGATGACGCCGCCACCGATGATGACGACACGGGCGTGATTGGGAAGGCTCATAACATCTCACTCCATGTGGGTTTGGCCAGACGGTTGCACGATTGCCGAGGTCAAAACCCTTTCAATCCGTCATGTTTGTCGGAAATCTGTCATCCCGCAGGAGCCTGCGCGCGCCTTAGGGCGGTCGGTGTAATCCCGAAATGCCGCCCGAACAGGGACGAGAAGCCATTGGAAAATCCGCATGCCAGCCCAACTTCACGCACACTCATCGAGGTTTTTAGCAGCAAGGTGTTGGCTTGGTTTAGCCGCAACTCACGATAATAAGCGTTGGGTGTCGTGCCGAAATGCTTGCGAAACTGACGCTCCAATGACCGCTCCGAAATGTTCAGATAGCCCGCAAGCTCGGATATCTGCAAAGGTTCTTCCAGGTTGGCCTGCATCAACTCGATACATTGGTCGAGCGGACGATTGCCGCTGCGCGACAATTCCTTGCCGCCGAAGGGCTGAAGCGTGGACGAGGTGCGAATGGTTTCATGCAGAAAG